>NZ_BMXA01000002.1:717500-1039828 GCF_014651515.1 Arenicella chitinivorans
TAAATACGGTCGGAAATCGTATGGTTAGTGTAAAGGCAAAAGAGTGCTTGACTGCGAGACGGACATGTCGAGCAGGTACGAAAGTAGGTCTTAGTGATCCGGTGGTTCTGTATGGAAGGGCCATCGCTCAACGGATAAAAGGTACGCCGGGGATAACAGGCTGATACCCCCCAAGAGTTCACATCGACGGGGGTGTTTGGCACCTCGATGTCGGCTCATCTCATCCTGGGGCTGTAGCCGGTCCCAAGGGTATGGCTGTTCGCCATTTAAAGAGGTACGCGAGCTGGGTTTAGAACGTCGTGAGACAGTTTGGTCCCTATCTGCCGTGGGCGCCTGAGACTTGAGGGAAGCTGCTCCTAGTACGAGAGGACCGGAGTGGACGTACCCCTGGTGTTCCAATTGTCTCGCCAGAGGCATTGTTGGGTAGCTATGTACGGACGGGATAACCGCTGAAAGCATCTAAGCGGGAAGCCCCTCCCAAGATAAGGTCTCACTGAATACTTGATATTCCTGAAGGGTCGTCGAAGACTACGACGTTGATAGGCAAGGTGTGGAAGCGTTGAAAGGCGTTAAGCTAACTTGTACTAATTGCCCGTGAGGCTTGACCATATAACACCCAAAAGGTTTGGTCGTTTACCTTGGTAAACACTGAAACTAGAAAGTGATATTGGTTAAGTAATTTAATATGATATTTATTAGCGAACGAAGTTTACTGCTCCCAATCATATGATTGGTAAGTAGGTTGATTGAATGAGCGAGTATGATTACATATCAAGAAAGTGATACAAAAAAGTGTGGTTATTGTTATAAACCCACCTCTTAACAACTACTAATTTTATTGGCAATAGCCGAGACAAGCCCAGATACCGAGTTGCGTAGCGATACGATGCTCTGAAAAGTAAAGAAGAAGATCCGCAGCTGTTTGCTTAGGACGTTCTTCGAACGGTTTTCTGGCGACAATAGCGACTGTGAACCACCTGATCCCATCTCGAACTCAGAAGTGAAACCAGTTAGCGCCGATGGTAGTGCGGGATTACCCGTGTGAGAGTAGGACATCGCCAGATTTAAATTAAAAAGCCCTGTAAGTTAGTTCTTACAGGGCTTTTTTTATGGGTATTCGAAACTCAGTTTTATCGATTGCTGTAGCTCTGCTCGTACTTTGGATTAGCATGCAAGAAAATTCATACCATTAACCTCTAGCGGGTGGTGACGATAAACTGGTACGGCCATGAACTATCGAATCTAGCAGGATATTACCGCTAATGCGGTCACGCTCGGAGAAAACATTTAGGCTCAGCCATTGAACGGCTTGACGGTTAGAAGCGTACAAATAGAATGAAATTGCGGCGGAGTATTACGTTGGGTCGTAAAATCAGTTGTCTAATTGAGTGCATTGTCGGGGCAATACAACGAGCTTAGCGCTTGTGATAAGTGTACGCGTAAATCAGTCCTTTCTATTCAGACTACCCTTTGGCAATGTCTGTGGCGTAGAGTAGGTGCGGCTAGGTTGTTCACCAACTGGTCGACATTGCGGTAAGCAATAGTTTTTTAGCGTGTATTTTTTAGTTTTTTTGTTTGCGGTCTTCTAAAGAGGTAGCAACGCTAAGGGGATAGATAGTGTTCTTCAGCCTACTGCTTCTCACGTTTCAGCGATGGAAAATCTCTACCCCAGGAGTCAAGTCCAACTAGCGTATTTAAATGACGCAGTAGGTTTTGGCAAACTACGCCAAACACAGCTGATTAGATATAAATTGTGGATCGCCATCATCCGAACGCATTGCGATAGTTTCACTGTGAAAACCACGATTGACTAACGAGCTCTCTCAGCGCGTGAGCATTGCGGCTCTGAAATTATCCTAGCAGGTACGATGCGAAGGGTTTGGTATTGCCGTGACGGTAAAAGAACAAAACAAGAATGCGAGCGCTCCGGCATAAAAGTGGGCAGCGCAACAGCATCATGTCGTGTAAATATTGTTATTTTTTGCGGTTTTTTATAGCGATAGACGTTCAATTTCTAGGCATCTTGGTCAAAGCTCACTAGCTAACACAAACCCTTCGCGAATAGCGCGTTTGGCATCAAGTTCACCTGCTTGGCGAGCTCCGCCTATTAAATGACATGGAATGTTCGACGCGTGTAATTGTGCATAGAGTTCGTTCTGTGAAAGTTGGCCCGCACAGACGACCACACTGTCGCATGCCAGAAGTTGAGGGGCATTAGAACCAGTCCGATAAAGCACGCCATCTTCATTGATTTCGAGATACTCTACTCCAGCCAACATCGTTACGTTTTTCTTTGCGAGGGATGCTCGGTGAATCCATCCGGTAGTTTTCCCGAGCGTTTTCCCTAATTTTTCAGGTTTACGTTGCATGAGAGTTACTTGTCTTGCTGGTGCGCTAGGCTCTGAGACCGTGTATGCACCTGGGACGTTATATTCTTCATCTACGCCCCATTCGCGATTGAATTCGGATACGGACGTAATGCCATCCGATGACTGGTGACAGAGTAATTCAGCGACATCAAATCCAATCCCGCCGGCGCCAATAATGGCGACTCGATTCCCGATCCGGTCAGGGGCTTGAATGGCTTCAATATAAGAAAGCACTTTAGCGTTGTCTATGCCGGGGATATCAAGGTCTCGTGGTTTGATACCGCAGGCGATAATTACCTCATCAAAGGATTCATCAATACCTGTGTTCGTTGTAAACTCTTCTCCCAAACGCAGATTAACACCGGTCTCGAGCAATAGATTGTTAAAATAGCGAATCGTCTCGTGGAATTCTTCTTTACCAGGAATCTGTTTCGCTAAATTGAATTGACCACCAATCTGGTCCGCCTTGTCGAACAACTCGACTGTATGACCCCGTTCCGCCAGTGTGGTTGCTGCAGAAAGACCCGCCGGACCAGCGCCAACGACGGCGAGGCGCTTTGCCTGCTTAGTCGGTGTGACGTTTAGTTCGGTTTCATAACAGGCTCTGGGATTGACGAGACAGGTTGATCGCTTACCTGAAAAAGTATGGTCAAGGCATGCCTGATTGCATGCAATACACGTGTTAATTAGGTGTGTCTTGCCGGCGGCTGCTTTGTTCATGAACTCGGGATCAGCGAGGAAGGGGCGTGCCATAGAGACCATATCAGCGATCCCATCAGCAACAATCGATTCGGCAACCACCGGGTCGTTGATACGGTTTGTCGCAACGACCGGAATTGAAACTTCCTGTTTCATACGTTGCGTTACCCAAGCAAAAGCCGCGCGGGGCACATTGGTTGCAATGGTGGGGACACGTGCTTCGTGCCAGCCAATACCGGTATTAATAATGGTTGCGCCGGCCGCCTCGATCGCTTTGCCAAGCGTTACGACTTCATTCCAGGTGCTCCCTTGCTCGACTAGATCCAACATGGAAAGTCGATAGATAATAATGAAATTAGACCCGACACGTTCGCGAACCGCTTTAACGATTTCGACCGGTAAACGCATCCGGTTTTCATATGTGCCGCCCCACTCGTCGGTACGCTTGTTCGTACGAGTAACTAAAAATTGGTTAATGAAGTAGCCTTCAGACCCCATTATCTCGACACCGTCGTAACCAGCTTGTTGCGCCAGATACGCACTCGTCGCGTAATCTTTTATGGTGTTGTAAACCCCTTTAGTACTGAGTGCGCGCGGTTTAAACGGTGAAATTGGTGATTTTAGGTTCGACGCAGAAACACATAAGGGACTGTAACCATAACGCCCAGCATGGAGTATCTGTAAGCATATTTTTCCCCCTTCTTCGTGCACTGCATCCGTCACCTGACGGTGTCGCTTCACCTCTGACGGCTTACTTAACTTGCTGCCAAACGGTGATAACCAGCCTTGAACATTGGGTGCGAAGCCGCCCGTTACCATCAACCCCACACCGCCTTTGGCGCGCTCTCGGAAATAGGCGGCAAGTTTGGGGAAATCTTTTGCACGATCTTCGAGCCCAGTATGCATTGAGCCCATGATGGCGCGGTTTTTAAGAGTCGTAAAACCAAGGTCTAAAGGGCTGAATAAATTTGGGTATGGGTTTGACATATGATTTCTGGGTTCTCGTAAACGCGCAACAAAATAACGCTGTTATAAATACCTCGTATTTTCGAACATTTGCTCGCTTTCCGCAATGGCGTAAAACAGCTTTCCGTTTCCTTCATCTCGCTTAACCTCACCACTCATTGACGACAGGATTAAATTTTTCATTGGAGTAAGACAATGCTAGAGCAGCATTCAATATTTGTTTATAGTCAGGGGATACAACAATAGTTCGGAGACTGCCCTTGAAAACCTACCTCTACCTTGCTCTGACACTACCTATCTACCTAGCTGGGTGTAATAACGAAAAAATCGATGCGTCCGCCGAATTGCAACCGACTGAACCTCAGCAAAAAGTGATCGAGCCAGTGGCAGTTGAGCGGCCGGCACCCGAAGTTAGCCTAGACCAGAACGAAGCGTTTGAAGCCTTCAAAAATCACTTTCTGGAGAGTTTGTGGGCATTGAACCCGAGTTATGGAGTGTATGTGGGGTACTACAAGCATGCCGATCAGCTCCTCGTACCCGATGGTGAACTGCGTGGCCGAAGACGCGCATTTTTTGTACGTGAACTACAGGCGCTCAAAAGTTTTAACGCGAATCGTTTGAACGCCGCGAACGCCACTGACCTGGCAATCATCGAAGGTAAAATAAAGTCTAGCCTCTGGTATTTTGATGTCTTTCGCAGCTACGAGTGGAATCCTGCGCAATACAATCCCGCCGGTAGCTTTGGTGTCATTCTGACAACCGAATATGCGCCGCTCGAGGAGCGCTTGGCGGCGATCTCCAATCGTTTGCAGAATGTGCCTGCGTATTACGATGCAGCCAAAGCGAACCTAAAGACGCCGACGCTGCCGCATCTAGGGCTCGCGATTCAGCAGACCAAAGGCGCTTTAGGTATGTTCAAATCTCAGATTCCAGCGAAAGTCACCATTGCCAAGGACGCAGGGACGATTGACGAAGTAGGCGCGTCGGCTCTCGACGCGCGTCTTGCGGACGCTGTAACCGCGGTACAGGGTTATTTGGAGTGGTTGGAAGCCAAAGAGGCAGAACTGAAAGCTAGTGGTGAGGCACGGAGTTTTCGAATCGGTGCGGAACTGTACGAAAAGAAGTTCAAGCACGATATCGCCTCTGGCTACACTGCGGCCGAGCTGTACCAGCTTGCGTTGGACGCTAAGCAAAATTTGCATACGCAAATGATCGAAATCACCGAGCAGCTCTGGCCAAACTACTTCGCAGAGCAAGCGATTCCAGAAGACCGGCTGGTGGCCGTGAAACAATTAATCGATCAGCTCTCGCTAAAACATGTTGCCCGAGAAAATTTTGTTGATGAAGTGCGCCGGCAAATTCCTGTTCTTCAAGCTTTTGTTGATGAGCACCAACTGCTTGATTCTGATCCAACGCGACCACTGGTAGTGCGTTTGACGCCAGAGTATCAACGCGGGTTTGCGGGGGCGTCGGTAAATGCACCTGGTCCTTATGATGCAACGGCGAATACTTATTACAACGTCTCGCCACTGGACGATTATACGGAGGCGCAGGCAGAGAGTTATTTGCGTGAGTACAACCACTGGATATTACAGATTCTGAATATCCATGAGGCCATACCCGGGCACTACACCCAATTGATGCATGCGAATAAATCGCCGAGTAAAATCAAGTCGATTTTCGGCAATGGCGCGATGGTGGAAGGCTGGGCTGTTTACTCAGAGCGCATGATGCTCGAAGCGGGATACGCTAACGATGAACCTGAAATGTGGCTGATGTACAGCAAATGGAATCTGCGTGTTGTGGTTAACACCATTCTAGATTACAGCATCCAGGTGCTTGGCATGGAACAGGAAGAGGCATTGGACTTGCTGATGAATGAAGCGTTTCAGGAACGCACCGAAGCAGAGGGAAAATGGCGTCGCGCAACCGTGTCACAGGTGCAACTAACCAGCTACTTCGCCGGGTATTCTGAAATCATGGCGTTTCGTGAGCAGCTGAAGGAGAGATTGGGTGATCGGTTTGACTTGCGCGAGTTCCACAATAAGTTTTTGAGTTATGGTAATGCGCCGGTGCCAGTGATTAAGAACTTGATGCTGGCCGACATTGAAGCCGCTGAAGTGGTGCGGGCTCGGACACCTCGGGTTGAAACAACCGAGTCTTTGCCGATTGAGAACTCAGCAGCAACTGAACTTGATAACCCAGCTGACGTGCCGGGCGAGGATCAAACTCAAGGCCAAAATTAAAGCAGTGAGTGCACGCCGGTTTGCGCTTAGCTGTTAGAGCAGTGACCGCATCATACGTTGTAGTTGACTGGCAGAAGCGGGTTTGTGCAACAGCAGTGCGTCAACTGACTGCGCTTCCTTGATTCGCTCCTTGCCGGTGTCGCCGGTGATAATGATGGCTGGCACAGATTGTTGCGATGTTGCGCGTAGTACGTGTATCGCATCGCGCCCGGTTTTACCTTCACGCAGGCGGTAATCGACCAGCATCAGGTCCACCGAGGTACCGTTAAGTGATGCAATGGCTTCTTGCGCGGACTCGGCATCAATACACTCACATCCCCATGTTTCCAACAAGCTACGCATTGAAATGCGAATGCGTTGATCGTCATCAATAATCAGTACGCGCTTGCCCATAAACTCATGCATGGAAGTTGCGTTGGGTAGATCTGCAATTATTTCAGCGTCGGATGCCGGTATCGCAAAACGGAAGACTGTGCCTTTCCCCGGTTTTGACCGTACTCGTATCTCGCTGTCGATTGTCTTGGCCAGCCCTTGAGCAATAGCCAGACCGAGTCCAAACCCTTTTTGTGCGTCCCGTTCCGGGTTGTCTAACTGTTTAAATTCACGGAAAATGTCGTCGAGCTGGTCCGGCTGCATCCCAACGCCCGTATCCCAAACCTCGATCATCAGCAGATCTGCTGGTCTTCGTCGACAGCCTACCAAAAGGCCTCCTTGTTGAGTGTATCGAATGGCGTTCGCAATCAAATTGCGTAGGATAAGCTCGACAATAAACGGATCTGAATGCGCTGCTGCGATGGTTTCCCGCGTTCGATAGATCAAATTATTTTCATCCGCTGTTGGTGCCAGTTCAGCCTCAAGTTTGGTAAAAATTGATTGTACTAAAAACGGCCGAGGCTCCGCAGAAATAGCTCCGGCATCAAGTTTTGAAATATTTAGCAGCGAGTCGAGCATCGTTCTGGTCGATTCCACTGCCGACATCATGTGCGTCTGTACCAGTTGTTGGTTCTCATTGAGATCGGTTCCGCCCAGGGTTTCTGTTAGTAGACCAAGTGCATGCAGTGGTTGTCGCAGATCATGGCTGGCGGACGCCAGAAACACGGATTTTGCACGATTCGCTTCTGCAGTCTGTGTTAGTGCGGAGCGAAGCTTGTGGATTAGGCCATTGTTCTCGAATCGCAAGATGATTGCATTCTGGATAGCGCGTTGAAGATTAAAGGCAAATAACGACAGCGCCACAAGCAGAATGAGGACGCCCAATGCGAGCCCTTGATAAATCGCTTCTTCTCGTAGTGATAGGCTATAGGCTAATGCGCCCATCTGAGTGCAGTTAAACCCCAGAAAGACGGGAAGCCAGCTTGATTGCATCGATATGCTAGCGGCGGCCAAGGCGGTGCTAGCGAAGACGATCCACATGGTGATTTCGGCGGTCGCTTCAGGCACAACCATCAGCGGCAAAAACGCAAACAAGACACCATTGATGGTTGCCATGACGGTTTCGGATACACCAATTCTCAGTGGTTCATCCAGCACATCGTCGCGAAAGATTACCGCGCGCGCAAGCCCGAACCCATTGATGATAAATACCACTAAGGCCCAGATAATCACGCGGATGTCCTGCGACCAACGATAGAGTAAAAAGGCCACTAGGGCCACAACTAAGGTGTACGCCGCTATCTGAGGCAGAAGGTTGCTGTGAAGTTGCTTTAATTGCTCACGTAGAACTGTTTTCTTGGCAACCGACGCAGAGGGTCTCATCGTTCTATGCGTACAACCAGGTTAGTTCGTGATGCCTTCACGTTGTGCGATCAGAATCGCCTCGGAACGATTTTTAGCGCCAAGCGCTGAGAGTATGGCTGAGACGTGTACGCGAACGGTGTTCTCAGACATGTCGAGTTCTCGTGCGATCAGTTTGTTTGGTTTACCCTCGCAAAGGTAGATTAACACCTCGGTTTGTCTCGGCGTCAGCGTATGGCCGCCAGTATGCATTGCTGGGGCAGGTTGACTATCAACACCTGCCGGAAAACACTGGCCGCCACCTAGGACATGGGTAATCGAGTTAACTATCTCCTCAGCTAATGCGGCTTTATTCAGAAAACCGGCTGCCCCCAGTTCTTTTGCTTGGCGGATCGATGCTAGCTCGGAACTCGCTGATAGGATGATAATCGGTACGCCAGCAAACTTCTCGCGCATTGGTTTTATGCCGTCAATGCCGTTCAGCCCTGGAAGATGGATGTCTAAGAGAATGAGGTCAACGCTGGACTCATCAAAATCAAAAGCCTCGCGAACTGAGCTGGCTTCTGAGACCCCACGAGCGCCACCGACTTGCGTCAAGATCATCTGCATACCAGTTCGAAACAGCGTGTGGTCGTCGACCAGTAATATGTGGGTGCCTAGCATTTTGTATTCCCATTCAGTAGTGGTGTTGGGTAGCCTAGCGGTGGTTAGTCGGGTGCTTTGCTGTGCTAATCATACCACTAGTCTAATTGTGCTACATACAGCGTGGTGGGATAAGCCTACACTTTTCTCATTCAAATCAAAAGAAGGTGATCAAGCGTGAAACGTGAGTTGATTCCAAGCAGCGAGATTGATTCTGTACCCATGGCGAAATTGCCACACCTTGATCACGATTCGGCTGTCGAACGCGTCAGCTTGACGTTCACCAAGTCCGAAATATTTGTCATACCAGAGGGTGTCAGCGAAGTACGGATTTTCGCTGTTGGTGCTTCAGGAGGGTCAGGGAATGGGTTTGGAATTCTCCTGAACAACGGTGGTGAGGGAGGCACCGCTGTCTCGAACATCAACGTCAGTCCAGGTGAGTCACTGGATGTTTTTGTTGGCGTTCGTGGCATGGATGGCGAGCTGCCGGATGGCGGCAAAGGCGGCTGCTCCGCCCCAGGGTTTGAGGGCGGAACAGCTGCTTCAGGGAAGGCTGGCGGTGGCGGCGGTGGCGGTGGCGCCAGCGGCGTAATTCGCATCCGGGGAGATGAAATTCTGGTGGTTGCCGGCGGTGGCGGTGGTGGTAGCGGTGTTGGTAATGGCGGCGTGATTGGGCGGGGTGGCGCAGGTGGTTCCTTTGGTACCAATGGTAGAGGTATGTCGCCAGGTAAGGTCAAACACGGTATCGGCACGCGTGGTGGCGACGGCCCGCAATCGTTCGACGTTGGTAGCGGCGGCGGTGGTGGGGGTATTTACGGCGGTGGCGCAGGATCTAGCGTTGACGGTACGCTCGGTGGCGGCGGTGCCGGTGGTACTGGCACTGTGGAGCAGGGTAGTGTGAGTGCAGATGGAGGTGGTCAGGCTAACGGTCTGGTGATTGTTTCCTTCGACGCACCAAGCTCTGATAAAAACGACTGATACGCATCCAGCACAGTTTGCGGCGCTTCGACCTGAGGGTAGTGACCGGTGGTGGGCAGCTCAGCTAAATAATCCAAACGACAGTCGAGTTCTTTGTATCGTTTTACCAGATGGGCTCCGGAAACCGGATCGACCGAGCCGTTGATCAAGGCAATTGGCACGGGCGCGTTCTGCAACGCTGAGACCCAGCGTTCGCGGTGAGTTCGTCGGTCATTCATGTATGTGATCAAGTTATGGAATACATGACGTCCTTCATTAAAGTTAATCGCCTCCCAAAACTCTTGTAATTCTTGTTCACTCGGCTGACTTCCGGCACCGAAAACCGATGAAAATGACTTAGAAAACTGTTTGAATCCTGTCAGGTAATTGATGTATTTGCCGAGCGGACTGAGCATCAATTTTTGGATTAGAATGGGGTGATGTGCCTCTGGAAATAGACCGCCGTTGAGCAAACACAGGGATAACCACTGGCTTGTATGGCTTGGGGTATGGCGCGCAAGCAGCTCCTGCGCAACGGATACGCCATAATCATGCGCAATCACGTGGTAGCGATGGATGCCAAGTTCGCTGATTAGCGCCTCAAATAAGTCGGCTTGCTGATGGATGGAATAGCAACGTGTGTTGGGTTTATCGGAGAAGCCAAAACCCCACATGTCCAACGTTACGGTGCGAAACTGCCGACTCAGAGCAGGCCATATCGGCTCCCAGTCCATAGACGAGGTTGGGAATCCGTGTATCAAAACCACGGCCGTATCGAATTCGGAACCTTCATCAATAGTGAAAATTGACTTGCCGTGAAGGTCACGCAACCTACCTCGCTGGTACCACTGTTGTACACGAGTATTGATAAATGAGGGTGCTGTGGTTGTCGTCGAGACCATGGTCTGATATCAGTCGGTTTGATTCGTCAACTCAGTCTGTTCTAAATCGAACTTGACGTCAAGTTCAATTTAGAACAGACTTGGCGATCACCAGCAATTGATCATAACGTTCGGAGTATAGATTGTGAAACCCATGCCAACTCAGGCACGCGCAATACGTAAGCGTGAGGCATTGCTCGATGCAGCGGAACGGGAGTTTGCTACTCGGGGTTTCGACGAGACGACCGCCAAGTCCATCGCCGCAGATGCTAAGGTCGCTGTTGGCACCTTTTATCAGTATTTTGAAAATAAAAACGATATCTTGCGAGAAATTGCCCGTCGTGGCCTAGAGTTGATCCGTGACCATCTGCCGCCATTTTCACTCACCGAATCAGATACGCTGAGTGCGCAGCGACTGCACCAATTGTTTGTGCGCGCCCTTGAGTTTGTGTATGCGTATCACGCCAATAAACCAGAACTGCATCAGGTGCTTGAACAACGCCGCAGTGTGGATGCGGAGCTTGGCGTGATTATGCGCGAGGGCGAAGATGCACTGCGCAATCACATACGGCTGTTCGTACAGACTTTCAATTTGCCATCACCGGAAATTGTCACGCATAACCTTTTCGCCATGGGAGAGGGGATCGTGCATCGACAGGTCTTCGACCAAAACACGTTGCCGCCAGAGCAGGTTATCGAGGTCGGCGCTTCGATGCTGACGGCATACTTCAACCAACTCAGCAACGTAATAGATCAATGAAATTCGACACTCTAATTCAAAACGCGCGCGTGTTTAATAACGGTGAGCCACCAGTCACAGAAGACATCGGCATCAAAGATGGTCGAATTGTTGCACGCGGTCATCGCCTTCCTGTAGACCTAGCGACCGATGTAATTGATGCAACCGGTTTGTGGGCTATGCCTGGATTGTTTGACATCCACACACACTATGATTTGGAACTAGAGGTTGCGCCCGGCCTGCCGGAGTCAACGCGTCATGGCACCACCACCGTGGTTATTTCAAATTGTAGTCTCGGCTTGGCATTCGGTAGTCAACGTAAAGACAGTTATGACCCGATTGTGGATTGTTATGCGCGGGTCGAAAATATGCCAAAATCAGTGCTGAAAGCGTGTGCTGATCGCGTGGATTGGAGTACTAGTGCTGACTATCTCACGCATCTGGAGGGCTTAAACTTAGGCCCTAATGTGGTCACAATGATTCCTCATTCTATGCTGAGGATCGAAGCCATGGGGTTTGCGGCCAGTGTTGAGCGTGATCCGACTCAGGCTGAGCTCGACACCATGTCGCAATTATTGCGTGATGGGTTAACGCAGGGGTTTGCGGGCTTTTCTACCGACGCATTACCGTTCCATTATTTGGCCAATCAACCGAATTGTCACAAGACGATTCCAACTCAATTTGCTAAATACGGTGAAATAAAACGTCTCACACAAGAAGTGCGGAATGCTGGCGCGGTCTGGCAAGCCACACCGCCAAAGGATCGTCCACTGGAGGTGTTTAAAACCTTTTTGTTGTCATCTGGACGCTTACACGGCAAACCATTGAAGACCACGGTTGTCGCGGCGCTCGATGTGGCGTCAAACCGAAACATTATCAAGTTAACACGGTTGTTGACCAAACTAATTAATTCCCGCTTTTTTCGTGGTGACTTTTACATGCAGGCTTTGGGTGCCCCGTTCAAAACGTGGTCGGATGGTGCGGTCACGCCTTTAGCCGAAGAAATACCAGAACTCCGTGCGCTCAATGAGACTGATCTAGAAGACGTTGCCGCACGCCAAAAAATTTTGCGCGACCCGGATTACATTAAACAGTTCCGCGCGATGTGGTTGAAAGGCAAAACCGGCTTCAATTTAGCGCGGTTAAAACGCTGGTTAAGGCTCGAGGATTACGCCTTCGATCGAGACTTTCGCAATATGACCGTGGACGTCTGCCCGCTGGCAACTTGGCAAGGTCAAACGTTTCAGGCACTGTTTGAGCGCGTCCTTGAGATCAAGCGTGGCGTTGAACCACGCGCACTCACTGCCGAAGAACAGAGCTTGGTTGAACAGGATTTTTATTGGGTCAGCGATGAAGCTGATTTCATGTTGCAAGTACTGCGCAGTTTTGACACCAAGATTTCCTGGTACACCATTACCGCCAATCGCGACATGAAAACAGTGCGGCGCCTACTCATGGATCCAACCCTATTGCCTGGTTTCAATGACAGCGGTGCGCATCTCACGAATATGGCGTTTTATGATGTCAATCTACGGAGCTTAAAACTGGCGGCTGAAGGTGGCGAGCAAGATGTCTCTTATATGGTGAAGCGGCTCACGAAAGACGCAGCTGACGTGTTCAACGTGGAACGCGGCACGATCTATACAGGCGATATTGCTGACCTAATTCTGGTGGATCCTAAGCAACTGGTAGATTACGACGGCGAAGCCAATGTTGTACGCGTATTTCGCGACGAGTTTCAGCACCCGCAACTGGTGAATCGCTCTGATGAGGTGGTGCCGTATGTGTTTATTCGTGGGCATACCGCGTGGCGGGGAACCGAGTTTGCGCCAGAGCTAGGACACATCCAGCTGGGTCAATTGTTGCGGGCAAGACATAGCAATTCGGAACTATCAACGGATGCGACGCAAGTGAAAGCTGCCTGACAATAAAACTACAAACAAAAATGAGATAGATTCTCATTTGCCATTGAAGACCTAGTTCAACATCAGTATATTCCGGTTACCCAAACAATACCCATAGTAGGGACTGGATTTTATGCTGCAAACAAAGAATCTGTTCGCGCGTGCACTGTGCGTGGCGGTAACGATGGGGCAGGTCTGCGCCACCGCAATGGCGGCAGAAGCAGATGTGCCACTGGATGAAGTGCTGACAATTGGCAGTCGTGCCGATATCGACAATATCACGGGTTCGGCTCATCTAGTAGATGCCGCTGAACTTGACAAATTTGAGTACGCTGATATCCAGCGGATTACGCGCTCTATTCCCGGTGTTTCTATCCAAATCGAAGACGGATATGGTTTACGCCCCAACATCAGCATTCGTGGTGTGGCGACGGAGCGAAGTGGCCGTATCACCTTGCTAGAAGACAACGTTCTGATCGCACCAGCGCCATATTCTGCGCCGTCGGCATATTATTTTCCGACCGCCGGTCGCATGCAGGCGTTTGAAGTTGTCAAAGGCCCCGCCGCGATTACACAAGGCCCATACACCATTGGTGGCGCATTAAACATGGTGTCAACGGCAATCCCGACACAAGCGGGTGGTATGGTCATGCTCGAGTATGGCCAAGACAGCACCGCGCGTTTGTTAGCACAGTATGGCGACACGCTGGACAATGGCGTCGGATACTTGCTAGAAGTACAGCAGTGGCAGTCAGACGGTTTTCAGGTAATCGATAAATCAGACGCCGATAGCGGTTTAGATGTGACTGATTATATGGTCAAGCTGGCCTATGCCCCGGCCGATAGCCGTCACTCCGTTGAGCTGAAATTACAAAAAGCGGATCAGGACTCGAATCAGAGTTACCTGGGGCTAACCGACGTTGACTTTCGCGCCAACCCGGACCGTCGTTATAGTTTGTCTGAATTGGATAACATTGAAACCGCCCATGAGCAGGCAATTTTCCAGTACCGCTTTGAGATCTCTGAATCGCTGTCGTTAGCAGCCACTGCGTACAACAATACGCATGAACGTGATTGGTTTAAAACGGAAGGCATTGACTTGGACGGAAGTATGACGGCGCAGGATTATTCGGGCACAAGTTGGTCGAATGTGATCGGTGCGGTTAATACGGGCAGTGACCTCAACGGCGTCTCCGCAACACAATTGAATGCCATTCTAAACGGTAGTGTGGATACTGCGTTCGGCAGTATCCAGTTGCGTTCAAACGCTCGTGAGTATTACTCCCGTGGGCTGCAAACCAAACTGGACTGGAAACTGCTGGTTGGCGACGTCAGTCATGAGGTGGAAGTCGGTTTGCGTTATCACGAGGACGAGGAAGATCGACTGCAACAAAACGATACATACCAACAAATTAACGGTAAGCTGGTTCTGAATGACTTGGGTGAACTGGGTAATGCCGGCAACCGAATTCAGCAGGCGGAAGCCATTGCATTGCATGTTTACGATCGCATTGAATTTGGACAATGGACGTTAACCCCCGGGTTTCGCTACGAATCAATTGATCAGTCGCGTACACGCTTTCGTGATGGTGCGCAGCGTAGTTTCCGTGACGCACGCGAGAACCACACCTCAGTATTTTTACCGGGTTTGGGCGCGATCTATCGCTTGAATAACAATTTGTCCTTAGTGGCAGGCGTCCATAAAGGTTTTACGGCACCTAGCAATTCACCCGGCGTACGCGAAGAGGAAGCGGTTAATGCCGAGTTTGGTTTTCGCTTCAAGAACGACTCGACTGCGTTTGAAATAATTGGTTTTCAGAGTGATTACAGCAACTTGTTAGGTGAGTGCACCGCATCATCAGGCGCCGACTGTGAAATCGGCGATGCGTTTAACGGTGATGCCGCTACGGTGCGCGGGGTCGAAGTGTTCGGTTCAAAACAGTTCCTACTGTCTGATGATTTGAGCCTAAATACCCAAGTTGCGTACACTTACATCGATGGTCAATTCGATACCAGTATTGCCGATACCGATTTCTTTGGTGATGTGGATGCCGGTGACCCGATTCCTTATATTCCTGAGCATCAACTCCAGTTATCGATTTCTTTGGATGCCGCAAAGTGGCAGCTCAGTGCTAATCTCGGAAGAGTCGATGCGGTGTGCACGCGCGCAAGCTGTGGCGTCTTCGAAAAAACCGATTCCGCAACTAATTTGGACTTTGCGGCGCAGTACTATGTGCAGGATAATTTGAAGTTGTTTAGTCGAATTGAGAATGTGACCGACGAACGCGATATCCTTGGCCGTCAGCCTTACGGTGCGCGTCCAAATAAAGATCGCACCGCCTCAGTAGGAGTTGAATTACGCTTTTAAGGTTAAGCTGTTGGTGGCTGTGCCATAAAACCCTAATGCGAAGGCGCTCGTAGCTGGTAGACTCCGGTTATGAGCGCTTTTTTTTTCGCCCTGAATCGTCAGGGGCAATTAGTCGATCCATCGCGTGCTGAGCGCATGATGACGGCATTAGAAGCTTATGGGCCGGATGCCAGTCGACTAATTTGTGACACACACTTTGCGATGGGTTATCAGTCTCGCTGGGATGTGCCCGAGGAAGTAGGGGAACGTCAGCCTCTCTTTGATCACACATCTCAACAATACTTCGCTTTCCACGGGCGGATCGACAATCGTGAACGCTTGCTCAAGGAGTTGCCAGATGTAGGCGCTGAGAACACAAGTGACGCGCAGCTACTCTTTGCGTACCTGCAAGCATTTGGTGAGCACGGTATTAACGAGGTGATCGGCCCTTTTGTATTCGTCTGGTTTGATCAGCAACAGCAGCGTGTGCTGGCTGCACGCGATGCGATGGGTGGCCGTTGCTTATTTTACTATCTCGATGACGAGTTGTTTTTGATCTCCACATCTGAGGCGTGTCTAATTGCATATGGTGTTGTTCCGTTTGAATTCAATGAAGCGAAGGTCGGCCGTTTGCTCGTGGGGGAAATGGATGTGAAGCCGACGAGCGTGATTGCATCGGTCTCAGTATTGCGGCCGGGACAGTGCGCGTTAGTTGCGCCAGGAATGCACAGCCTCAAGCGTTTTTATCAGGCGCCAGATTTGAAGTTTAATGGCTGGACTGATGTTGATTATGCAGGTGAATTTCGACGCTTGCTGACACAGGCAACCCGGCGCCGTATGCGTTCCGTGGGTCGGGTCGGCACTATGTTAAGCGGTGGGTTAGACTCCGTACCGATGACAGTGTGTGCGGCTGAGGAATCGGTCGAAGGTGTTGATGCGTACTCTTGGGTGTTCGATGTGTATCCGGAAGCCGATGAGCGGCATTACTCTCAAGCCGTCTGTCGGAATTTCAACCTCACTCAACACGAGATAGTGTGTGATCATCAATGGCCCGGGTTTGATGATACGATGTTTTTGAATCCAACACTCCCGGTGGGGACGCCCTATTCCGAGTTTCAGCAAGAGACCTTTCGTCGCGCTCGGGCTCAGGGGGTACGTGTGTTACTCACCGGTATTCATGGGGATTTGTTGTATGAATCCACGCACGGGCTCTTGTACGATTTGTCTAAGCAAGGACGTTGGCGTGATGCTTGGTCCGAATTCCGGCGCCTATGGCGCGCGGTACCAGAATCATGGTTGGTGGTGAAATACTATCTTCTATTACCAATTCCCTGGGTGGCTCGCGTGTCGTCGTGGCGTAAGCGACAACGTTATAACGCGCACCCGAGTTTACAGCCAGATATCGCCAAGCAATGCGCTGCGCAACAATCGCAGTCCCACTGGTTGGCGGATGAAAGCCGAGGTAGGGCTAGACCCGAACAGTGGCAGGTGGTGATGGATCATTTTGCCGGCGAAGACATGGCTTACGGGCGCGTCATGGAAGCCAAGTTTGATATCGAGCGGCGTTATCCCTATCGCGATCGTGAGCTGTGTGAATTTATGCTCTCAGTGCCGAGTGATCAGCTTTATTTTCAGGGCGTTAAACGGCCTATTGTTAAGCGAGCCTTTCACGATACATTGCCGGATCCGATACTCGGAAGGAACAATAAGACCAGCTTTAACACGGTGATTGACGCTGGCATTCAGCGTGACTTTGAGCGGTATGACTGGTTTGATGATTCACCTCGGCAATGGCAAGGTATTGTTCGCCCAGCTTTTTTTGACGATTTGACGCCGGAAAATAGTAAAAATAACTTGCTGAGGTGGCGTTGTGCTTACTATGATTATTGGAAATCAGTGTGTTACAATCGGATGCTCTGCGAGTTGGGGCAGATTGACAACAATAACGAATCCTTATGAAAACGAAAAATAACCGGGTCTTAGATACTGGGGTAGGGGCTTTTCAGGTGGAAAAGCACACATCTAAGAAGCCGTATGAAAAGCCTGCTTTGGTCTGCTATGGCGACGTCCGAGATGTAACTCTGGGGCCGACCTTAGGTGGTGGTGAGAGCGGCTGTGAAGGTGTCTTCCGCGTAGGACCGGGCGGGTGCCCAATCCCATAAGCGTTGTTTGCGCGGCATCAACGCCTTTCTCGCTGAGCTTTGATCATGGGGTTCTGTGCGTTTACATCAACGTTGTCGCTCACCCTATTGGCTAGCCAGTCACGTTTCACGTTAATTAACTTTCACGTGCCTATTGCGTTTCTGCGCGACCATGATCCCCTGTAGCGTCGATATCAACTCAATTTGAAGTCCGGCAGTTTTTTACCTACTTTCTGTTTACGCAAGATGACGTAATTTGGTAGGCCTCGTGTGTAAGGCGGGTAATCTTCGCCTTGAATCAGCGGCGATAGGTATGCGCGTGCCGACTCTGTGATGAAAAAGCCGTCGTCGGAAATATAGTCTCTCGGTAGCTTTTCTTCGACGTTCGCGACATCTGCCAGTGGCGCATGCCCAAGGGTCCACTGGTAGGGACCGTTACTGGTTCGCACGATGGTTGGCATCACGGCATTGGCGCCCTGAACGGCAAGGTCAACCGCCGCTTTACCCAATGCATAGGCTTGTTCTACGTCCGTTTTTGAGCCAATGTGGCGGGCTGCGCGTTGCAAGTAGTCACACACCGCCCAGTGGCATTTGTGCCCCAACCCTTGTTTGATCATGTTGGTGACCACGGGTGCAACGCCGCCAAGTTGAGCGTGGCCGAAAGCGTCTTTGACACCTGAATCGGCTAGGAACCGACCGTCCGGATATTTCGCGCCTTCAGACACAACGATGCTGCAATGGCCTTTTCGTTTGACCGTTTCGTCGACTTTTTGCAAAAAATCCGTTTGATTGAATTCAATCTCCGGAAACAGAATGATATCTGGCCCTAATTCGCGTTGATCGGCAGCCAAGCCGGCTGCAGCAGCAATCCACCCAGCATGTCGGCCCATGACCTCCATCACGAACACCTTGGTTGAGGTGGAGCTCATCGAGGCAACGTCCATCGACGCTTCAAGGATTGAGACAGCGACGTACTTAGCGACTGAGCCAAAGCCTGGCGAGCAATCGGTAAACGGTAGGTCATTGTCGATTGTCTTGGGCACGCCAATACAAGTGATTGGGAAGTCCATGGACTCGGATAACTGAGATACCTTGTAAGCCGTGTCCTGAGAGTCGCCGCCGCCGTTGTAAAAAAAATAGCGGATATCATGAGCTTTGAATACCGCGATCAATCGCTCGTACTCAGCACGATGTTCTTCCAGTGACTTGAGTTTATAGCGGCATGAACCGAATGCGCCCGAGGGCGTGTACTTTAACGCCTCAATATCAGCCGGCGCTTCGAGGCTGGTATCAATCAGCTCTTCCTGTAGTGCGCCGAGAATACCATCTTGCCCGGCATACACTTTCTTGATGTGTTCAGGGTATTGTGCAGCGGTTTGAATTACACCTGCGGCAGAAGCGTTAATGACGGGTGTGACGCCGCCGGACTGGGCATAGAAAGCATTGTAAGCAGGCATAATATTTGTCTAACTGGATTTTTCAAATCAAGGTATGTTACAAAACGAAGGCCACATAGCAGCAACGACAGCGAGTATAACGCATGCTGAGCGACACAGCAGTTGCAAAAACGCTGCAGTACATGAATAAGTGAGTAAATATAAGACAATGAAACAGATAACAGTAACGGACATGCAAGGCCAGACGCGTGAAGTTGAAATTAACCCTGGCTGGAGCCTGATGGAGTTGTTGCGGGAAAACGATTACGACGAAATACTGGCTATGTGCGGAGGTGCGTGTTCCTGTGCGACCTGTCACGTGCATATACGGAACGCCGATCAGCTCAAGTTACCGCCCGTTGAAGAAGATGAAGAAATGTTGTTGATGACCACTGAGGCGTATGACGCCGAGCGCTCACGACTCTCATGTCAAATACCCATGACTGAAGCAATGGACGGCATGCAGGTGCAAATTGTGGAAATGGATTAGCTAATGGACCCGTTAACACAAGGCGTGGTCGGGATCACCGCTTCGCAGCTGGTGGCTAAGCGTAGTCAAAAAATGATTGCCGCTGGGCTCGGCTTTTGCTCCGGTATGGCAGCGGATTTAGATGTATTAATCAAGTCCGACACCGACCCATTATTGTTTCTGGAATATCACCGTCACTTCACACACGCACTGGTGTTTATTCCTGTCGGTGCACTGATCTGTGCGCTTATTTTCGCTGGCGTGTTTCGACATTGGCGACGGCGTAGCGAACTCAGTTTTGGTGCTATTTATCGGTTCTGTTTTGCCGGCTACGCGACCCACGCAGTCTTGGACGCGTGCACGACTTATGGCACCCAGTTGTTCTGGCCGTTCAGTGATGCACGTATTGCCTGGAACAGCGTGTCTGTTGTGGACCCCTTATTTACCTTGCCGCTATTGACGATCATATTGGTTGCGGTACTGCGCCGTTCCCACCATGCTGCACTATTCGCCATGGTGTATGCGCTGGGGTATCTTGGTGTCGGTGCGGTGCAGGAACATCGTGCTTTGGACGCCGCGCGTGCGCTCGCAGCAAGTCGTGGGCACGCACCGGTTCAGCTCGGTGTAAAACCGAGTTTTGGTAATCTGATCGTTTGGAAGAGTGTGTATCGGCATGGCGACAGTTATTACGTGGATGCCGTTCGGGTGCTGGCTAAGCCGGAAGTCTATGTGGGAGTCTCAGCGCCGAGACTCGATCTCAACCAACACTTTCCCTGGTTGGAGCGGGAAAGTCAGCAAGCTCTGGATGTCGCTCGCTTCGCCTGGTTTTCAAACCAGCACCTTGGGATCGACCCTCAAAACCCGAATCGGATCATTGATATACGCTACTCCTTGATCCCAAATCAGATAACCGGGATGTGGGGTATCACGTTGGATCAGAATGCGACGACGGCTTCTCATGTCGCGTGGAGTAACAGTCGTCCAGCAGGTGATGCAGCAAGGCAGCGCCTACGTGAACTATGGCAGATGATTCGAGGCGATGGCGCCCAGCCACTCGACAGCATAATTAGAAACCGTACATCATAGGGACAATCAGGCTGATCGCCACCAGCATAATAATGGTTAACGGTACGCCCGCTTTCACAAAGTCCATAAAGGTATACCCGCCTGCGTTCATCACCAATAAATTGGTTTGATAGGCCATGGGGGTAGCAAAACTCATGTTTGCACCGAACAGCACGGCCAACACAAACGCCTCGGGTGGCAGACCGAGTTGGGTTGCAATACTGATCGCAATCGGAGTGCCGATGACTGCGGCTGCATTGTTGGAGACGATGTTGGTGAGTATTGCCATCAATAACATCAAGCCGGAGAAAATGACCCGGTCAGACATGCCTGCGGTGATGCTCACAAACTCGTGCGCCACCCAGACTGTGGCTCCGGTTTGGGTCAAGGCGGTACCAAGTGCCAAGCTGGCCACAACAATCAGAATGACTTGTGCACTCAGTGCGCGCTGAATATCCTGCCATTTTAAGCAGTTGGTGAGGACCATGGCGAGTGCCCCAGCCACCGCGCTGATGGCTATTGGCACTAGGCCAAGAGCTGCCGCAAGAATCGTGAGCCCCATAATAATCACGGCTCGCCCTGCGTATTTGGTTGAGGGCAGCTCTGTTGTTGCGTCTAACACCAGAAAGTGACCGCGGTTCTTAACCTCTTCGATACTCTCGTTGGAGCCCTGGACTAACAGAATGTCCCCCAGTCGCAACGGAGTTTTTGCTATCCCTTGCGGCATGTTTTCGAGCACCTTACCTTTGCGGTGAATTGCCAATGTGACCAGTTGATACACGTCCGAAAAGTGTACCTCGTTCAGCGTGCGGTGGATCATTGGTGAGCCACGGTCAATCACCAGTTCAGCAAGGTGTTGTGAGTCTTCTGATAGCGGGTTGTCATCACTGACTTCATGCCCTTTGGAATACAGCGTTGCACCGAGTACGCGTTCATATTCTTTGAGTTGCGTTGGAGTGTCTCGCACCAGCAGTCGGTCGCCTGCACGGATTTTCGCATCGGGTAACGGAACGGTGAATGTGTTCTCCGAGCGGCGAATACCTGAGACCTGAATAGCACCTTCGGTTTTTTCAATAATCTCGGTCAGCGTCTTGCCGTCAGCGAAAGAGCCAGACTTAACATGCAGGTGCGCGGTGAAAATACGCGGTCCGCTATTCTCAAGGTTGGGGGTACGGTTAGGTAACAGTTTTGGGGCGATCAACCACAGATAAACGATGCCGATCAACCCAGCCAGCGCTGCCGGCATAAAGAAATCGAACATGCCAATTTCTTCTAACCCCATATCCGACGCTACACTTACTACCAATAGATTGGTAGAGGTGCCGATGGTCGTCGTCATGCCGCCTAACAAGGTTGCCAACCCCATGGGCATCAGGATGCCGGACGGTGAGTTTTTAGTTCGAATCGCGACATTCAGCATTATCGGTAGCAATAACACCACGATCGGCGTGTTATTCACCACGGCGCTCAATAACGCGGAGACCAGAAGCGTGATCAGTACCGATAACATAGGGCTGAACGACCACAGTTTTGCAAGGCCGCGCCCGATTGGATCCAGCGCACCAGTGCGGACCAAGGCATAGCCCGCGACCATTAATCCGCACACAGCAACCAGTGCTTCATGTGCGAACCCGGCAAAAAACATCACTGGTCGCAGCGTTTGTCCGGCGCTGTTCTGATACGGGAATACCTGAAAACTGATGGCGAGAATCACAACCACCATGAGGCTTGACGTTTCCAAGGGAATTCGTTCGCGTGTAAACAGAATAAGTGCGAAGACGGTGAGGCCGAGTGCCCACATCGCATGAGGGTCAAGCTGCATAAAGTGTCTAGTTGCTGTTAGTGAGGCTTCATTATAAGAGCAACATCGCACATGGTTTCAAGCGATAAATTTTCTTTCTGCGCTTGCATTTTCTAAAAACGTTTCCTATTCGCATCAGTGATGTAGAAGGGCACGTATGTTACGCCTGCGCTATGATAGAATACTCGGAACACTAACCAGCCAATTATCATAAAACAAACAAGATGTTAGAAGTCGCGCTGACGCCCGAAATAATAGCCGTTCTGGGAATTTTGGTTTTTGCTGTGACTCTGTTTGTTTTTGAGGTGGTGCGAGTCGATGTCGCCGCCTTGCTGGTGTTGGTTTTGCTCGGTCTATCCTCGCAGGTAGAAGCCTTTAATGGTGGATTGATTCCAACCTATCAGCTGTTTGAAGGCTTTTCGAGTAATGCGGTGATGTCAATTATCGCGGTGATGATTATCGGGGCAGGTCTCGATAAAACCGGTGTGATGGGCGTTATGGCTGCGCAAATATTAAAACGCGCGGGTAAAACTGAGTCGCGCATCATGTTCGTGCTTTCCATGTGCGTCGCTTATATTTCCAGCTTCATGCAAAACATCGGTGCGGCCGCCTTGTTCCTGCCGGTAGCCAGTCGGATCTCGCGTCGGACAGCGATCCCGTTGTCACGCTTACTGATGCCCATGGGGTTTTGCGCCATTCTTGGCGGCACCATGACCATGGTTGGGTCGAGCCCGTTAATTCTGCTTAACGATTTGATTGAAAGCGCCAATTTACATTTTCCGGACAACGCCATTCCCATGGAGCAGTTCGACTTATTCTCGGTGACCCCAGTGGGGTTTGCGCTGGTAATGAGTGGCATTACTTATTTCCTATTATTCGGCAAGAAAATCCTGCCGATGGCTGAAAAACAGACGCTAACCACCGAGAATTTGCAACACTACCGTGACGTGTACGGAATTGACGGGCGTATTTTTGAAGTCCGTGTGACCGAAGATAGTGACCTGGCAGGCTTGCGTTTGGGTGAGGTGCAGGGGCACGGACGCTCGGGTTGGATTTTGGGGATCAAGACGACAGAGTCAACGCAAATCATTCCACCTCAGGATGCACTGATTCCATCCGGCGCGTTGCTGGCCATTATGGGGGCGCGTCAGGAGATTCAAGATTATGCCGAAGCGCATCAACTGGAAATTAGCCCGTTTCTCAATGAGTTTGCAGAAGCCCTGAACCCGACTACCGCGGGGATTGCCGAAATTGTTATTCCGCCAGACTCTGATCTGATCGGCAAAACGATCTCAGAGTGTGATATTCGTAAGCGCTTTGGTATGCGTGTGTTGGCGGTATTTCGCATCGACACCGTGATTGATGATGCGTTATCGAGCCTTAAGTTGCAGGCCGGAGACACCATGGTGGTTCACAGCCGCTGGCAGGACATGATCCAGGTCGCAAAAGACAAACGCTTTGCGGTGGTGACAGACTTCCCGAAAGAGGAGTTTCGGACCAATAAACTGCGCAATGCTTCAGTGGCGTTTTTAATTGCGATTAGTTTGGTATTGTTTAGTGATCTACCGTTAGCACTGTCGCTGATGGTCGGTGCCGTCGGTATGGTGCTTGGCCGCGTTTTAGATATGGAGGAGGCCTATAATGCCGTATCTTGGCAGACTGTGTTTTTACTGGCCTGTCTGATTCCGCTTGGCCTAGCCATGCAGCAGTCTGGTGCTGCCGCGTACCTGGCATCCTTGGCGCTTACAGTGATGGATGGTTTGCCGGTCTGGGTGATCCAATTGTTTCTCGCCATCATCGCGACCGTGTTTACCTTGGTCATGTCGAATGTTGGTGCAACTGTACTGTTGGTGCCATTGGCAATTCAAATCGCGTTGGGGGTAGGTGCCAATCCCGCTGTGTTCGCACTGACTGTTGCACTGGCTACATCCAACTCCTTTCTCATTCCGACGCACCAAGTAAATGCACTGATCATGGGACCGGCCAGTTATAAGGTCGTGGATTTTATGCGTGCCGGTTTGGGCATGACTGTGTTGTTTCTGACCGTCATGCTGGTGATGTTGAACTTATTTTATTAACGCTCTGAAAAGTAACCCGTTTTGCCTTATGGCGTGTGGCAGAATTTGTTAATCTTGAGACCGGTGGCGTATGCCTAAAACCGATCAATCTGACTATAAAACCCAATTATTATGAAAAGACTTCTCGTTCTGTTTGCGCTGTTGTTTGTAGCCGCTTGTGATGACGGCGACAGTGATTCCGGAGGCATGGTAACCCCAACTCTACCGGGTACCGATGTGCCATCCACATTTGTTGGTGTTTATAGGGGTACTTTGGAGGTCACTGCTGAAGCGTTGGGCATTCGAGAAACCGACTCGTTCCCGATCACCGTGACGGTGACTGAGGATGCAAGAATTCGGTTTGATGGTGATGACCCTGACGAGACGTTTACGGTTGGTCTGAACAACGATGGGTCATTCAGTGGCAATTTGCCGATCACTGAGGACGACTGTCAGGGCACTGTGGGCGTGACCGGAACGGTCGATGGGACCACCGTATCCGGAACGGTCTCGGGTGATGGAAAATGTAATTCAGGCGGGTTGGATTTTGACGTAACCTTGAGCGGTACGTTTAACGCAACACGCTCTTAGTCCCTTGTAAACACGGCAGGCTTGGGAGTCGAAGCCTGCCGAGTGGATTGCTGGTTAGATCTGAGATTTTTGTGCAATCAGGGAATCCAGTTCGACTTTGAGTTTGTCGAGAATGGTATCGTAACCATACGCCCCCAACTTTTCCCCGCGCCGCTTTAGGTTTACTTGGCGCGGCCCACACCACAAGCCTAGGTCTGCATCGTCTGTTTCGCCTGGCCCGTTCACACGGCAACCCATTACGGCGATGGTGATTTTATGCTCTTCTGCGTACGCGGTCATCTCTTTGACATCTTGTGCCAGCTCAATGAACGCCTCGTTTTCAACGCGCGAGCAGCTTGGGCAGCTGATGATATTTAATTTGTCTGGGTCAAAGGCAACAACACTACGGACGCGTCCGGCATAAATGTCATCAATTATTTCGTGGCCTGCATCGACTTCGTCTGCTTTGATCTTATTCGGTAGTGTCAGTGACACACGCACGGTGTCGCCGATGCCGCGGCTAATCAGCTGCTCAAAGGCAATTCGAGTTTTGATGATACCCATCGGCGGCATGCCAGCCTCGGTCACACCTAAGTGTAACGGCACATCGGGGCGAGCCTCGGCAAAGCGAATATTAGCGGTAATAACTTTCTGCGGATCCGAATCTTTCAATGAAACGCAGTAACGTGTAAAGCCAATCGAGTCCAGGTATTCGCAATGTTCCAATGCCGAGTCCAACATTGGCGATACGGAGTCGCGTGGATCGTATTTTTCAAGTTTGTCCGGGTCAACGGAGCCGCAGTTAACTCCTACCCGCATTGCACAATCATTATCACCAGCGATATTGGCAAGATAACGGACTTTTTCCTGCCAGGTTTTTGCGCGCTCGTGATGAAACAGGTGTCCAGGGTTGTAGCGGATCTTGTCCACATGCGGGGCAACCAATTCTGCCATTCGGTAATTTTCTTGCAGGTCAACCGACAGGATCGCGTCGGTTTCTTTACGAATTTCAGCCAGTGCTCTGGCATCGGCTTTGTTGTCTACAGCAATGCGGACAACACCGGCTTTGCGCGCGTGCAACGCATTGGTTTGTTCGACCGTCGCAGCAATGTCTTGTGTGCGCGTGGCGCACATGCTTTGTACTAGAATCGGATGGTGGTTGCCAATAAAGCGTTTTCCGATGGCAACTTCGCGTGTCGGATTGCGTTTGATCTTCACGAGATATCTATTCTTAAGGTTGACGATAGTAGACGCGTCACGGGGCTGCCCAGCGACGCCGGCGCTAGTTTACTGCACGCTTAGGCTTTCTGACACGATTTTAGTACCGAAATAACCTAATTGTATTAAAAGGAAGCCACCAACGGTCCATAGTACCGCTTGTGAACCACGCATGCCGTGGCGAACTCGACGGTACAGTAGTGTCGCAAATACCAACCATCCGAGCATCGCCAGAATGGTATGGTGCTTGAAGATGAATGGATTGCCAAAAATTTGTTGGCTGAATATAGCGCCGCTCGCCAGGGTGAGGGTGAGTAACACGAAACCCATCCCGGCTAAGCGAAACAGTAAGACTTCCATAGTTTGCAATGGCGGCAAGGCCATTAACATGCGAGGGCTGGCGCGGTGTTTGATCTGACGCTCTTGATAACTGTACAGCAGTGCTTGTACCGCAGCCAGTGCCAGCATGGCGTAAGCACAGATCGACACCAGTAGGTGGAGTCGAAAGGTGGTGCTGGTGTTGCGCATAATCAGCGGTGCATCGTCCCACAGCAGGGTGAATAGCAACGAGGCAATGGTCAGCGGGAACACTAAGACACCTAGGCGTCGGATCGGTAAGGCCGTGCTACCCAGTAAAAAAATGCCGACCACCACAGCGCTGACCACGGTGGTCATGCTATGGAGCCCAAAATTGAACGCGGTACCAGTTTGACTCAATTGCCAAGCGGCAGCGATGTGCAGTAAACAGGCTAGGGTGCCAAACGCGAATGCCGCCCGGATGTAGGTTTTTCTTGGTGGTGCGTTGTTACCGGACACGGTGTTGCGAATGTGCATCACAATGAGCAGGGTGGCGACCAGATACAACGCCATTGCGACACTTATTTGCAATGTTATGGGCATATCGCTGCGTAAAACTCGGTTGTTAGGGTGAGATTTTGAATCAGTGCGAGTAGAATATCACACCTGTTTCTGAAGCCAATGAATAACTATGTTTGAACAACTCGGTGATCGTTTACAAGGTACGCTCAAAAAATTACGCGGCCAAGCCCGACTGACGGAAGAAAATATTTCTGATGCCATGCGCGAAGTCCGAATCGCGTTACTCGAAGCGGATGTCTCCCTGCCGGTGGTAAAGTCTTTTATCGGCAAGGTTAAAGCAAAAGCCATTGGTACAGATGTATCCAAGAGTCTGAATCCTGGCCAGATGGTTATCAAGATCGTTCAGGATGAGCTGGTCGAATTAATGGGTGCCGCCAATGACGCACTGAATTTGGCACAAACGCCACCGGCGGTAATTCTGGTTGCGGGTCTGCAAGGTGCGGGTAAGACCACCACGGTCGGTAAACTGGCGAATTTACTCAAACACAGAGAAGGGAAACGTGTCATGGTGGTGAGCGCGGACGTGTACCGTCCCGCTGCGATCCTGCAGCTGAAAACCTTGGCCGAATCGATCGACGTGACCTATCACCCGAGTTCGGCTGACCAGAATCCAGTTGATATCGTCAATGGCGCCAAGTTAGCGGCAAAAAATGCGGTCATGGATGTGTTGATCGTGGATACTGCGGGTCGACTGCACGTCGACCAGCAGTTGATGCAGGAGATCAAGGCCGTCCACGCAGCAGCGAATCCGGTCGAAACCCTCTTTGTGGTTGACAGCATGACGGGCCAGGATGCGGTGGTGTCAGCCAAAGCGTTCGATGAAGCCTTACCGTTGACGGGTGTCATCTTAACCAAAACCGATGGCGACGCGCGTGGTGGTGCAGCGCTGTCGATCCGAGAGGTTACCGGCAAGCCGATTAAGTTTTTGGGTATCGGCGAAAAAATAGACGGCATCGAAGCCTTCCACCCTGATCGTATCGCATCGCGCATTCTCGGAATGGGCGATGTGATGACCTTGATCGAAGAGGCTGAGCAAAAAGTTGACAAAGAAAAGGCTGAAAAGCTGGTCAAAAAGCTCAAGAAAGGCAAAGGCTTCGATCTGGAAGACTATCGTGACCAGGTTGCACAAATGAATAACATGGGTGGCATTGAAAGCCTGATGGGCAAGCTGCCTGGCATGGGTAATTTAAATCTGCCAGCCGGTGCCATGGGGGGCGTGATGGGCGATATGAATAAAAGTGTCGCCATTATCAATTCGATGACACCGAAAGAGCGTCAGTTTCCAGCGCTCATCAAGGGCAGTCGCAAAAAGCGTATAGCGTTAGGCTCAGGTACTCAGATCCAGGACGTCAATAAAACGCTGAAGCAATTTACGCAGATGCAGAAAATGATGAAGAAGATGGGCAGTAAAGGCAAGATGATGAAAATGATGCGAGGCATGGGGGGGATGCCTGGTATGGGGGGTAAATTCCCTCCGGGCGGCGGTGGCGGGATGCCGTTTTAGGACGCAAATTATGCGTGCAACGCTTGATGTGTTGGGTTTTCGGACTCAACGCTAATAAGCGTTGCCGGAAAGGGCAGGGGCCGGCTGGGCTTCCATTCCCGACCGACCCCATTAGCTGCGGCTAGTAACAGCGAGTCAACGTCTCTGTTGTGGTGCTTCATCCTGAAGCCTCGCTGTTGACGTAATAATAGGCAAGGCTTGTCGTATGCGCCTCACCCGGTCGGGTGAAATTCAGAATTGTGCTCGAAAATACACTATGCAGTCTGCCGTTTCTTGGGGTCGCTGCTGAGTACAAAGATCAGAAAACAACTGATCCACACTCCGCAGGCCATATAAAACAGGGCGCCACCGTCGGTGTCACCTGCGGCGTTTATGGTGCGATCAATGCCAAGTGGTGTCCCAAGGTGAAAGAAGATCGCACCTGAGATCACAACCAGTCCGATTAAAGCACCCAGTCGGCGCGTTGTCGGGAAGACCAGCAAGCCACTGGCAATCAGTTCTACGCCACCAACTGCGTAGCCACCAAAATTTGCAAACATAGGGGCAATCACGCCTAAGCCGATGTCGTGCATCCATGCTGCGATCGTAGTGAAGATGATCGTAGTTTGTTCTGATCCAGCAAACTTAAAGACCAGCGACTGAACGAATACGAAGACGACGTATCCAATGAGAAGGTAGGTAAGCCCTTTTTTTAACGTCATGATGAAGCCTGCGTTGGTTAACAACAGGCCTCATCATAAACGATGTACTTAGGCGTATGCTGGATTAATTAACCATGGGCTCGTCGCCCCAGTCAGCATCTTCAATGGCCACAAAGTAATCGGGGTCTTCAACCACATTGACTTCCACCATGTCACCGGCTTTTTTCAACAGTTTCTTACATTCGCGGCTGAGATGGATTAAATGCAAGGTGCGATTGTTCTTTTTGTAGCGCATGGCGAGGGCGTCGATCGCTTCAATGCCGGAGTGATCGACCACGCGTGAATCCGCGAAATCGATGATCACATCCGTATTGTCATCACGCGGAGTAAACTGCTCCGAAAAGCTCGCGGTGGACCCAAAGAATAGCGGGCCGTGTACAGTGTAATAGTGAGAGCCGTAGCGATTTTCGCGTTTTTCAACGCGAACTTCCTTGGCATGATTCCAAGCAAACACCAGCGCAGAAATAATCACACCAACAATCACTGCAACGGCCAAATCGGTGAAGACCGTGACCGCAGACACGGTGATCAAAACAAAGGCATCTTGACGTGGTACCCGCCGAATAATGCGAAAACTACTCCATTCAAAGGTGCCAATAACCACGATAAACATCACGCCAACCAAGGCAGCAATCGGTATCTGCTCAATGAGCGACGAAGCAAATAGGATAAACGCTAAAAGCGAAATCGCCGCCGTGATACCGGACAAGCGTCCTCGGCCTCCGGAGTTTACGTTGATCATGCTTTGTCCAATCATGGCACAGCCACCCATACCGCCAAACAGGCCGGTGAGTGTATTCGCCAGACCTTGACCGAGACACTCACGGTTTCCGTTGCCGCGAGTTTCCGTAATCTCATCGATCAGGCGCAGTGTCAGCAATGATTCGATTAGGCCAATGGCGGCCAAGACCACCGCGTAGGGCAAGATGATCGTTAAGGTTTCAAAGCTAAATGGAACGCTCGGTATGTGGAAACTCGGGAAGCCACCGGCGATCGAAGCGATGTCTCCGACCACTTTGGTGTCAACCTGGAGCCCAACCACCAATAGAGAAACCACCAAAATTGCTACCAGAGACGATGGGATTGCGGTCGTCAGCTTCGGTAGAAAGTGAATGATCGACATGGTCAGCGCAATCAATCCCAGCATGACAGTAAGTTGGGCTGATGGCAGCCAAGCAACGTCGAGAATACTACCTTCGAGGAAGGTCCCAGCCGCCCAGCCAGTGCCACCGGGTTCGCCAAACTGTGATAATTGTGCCAAAAAGATGACAATCGCAAGTCCGTTGACAAAACCCAGCATCACCGGGTGTGGGACAAGGCGAATAAATCGTGCGATCCGCAGCACACCAGCCAGTAATTGGATTAGACCAGTCAATACCACGGCGGCAAAGAGGTACTCAACGCCGTGATCCGCAACCAGGGCCACCATGACGACTGCCATTGCGCCGGTCGCACCGGAAATCATGCCCGGTCGGCCCCCAAAGATTGAGGTGATTAAGCCAACCATAAACGCCGCGTATAAGCCGACCAAGGGTTCGACACCAGCGATCAAAGCAAAGGCGACTGCCTCAGGAACCAGAGCCAAAGCCACGGTGAGGCCCGACAAAACGTCGTTTTTCATGCTGCTTCTTAATGCAGCGGAGTTTTCAAACATGGGAAAGTCCGGATGAATTTCGGGAGTAGCGGCTTAACCGCCTGATGGCCGCGAATTTTATTGGCCAGCCCCCATGAACACAAGCGCCTGACGCATATTTAGGTGCTTTTTGTATTATTTTCAGTCTGTTATAGTCGCACTGCGGCGAGAATGGCGTTAAAAACGGGCTTTGACTGATAAATTTACCGATTTTGCTGCAAAGCCCTTTTCTTTCCTTGCTTTAAGGGCTAAAATCGCGCGCCTTGTCAGGGTTAACCCGGTGTTAATCCTGCTCAATCGAAAAGTTTAACATTTGCTGGCTGAACTCTGGATGCGTCCGGTTGGTCGGCGAGCATTTATAAAGACAAAAGAGCATTTAATTATGGTAACAATTCGTTTAGCACGTGGCGGCGCCAAAAAACGTCCATTTTACGGCATTATGGTTGCTGACTCACGTCGTTCACCACGCGGCCGTTTTATCGAGCGTGTTGGTTTCTTTAACCCGCGTGCCGTCGGTGGCGAAGAGCGTTTGCGTATCGACACTGAGCGTGTTGAGTACTGGGTTGGTAAAGGCGCGCAGCCTTCTGATCGTGTTGCAAGTCTGCTGAAAGAGTTCAGCAAAGGGCCTGAGGCGATCGAAGCTGAAAAAGCCAAACTTGCCGCCGCTGCCGAAGCGAAAAAAGCGGCTTCTGAGGCTGCGGAGGCGAAAGCTGTAAAAGTCGCCGCTGAAGCGGAAGCAGAAGCGAAAAAAGCAGCCGAAGCTGCTGATGCCGCTACAGAAGAAACTGCGGAAGATTCTGCAGAGTAATTCGACGGCTGTTCGCAGTCTTTGCATCTCGGTTTTCTTCTAGATGTATGTCGAACTAGGCAAGGTCGTCGGCGTTTGGGGCGTTAAAGGGTGGATTAAACTTCACTCATACACTCGACACCGTGCTGACATTGCTCATTACAAAACTTGGTATTTGCAACCGCCGCGACAAGGTGGTGACCCCGAAGCGATTGAGATACGTCAGTGTCGCGAACAAGGTCAGGGTATCGTAGCGCAGCTTGAAGGCATTACCGATCGCGACCAGGCAATGAGTCTGAACGGGTACAAAATATTTGTGCATCAACGTGATTTGCCTGAATTGCCCGCCGGCGAGTTTTACTGGCACCAGTTGGTTGGACTCCAAGTACGTAATAGCGATGGTGACATTGGAGCGATCGACTCAATTTTAGAGACCGGCGCTAACGATGTGCTGGTGTGTAAAAATAGCCAGTCGGGTCAACCCGATGTATTGATCCCGTACATCGATCAGGTGGTGTTGGGCGTCGACTTAGATGCCGGAACCATGACGGTGGACTGGGATCCCAGTTATTTACTGGAGTAAGAGATTTGCCGGAGTAAGCTCCCGGATAATGAGATTCGTGCTGGTCAGCGAAAGCTGGTGAGGCGATGTTTTTTAATCGGAAAGGTGGATAAAAGTGGATTGTCACGTTATATCGATTTTTCCTGAAATGTTCAGCGTATTAACTGAGCAGGGTGTGATTGGGCGAGCGATTCAACAACGCGTGTTGTCGCTAACCGTACACAACCCCAGAGACTACGCTGACGATCGGCACCGCACGGTCGATGACCGGCCTTATGGCGGCGGCCCCGGCATGGTGATGAAACCAGAGCCGATGTGTCGTGTGCTGGATGCGGCTAAACACGCTGCCAGGCCCGGTGCCAAGGTGATTTACCTGAGTCCGCAAGGGCGGCGGTTTGACCACCAGGCCGCGACCGAGTTTGCGCAGACTGACTCGCTGATATTTTTAGCGGGTCGGTACGAAGGCGTCGACGAACGCGTGCTGGCGTTGTACGTCGATGAAGAATGGTCGATCGGCGACTTTGTATTATCGGGCGGTGAACTACCCGCCATGGTGATGATTGACGCCATTGCGCGACTATTACCAGACAGTTTGGGTAATGCGGAATCGGCCGTACAGGACTCATTTGTGAATGGTCTGTTGGACTGCCCGCATTATACAAAGCCGAGATTGTTTGAACCTGAACACGGGTCGGACTCGGCAATGAGTGTCCCTGATGTATTGCTTAGCGGCGATCATCAAGCCATCGAACGATGGCGAATGCAGCAGGCTTTGGGGCGTACTTGGTTACGTCGCCCGGAACTGCTGGAAGAATTAGAGCTGACAGATGAGCAACACCGTTTGTTGGATGAATTTAAGCGTAATTTAGACGATACTTCCTTTGAGCAATAACGCGTCAAACAGTATCGCCGGAGACGAAGATGACTAACATTATTGATGAGATCAACAGCGAACAGCTGAACCCAAATATCCCTGAGTTTGGCCCAGGTGATACGGTTGTGGTTCAAGTGAAAATTAAAGAAGGCAACCGTGAGCGTCTGCAGGCGTATGAAGGTGTGGTGATTGCCAAGCGTAATCGTGGTCTGCACTCAGCTTTTACAGTACGAAAAATTTCTTACGGCGAAGGCGTTGAGCGTGTATTCCAAACACATAGCCCGATGATCGACTCAGTGACGGTAAAACGTCGTGGTGCAGTACGCCGCGCCAAGTTGTACTACTTGCGTGAGCGCACCGGTCGTGCTGCGCGCATTAAAGAGAAACTCAACTAAGATTTTCTCGCATAATTTTAAAAAGCCCGCATGGTGTCTACCCTGCGGGCTTTTTTTATGCGATTGTCGATGTCTACTCCGTACTCAGGTTTGTGGCGCGTGGATACTTGATTCCATCAATCACCACGCCCCAGACTTCAATTTCACTCCATTCTTTTGCGTTACGTTGCAGCGGGTCTTCGCCCAAGATAGTGAAATCCGCCCGTTTACCGATCTCGATTGAGCCGATTTCGGCTTCTTTGCCCAATGCCCACGCTGCATCAATCGTGATTGCTTGTAATGCCGCGTAGGGCGTCAATGCTTCTGATGCGTTCGAGATGTGTCCTGCACGCGTTTCACGCGTGGTATGTACGGCGGCTGCCCGCAAAGGAGAAGGCGGTGCAAGCGGGGCATCGGAATGCAGTGTGGTTGGTATCCCACTGCGTTTGAGTGACGCCAAAGGGGTAATATGGGTGGTACGCTCGCCCAAGGCGGTTTGATAGCTGTCCCCCATGTAATAAACGTAATGGCTTGCTGCCGACACACCGCCATCGAGCGTTTGAAGGCGTTCAATTTGTGTCGGCAACACCAACCCTGCGTGTTCAATCACAAACCGGTTTGAGACAGAGGGGTTATTTGCGCGTACCGAGGTCATCGCATTCAGGGTAGCGGTTTGCGCAGCGTCGCCATTGGAATGAATTCGGATCCCAAAACCGGCATCCCAAAAGGGTTGAATCTCCTCCGCCAACATGGGTTCCGGTGTCACCCAGAGTCCGAGCTGGTGTTCTGTGTTCGCTGCTAGGTAACCAGGAGGATCGAGGCGCATGGTCTGAGAGTAAAACGCACCGTCTGTGAAAAATTTTATTTGTCGCAACACCTGTGGTTTTCCACGGTCGGGTTCTTCTTCAGCGAGTGCCGCAACTGCGGTCACCGTGTCATCCCCGTAGACTTGTTGAAAGGCACGAAATTCCGGCACCAGGTAGAGACGGTACGGATCGTCGTCAGTGTACTCAAGCAGATAGTAAAGATCTTCAAGCCGACGCCCAAACAAGCCATAACCCAGCTCCGCTACGGTGGTCACACCACCATCGGCCAGCAGCCGCTCAAAACCATTAAATCCACGACGAACATTGCCGGGTGTGAGTAGTTGGAACGCGAGTTTCTCAAACAGGTATTTTGGTGCGTCCTCGTAAAGCCGGCCCGTGAGTTCGCCATTCGAGTCCAGCTCCACACCGACATAGCGTGCGCTCAGGTTCGCATCTACCTTAGCCCATTCCAGCGCGGCGGAATTGAGGTAGAAGTCATGTGCGGAATAGTGCCAGAGCAGGATGGGGCGTTGGGACGATACGGTGTCCAGGTCATGACGCGTTATCTCACCGTGAATCAAGTTATGGTAGCCATACGTGATGAGAGGTGTGTTTTTATTGCTTAACTGGGCGTCGAGCTCCTTAAGACGGGCCAGTAGCGCTGATTTGTCTGCCAGGCCTTTCACGATACCCTGTGGCGTCTGCATATCCCAGGGTGGGGTAAATGGGCGTGAATAAATCAACGCGCCCAATAGCATGTGGACATGCGGGTCGATGAACCCAGGGTAAATTATGTGTTGCGCAAAACTGTCGTCAAGTTGTGCCTGTGGTTTTACTGCGCGTAAGTCGGCAACCGAGCCAACTCCAGTGATCAGGCCGTCTTCTACCAGTACCGCCGTAGCTTCAGATCGTGAGGCGTCCATCGTCACGATGCGTTTAGCGGGATAAATGATGCTGTCGGGTTGTGATGGACCGCATGCGGTGAGCAGTCCGCAGAACAACAACAGAATCAAGCCGTGCAGTGTTCGGAGTCGCACGGCGACAACGCTAAAGTGAGTACCTGAATACCTCAACGGTAATCAAATAACATAGACAAATCTAATGCGCGGACGTGTTTGGTGATCGAGCCCGAGGAGATGTAATCCACGCCAGTCTCTGCAATCTTGGCGATCGTATCCAGTGTGACCCCGCCTGAGGCTTCCAGGTCAGCCTGATCGCCAGTCAATGCCACAGCTTCACGCATGTCGTCCAAGGTGAAGTCGTCCAGCATAATGCGTTTAGCACCAGCGTGCAGTCCGCGTTCCAGCTCTTCTATGGTTTCGACTTCAAGCTCCACCAGCGTGCCTGAAGGCATTGAAGCGATGGCATCGGCAACGATGCGCTCCAGGCTTTTACCACTGCGCAGGTGGTTCTCTTTGATGATAATGCCATCGTACAACCCCATTCGGTGATTGACACCGCCGCCGCAGAGCACGGCGTATTTTTGTGCTTCTCGCATCATTGGCAGCGTTTTGCGCGTATCCAATAGTCGCGCTTTAGTGTGCGCGATGGCGTCCGCGTATTGACGCGTAATGGTTGCCGTTCCAGACAAGGTTTGCAGGATATTCAATGCGGTGCGTTCGCCAGACAAAATAGGGTGCGCGAAGCCTTCGAACCGGCACAAAGTTTGATTCGGTTCGACTTGATCACCGTCTTGTACTTTCCAGTCGATTTCGATTTTGGTTTTATGGCGTTTGCCAACCTTTCGAAACACTTCATCAACCCAGGCGGTGCCGCACACGACGCCCAGCTCACGGGTAATGATTTTGCCATCAATCTCGCTTTTCTTCGGCGTAAGACGCGCAGTCAAATCACCGCTGCCGATGTCCTCTTGGAGCGCGTATTTGACCAATCGTTTGATAACTTTTCGGTCCGGAAGAGGGTGTGACATGAAGGAGGCCTCGTTGCAGAAATAGGTGACTTTTACCTTGTCAGAATAACAGAAACCGACTGCAAGAAAAAATGGCGCAGCTTGTTTTTCAACGAATCCCCCCCAAATTAATGGTAGAAAAATTTTACCTAATCGAGGTGTCCCATGAGAATGGATAAACTAACTTCAAAGTTCCAGCTTGCGTTGGCTGACGCGCAAAGTCTGGCGGTGGGGAAAGACCACCAATTCATCGAGCCGGTCCACGTGCTGGCGGCGATGTTTCAGCAAGATGGCGGCAGTGTTCGACCGTTGTTGGCGCGCGTCGGTGTGCAAGATCGTGCCCTGAGTGATTTATTGAATAAAGCCTTGGCTGATCTGCCACAAGTACAAGGGCAGGCTGGTGAGGTACATTTGTCTCAGCAAACAGCGCGCATCATCAATGTCGCCGATAAGCTGGCTCAGGAGCGAGGTGACTCGTTTATCTCCAGTGATTTGTTTTTGCTCGCACTGATTCGCGACAAAGACAAAGCCGGCGTGCTGCTGCGCGAAGCTGGTGCCACCAAAGAAGCGCTAGAGAAAGCCGTGAACGACGTCCGCGGTGGTGCCAACGTTGACGACGCCAATGCGGAAGACACACTGCAAGCGCTGGAAAAATACACCATTGACATGACTGAGCGCGCTGAGCGCGGCAAATTGGACCCGGTGATCGGACGTGATGACGAGATTCGTCGCACAATTCAGGTATTGCAACGTCGTACCAAAAACAATCCGGTACTGATTGGTGAGCCCGGGGTTGGTAAAACCGCGATCGTTGAAGGCCTGGCGCAACGGATTATCAATGGCGAGGTGCCTGAAGGGATCAAAAACAAGCGTTTGCTGGCTTTGGATTTGGGTGCCCTGATCGCTGGCGCGAAGTTTCGTGGTGAGTTCGAAGAGCGCTTAAAGGCGGTGCTTAAGGACTTGTCCAAACAGGAAGGCCAGGTCATTCTGTTTATTGATGAATTGCACACCATGGTTGGTGCCGGTAAGGCCGAAGGCGCAATGGACGCCGGTAACATGCTTAAGCCAGCCCTCGCTCGCGGTGAATTGCACTGCGTCGGCGCGACCACCTTAGACGAATATCGCCAATACATTGAAAAAGACGCAGCGCTGGAACGTCGATTCCAGAAGATCGTGGTGGACGAGCCATCGGTGGAAGACACCATTGCGATTCTGCGTGGATTGAAGGAAAAATACGAAGTCCATCACGGTGTCGACATCACCGATCCGGCCATTGTGTCGGCAGCAACGTTGTCGCATCGTTACATCACCGACCGTAACTTACCAGACAAGGCCATTGATTTGATCGATGAGGCGGCGAGTCGCATTCGTATGGAAATTGACTCCAAACCGGAAGCAATGGATAAACTCGAACGGCAAATCATTCGTCGCAAGATCGAGCGTGAAGCACTGAGCAAAGAAAGCGACGAGGCCTCGAAAAAACGTTTGAAGGATTTGCAGGCCGAAATCGATGAGCTGGAAAAAGAGTTCGGCGAGTTGAACGAAATTTGGATGGCTGAGAAATCCGCCGTGCATGGTGCGCAGCACATTAAGGAAGAGCTAGAAGCCGCTCGACTGGAGATGGACGTCGCACAGCGTGCCGGTAACTTGGCCAAGATGTCGGAGTTGCAGTATGCGGTGATCCCGGAATTGGAAGCGCAGCTTGCTAAGGCACAAAGTAACGAAAACAACGGTAAGCCCAACCAGCTTCTGCGCAGCAATGTGACTGATGAGGAAATCGCCGAGGTGGTCGCCAGTTGGACCGGTATTCCGGTGGCGAAGATGCTGCAAGGCGAACGTGAGAAGCTGCTGACGATTGAAAACAAGCTACATCAGCGTGTTATTGGTCAGGATCAAGCCATCACGGCTGTGGCGGATGCGCTGCGTCGTTCCCGTGCAGGCCTGTCTGACCCGAATCGACCGTCTGGATCATTCCTGTTCTTAGGCCCCACTGGGGTCGGTAAAACAGAACTGACCAAGGCGCTGGCTGAGTTCATGTTTGACACCGATGACGCCATGGTACGTATCGATATGTCGGAATTTATGGAGAAGCACTCCGTGGCAAGGCTGATCGGCGCACCGCCAGGCTACGTTGGCTATGAGGAGGGCGGCTATTTGACCGAAGCGGTGCGGCGCAAACCGTACTCTGTGATCCTGTTGGACGAAGTCGAAAAAGCGCATCCTGATGTGTTCAATATTCTGCTGCAAGTGCTGGATGACGGACGTTTAACGGATGGACAAGGCCGCACAGTTGATTTCAAAAACTGCGTCATTGTGATGACGTCCAATCTTGGTTCTCAACGTGTGCACGAACACGATGGCGACTACGAGTCGATGAAAGCCGAGGTGATGGAAAGCGTCCGCGCGCATTTCCGCCCCGAGTTCATCAACCGAGTAGACGACATCGTGGTATTTCACAGCTTGGATCAGGCCCACGTGCGTGCCATCTCGACGATTCAGGTCGACATTTTGCGCAGCCGCTTGGCCCAGCAAAACGTCAAACTGGATATCTCAGACGCCGCACTCGACCTAGTCGGGCAAGCCGGGTTTGATCCGGTCTACGGCGCGCGACCACTTAAGCGCAGTATTCAAACGCTAATCGAAAATCCGCTGGCACAACGCCTACTGGGCGGAGAATTCGGACCCGGTGATGTCGTGCATATCGGTGTCAAAGACGATGAGCTGGTGTTTCAGAAAGCGGTCGAGCACTAGTCGAACTGTATGGCCATTCTCACCGCGCGGCTAAGTGTCGTGTGGTGAGTTTTTATGTGTGATCTTGGCAGTGTGTTAAAGTGATCTTTAACTTGAACTTAGCGATACCATGACTCGGATTACCGCATTGGCTTGGCGTTCCAGGCTACTATTTGCCTTCCTGATCAGTGCAGTTTTCTGGATTGGTAGTGTGCTTAGAAACGCCTTGTCGCAGTCCGCCATCCGCGATGTCATTCCTTGGGCAGACAGCTTGGTCAAATCCAGTACGCTATCCGGTCTGCTGTTTGTCTCTATTTTTCTGATCGCACTGTACTTAGCGGATGACGACAGTGATGATGGCAGGTAGATACTTATACCTGATCTTTAGCGCTATGTAATCGTACGCCGTATATCCTGATTTATGGGGATAACGCTGCGCAACTTCGATGGTGGTTGGTACATTGTCTCCATTTCTGGAGGTTGTGGCGAAAACTCTCTCAGTTCGCACACAGCCCCTTTGCGGTGAGTATTCTGCAGGGCTCTCTGTTGGGATGCTCTTTTACACAGTCGCCATCAATTCAGTCTCGGCCGATTTGCAGGCATTTGATGAGGTGTTTTATTTATTCATGTTAGTGATAACAGCTTGAGGCAGGCGAGTGATACCCTAGATGCCTAATGAAAGTCAATAATTTGAGGGTCTCATCAAATGCGGCAATTTGTTAACTGTTTCACCACTATTTGCATGCTCATGTTGTCAACAATGGCCAGTGCTCAGAATAAGGTTGTTGTCGTTCCGTTGTTTGATTCAAGTCCGACGGGTGTGGGCGCGATTCCGGTTTACTGTCGAGAAGTCGTCTTATCAAAAAACGCGTCTGAATCGGACAACGTGACTTGTTATCGTTCAGATACTAGGCAACCCGTGATCCCGGTGCCGCAGGGGCATATGCTGATGATAACTGACATGTTCGTGGTTGGTAATGCGCTGTTCGAAAGCGACAGAACTGCGAGTATCAGCTACGGGCGCGATGGTGGCGGGGTTTTTCCTGCGCAGCCGTCTCACAGGCTAAGGTTTCAACTGGGACGACTAAACCATATGAGTATGTCAACGCCCTATCTGGTACTGCACGGCGGTGAGAGTATGTTGGCATATAACGGTGATGTCTCGACGACAGGGGCCTCGGTTAACGTCTCGTTTAGCGGCTACTTGATACAAGGAACCACGTTTGGGAATTAAGTGTCAACGTGAAGTCGTCTTATCGTAGTTAAAAGGGGGACTAGTTTAATGTATCAGACTCAAGTAAGTTGGAACCTTTATAGCGCTATAAATAAGGAGAAGATGAGCCCAGAGTTCCATTCAATCAGGCCTCGGCTAACGACAGCTTGGGTTAGATTAAACTAGTCTCTGTCAATATCTATTCCATCAAGCAAGAGCAGCCACAAGATCCGTCATTCTGAGCGGAGCGAAGAATCCTTAGATCGGAATCAAACTGAGATGAGAAAGGGGGTTCATTATTTAGTGCTCTGCCTTTTGGGCATGGTGTGTTCCCACGCAGTGTTGAATGTGGCAGGTCAAAACGGGTTGAGTGTGTAGCCCTGTTGTTGCAGTAATGCATTGGCCGTCATCGCAGACAGTGACATCTGAACGCCGTCAATTAATTGCGTGCGATCGATGCCTAAATAGCTCGCCGATTGACCACATAAAAATATTGCTACGTCGTTAGCCAGCAGTTCAGAAACCAACTCAGCGCTGGCATTATTGTGATCAAACTTGGCTTGATAAGCGTCACTTTGAAGAACGTCGAACGATGCTTTTCCATGCACCACGAGCGCAACGGCTATGTGCTCGCGTGGCACGCCGGCTCGGACGTGCATGTTTATAAAACGAGCAATGCTATCAAATTGGCGGTTCACGACATTGTTCTCAGCGCTTTTTGCCACGTCGAACACAACTTTAAAGTGTTCTTCTTGAGGGGTCGCCAAGCCACCTTCGATGGTGATGGTGCTTCCGTAGTTTAAAAACACCGGGCCCTTTGAAAACGATGGGTCTGATGCCGATGCGCCGTTTAGGCCCAGTAAGAAAACACAGATCAAACTCATATAACGCATTCTTTTTAACTCCTGATCAAGGTCGACGGGTTGTCCGATAGTGCGTGTCTTTACCGCTGTAAGGTGTGCGTTGCTTTTGACATGCTACGGATAATTAGAGTCACTGTAGCAAATAAACCGAGGCCAAACTACATGCTGCCGGTATCTCGACGTGTTGCCAAGAGCAACCGTCTTAAGCTAAAGCGCGTAGTGCCTCAATAATATCATCCGGCTCTGAGCGTGTTCGATAATCCACGTCAACGTAACGCCAAGTGATCGTGCCATCACGGTTTATGACAAAGGTGGCCGGGATTGGCAATACATGGGCATTCCCATTATTGAGTTGTTCGAGGTCGAGCTGACGGTCTACCCGCATGTGTTCAAGTAGAAAGTCGGGAACACGCCAGGCAACGCCATACTGTGCGGCGACGATGGCATCTTGATCAGACAATACGATGAAATTCATCGCGCTTATTTCGTCTTGCGTCATTGATCCGTCTGGCACTTGCGGACTGATCGCAATGAGCTCGGCCCCTAGCGCCTGAATGTCGGCTGTCCGTGCTTGCAAGGCTCTTAGTTGCAGGTTGCAATAAGGACACCAACTACCTCGATAAAAAGTGACGACCACTGGCCCCTTGGCTAGCATATCGACCAATATGGTCGACTTATTCTGTTGGTCAGGCAGCACAAATTCTGGTGCCTTTGCACCAACCTCAATAGCGTTACTGCCTTGTTGGAAGCGTTTCGCTTGATCGATAATATCATCGACTTTTTTCATGAACTCAGGGTTGGCTTGGCGCCCAGCTTCAATTTTAGCCGTGGTTTGCTTTTTTAACGTTGTCATGGTTTGTCTCTTGGCAGTGATATTTGGCTGGAACTCAGCTGAAGCGACAGTGTTAGATTGATCCTGCCACAGTTGAAAGTATCGGTTCGCGTACAAGGGGAATAAAGCCGGCCACTAACTTCCTGAGAATCGCACGAATTAGATAGGCATGGCTATTTGGCCAGTTGTTTACGGTTCGGTTTGTCACGTAAGGTGTCGCATTATCGTTTATGTCGTGGTTTTAGCGGCCTAAATTTACCCCTTAACGAAGACAATCAAAATGTACCCTACTTCACAGTTAAAGTTAGTATCAATACTCGCGTTATGCACGCTAATCAGTGCGTGCTCTGTAGATCACACAGGCATAGGGCCAGCGGATATTCAAGGTCAAGTTTACGAAGTTGAGTGCTTTGTATTGCTTGATTACAGAGATCCAGAGATGGGTCCAAATTCTGCGGAGTTACTCGAAACTCAAAAAGTATGTAGCAACGGGCCGCCCAATACCGAGTTGCTTCCAGCGGCGTGTGAAGTGCTTGTGCGCACCAACAGGGAAAACTTCGAGATGATGTACCCAGGGTACCGAGGTGATCCATATTTCGAGGCCAGAGAGTCGAGTGCGATCGAGTCAGAGACTTGCCAGTTATCAGGCTGGACGGACGAGGGCGATGGCGACGTTGTCGGCCGCACAGATATGCTCGTAATTGGTGCGGCGGATGATGTCACGCTATTGAATGATGATACAGGCCAATTGTTGGGTGTTAACTCAATCACTAATTCTCGTTCCGTGCTGGTCGACTCAGAAATTAGAGTTGGCGCAAAATTTGCCGCGTGGCGCTACGCTAATACCACAGCAGAAGGGTCGATTGACTACGACCGTTTCAACTGCAGTAATGGCTTCGAGTGTGACGTTATTTTGCGCAATATCTCTTTACAGTTCGAGGATTTTACCATTGTGCGACCAACCATCTTTGCGCGAGATGTGTCGGTTAAAGATTCCCGACTGTATTCACTAAAGAGCTACGCCACCAGAACGGATAGTGCCGGGCGTTTCACGATTAGCAATATTGATGCAATTGTTAGCAGCGTCATCGACGGTGACGAGGTGAACTTGTTGAATACGCAAGGGCTTAAAATTGAAGGGCAGTTTACGGATTACTTACATGGCCAAAGCCATGCGCCATTAACGCTGACCTTAAAGATCGAAGATGGGAATGGACAATACTCCGTCAATGCGCTCGCAAGGCTTCAAACGCATAAGTTTCCATCTAAACTGGCGAATGGCAAACAGGGGCGTTTATGTTTGACCGCCGGCCCCAAAAAAGTCTACCAAGAAGCACGGGTAAGCGAGTGTGACTATAAAAAACCGTTCCAAGTCTGGTCTTTTGAGATCAAAGGGCGTTATTTACGGATCAGGCAGCCACTCACAAACACGTGCTTGAATGTTAAAAGTGCAAGTGAAAACTACAATGGCGGCATCGTCAGCATCGTGAATTGCTCGGACCATTGGGATCAGCTGTGGCGGGTAGATAACGACTTCAACGTTATCAATCTGCATACCCGAAAGTGTCTTGATATTGGCGGTAACAAAAACCGTGGCGAAGATGACTTGGTGACTATCCATGCATGCAACAGCAAAGTGGACACCCAAAACTGGGTGATGCGTCGGCCTGATTGATCGGGAGAGACGAATGAATACCACCGGTCAATATATTACTGCCCAGCGTAACTTGTCATTAATGCACGGTCTGCTTATCGCCGTGTCGCTTACGCTAGGTCTGCTGGTAACTACCTCGAACACGTTAGCTGCAACGATTCATGTGGTCGCACTGCCCGGTGCGCCCGGTTGTGATTTAGTGGATGCAATTAACTCCGCGAACACGGACTCAGCGGTTGGCGGTTGTGCGGCGGGCACTGATGGGCTCGACACCATTCTATTTTCGCCTTTTTTTAGCCGTTATGAACTATCAGCAATGGCGTATAGCCACCCTAGTCGAGGCAGTTCAGCAACGCCCGAAATCGAGTCGGAGATTCGCATAGTCGGTCCTGGCGACAGATTGTTAGAGATCGCCAGGACACTCAGTGCGGATTCGATACGTTTGTTTACCGTCGCTTACAATGGCGACTTACAGCTGGAAAATTTATCATTGCAGGATTGGAGGCAAAGCGGTGGGTTTGACGGCGGCACTATTCGCGTGGCGGGTGAACTATCAATGACTAATGTCGAAATCACCGGGAGTGCCGCAAGCTACGGTGGTGCCATTTGGGTTCAAAGTGGTGACGCCGTGATCCGCAATAGCCTATTACAAGGCAATTCCGCCGGACAGAGTGGCGGTGCGATCGGCCTTGCTGCGAATAGTAGTGTAACCATATTGGATTCGACCGTTTCAGGCAATTCGGCGACAGAAGGCGCAGGTGTTTCGCTTGGTGCTGCGCCGAATGCACAACTCTCGATTTTTAATTCTACGATCACTGAGAACACAGCGCTGTCAATTGGTGGTGGTATCACGCTGTTTACCCCGTTCGTGACCGGGCAAAGTCAAGGGAATTCCGTCATAATTCGAAACACGATTATCGCGGGGAACTCGGCAGCAGAAGGTGCTGAAGTTGTGTTTATCAGTCCTGGTGACGCGCAATTAATGGATTTGTCCCATAATATTTTGGGAACCAATGCGCTCAGCTATGGTGATGCCACTAACAGCCCGCTCTTTGTTGGCAACGACAATCAGTTGCTCACCAGTGACTACCACAGTACTGCGCTGAGATCGATCATTGGGCCACTGCAAGATAATGGGGGTAACACCATGACGCACGCGCTGGCTGCCAATAGCCCGGCAATTGATGCGGGCTTGCCGTTCAAAGTTAGTGTCGGCTTTCCCTTTGCTGTTATCTACTATCATACCGGCTGTCGTGGAAGCGGAGCTGAATTAGCACTTAGCCTGGGTGATTATCGTGCAGATCAGCGCGGCGTGGAACGTCCCTTAGGTGATGAGTGCGACATTGGCGCGTATGAAGCGCCGGCTGAGGATGCGTGTTTTGTCGTGAAGGCGGTTAACAATCATGTTCTTGCATTTTGTTTATAACCTGGAAAGACCTATGAAAATCGTTAATATTGTTTTGCTCACGATGGCGACTTTAATTGCTGGGTGCGGAGCTGAGTCGAATGAGTCAGACGCCGGTGTTTTATCCGGTCAGCTAGCTGAAATGCAGTCGACCACCTCGATCACAAACACGTCAGCATGGAATGGTGTTCCCAGCGGCTATATAAGTGATGGCGATCCAAAAAGTGATCGAACCGAGCTGTTTGTTCGTTTCGGTCAAATACTGGCAGCTACCACTGTGTATCGGCGTCGGGCCGAGGGTTTTCGACCTCGAACGACACCGGCTCCTGAGCAAATGCAAAAACAGATAGCGCATGTGGCGGCCGCTATAGATGATCAGGTTCGTGCCTCCAGTGCCGCCATTGCGCCGGTAATCGAAGCGAAAATGCATGAAGTAAAACAAACGTTTATGATCCACGACCTCTTGCTCGGGCTCACTCAGGAGCAACAGCTACAGGACTTACTCAATCAGGATCGTTCAAAGCGTGACGTGCAGCAAAAGGCTAGACAGAATATATTCGATTTACAGAGCCGGCTTTACTCAGCAATAGTGGCTTTTTTTCCATCTCGACATGAGTTTATGTTGGCTTCCTCCGCATTGATTCGCGAGGCGGGCGATAAAATGGCTACCGCGGTCTCTAGTGAAGGCGTCATAGTTGACATTGACCTACTCGAGCAAGCTTATTCGCTTATTGATCTTTCGGTAAAGCTCGACCCTAAAAATGTGACTTTTTGTGAGTCACAACGAGCACCGATACGTAATCACAAGTCCGCGATCGATGAACTTTTGAGCGCAATGGTGCCGTTAGTGCAGGGCCAAAAAATCAAGGTGACCGCGAGCGAGGCCTATGAGCTAGCCGCACGGGCTCAGGCTATTGGCGAAGGCTTTCCCAAAAAGGACAGTAACCAATGCAGTTAGTCCGGTGTGAGTATAATCAGAGATGATCGTACTCTCGCTCAATTGTAGTTTAAATATTCAGGCCTGCGCGATGAGTCTACTTGAGTTGATTTGAGGGTATAAAACGAGTTTTATACCAACTATTAGTCGCGTAATCTAAGGTCCGTGATTCGTCCTTTAGTATGCACAACTGGCATTTTGTTGATTGCAGCCCTCGTGGTTCGATGGTGGTATGCATGCCTAGCCTAGCCCTCATTCTTCTTGCCACTTTCTCGTCTACGTGTTGTTTCCGAAGCATGTTTGCGCGCGACTTCGATTTTGCTGGTCAACTCCTGGATTCGTTCTAGGGTACGCAGATCGATGTCCATTTTTTTCTCCATGCTCAGAATTAATGGTTGAATGCTGTTTTCCATGGCGCTGGCGAGAGCATCCAAAGTGCTGACGATTTTGGGCGATGGTGTATTGACGACTTCGACCACCGGCGAAGGTTGTTCGCGCAATGATTTGCCAATTTGATCCATCGAGTGAATAAGTGCCGATAGCCGTTCCTTGGTTTCTTTGCCTTGTTGCTTGGACAAGCTCGAGATGAGTGTCGTCTGTTGTGCCGCTTGTGCTTCCAAATGAGACTGGGAAGAGGTTTCCAACGAAGTTTTTAACAAGCCCACGCCTTTAACCAGATCCATCACCTGATTCGCGATACGAGTACCTGCGTCGGCATCGTCGCCACCCAGAGATTTGGTCCGACGAAAGTCCTCTTTAATTTGCTCCCAGCGGCGCGCTTGATCTTCGGTCATATTGCCGCGTAACTCGGCCAGTTTAAGCAGGTTTTCCTCAGTGCCGTTGGTTAACAGTTGTGCTTCGCCTTGATAGTGATCTTCCATTAGCTGTAGTATTTCGGCGTCGTTCATTACGGCAGACACCTTCTCTGCCATCTTATTCATGTTTCGATAACTACCTTGGAGTTTGAAAGGCGGTTCTGTGCGATAACGATCGGCTTGGGCGGCCGACTTAATGTACTGCTGATTGACTTTTAAAATGAGTTCTTGGATTACGAATAATTTTTGCAGCACGTTGGTGATTTCATTTATTTCAGCTGCGCTGTATTGGTGACTCAGCTCGGTGGTGGCAATATTTTGTCCCTGAGCAATGCCCACAAGCTTATACAGATCGTTCATATCACGCGTGGCAAGTGGGGCTAAAACTGGATTTGATGTCAATGCATTTTCGATATAACTCAATGCAAACTGTGCTTCCATGCCGCCTAAGATGTCCCCTAAGTTGTATATGTCAGCACGATTTGCAAGCATGTCTGGAACCTTAAATACTTCACCGGATTCGGTGTAAGGGTTACCAGCCATAACCACACAGAACTTTTTACCCCGCATGTCGTAGGTTTTGGTTTCGCCGCGCCACACGCCTTCGATTCGGCGTGTTCCATCACATAGTGAAATGTATTTTTGCAGAAACTCAGGATGGGTATGCTGGATGTCATCAAGGTACAACATAACGTTGTTACCCATCTCGAAAGCGAGGTTTATTTTCTCTAACTCTTGACGGGCGGTAGAGTTAGGGGCCTGCTCTGGATCAAGTGACGTAACATCATGTCCAAGCGCAGGGCAGTTGATTTTCATGAAGATTAAACCCAGACGGTTTGCGACATATTCCATCAGAGTGGTTTTGCCGTATCCGGGCGGTGAAATCATCATCAGTAAGCCCATCAAGTCGGTGCGTTTGCTGTCGCCGACCGCCCCCATCTGCTTGGCCAGATTGTCGCCAATAATAGGCAAGTAAGACTCATTCACGAGACGGTTGCGCACGAACGAGCTAAGGGGTTTAGCTTTGAATGAGTTCAGTTTCAGTCTCGCTCGCTCGCGCTTCATCAGCGCGCTACGTGATTCAAGATACGCCAAATATTCAGGTACCACGTGTTGGTGATGGTGCGCCAATCGTTGCATGTACTCATCGATACTGAATTTAAGTGACTGCCCGTCAATGCGCGTATGGTCTCCGAGTAGGTCGTCGACCTGAAGTTGTAGTTTTTCGGAACATGGACGCAGCTCCAGTTTTGCGACTAAGTTGGCAGCTGCTTCCGGTACAAACCGAAGTGTCGTTTTGTCGCCTTGATTGCGCGCAACAGCCTCAAGCCAATGCTTCGCGAGCGCCCATTGCTGGGCTGGTTCAGTTGCAAGGGTTTGTAATGATTCTTCGAGTGCGTGCCGTGAATCGGAATCAAGTACATGCTGGCAGTCGTCGATCAACGACTTGGCGTGCTGACTCTGAGCAAATCCCTTGTTTCCAAGTGCGAGTTCATCAACTAGGTATGCACTGACTCGGTTGGTGCTGGTTTGCGTCAACTTGATTGGGTGTGATGCTAAGAACGAATCGATTTCTCCAGCAAGCTCAGCGGACAGTTGTGCAAGGGCAGAATTGTCATTAAATAGGTGGTGTAAGCGCGCCGCCGATTGTGCTCTTTGCTGCCAATTTTGTCTTTTTGTTTCACCGTCATCAGGGTGAATCTGAGCGACTGATGCCCAAAATAGTTGCGCAATACCGCGCGCTTCCGGTTCGTATATCAAGGTCCCCGCTGCATCGATCGCAGGAAGTATGGCGTGTAAAATGCGCGCAGCATCGTGGTCATGAATCCCTTTCTGATAGCCATGTTTATACAATGGCGTTGAGAAGTCTCTTGCGATTTTAGTAAGTGCCCCTAAGTCTTGGGCGTCCACTAGGAGTTGCTGCATTGATAACTCGCCATTGCCACTTTGTGCAGTTTCGAGAATTAGATAGCTCAGATATTCTGCGCGGTAGACTGTGTTGGTTTCGGATTCCTGAGACATCGCCCAAAATTGTTGGCTTTGGTGCAAGCGCTCATCTGCGACGGGTTCGTAGTAGTCGGTCCCGATAAGATGGAATGTAAGGCGGTCTTCCTTAGGAATGATGGTCAGATCGAGTTCTTGTTGATTGACACTGAATCTATGCTTAGGGCCCAGTTTGATGACTTTGCCGCCATCTTCAAAAATATCTGTTTTATCGCGCAATGTTCGGATTGCTTGTTCTTTCAACCCCTTAAATCGAGACGCGATATCGTCAGCAGCGACGTCGGCATCCAATTCACGCAGTTGTCCCACGATTTCTGTCGATTTGAGTACCAGCGCATCCGACGCGAAATAGGTATTGAGCTCATCAATCTCGGTCAATCTGAGCGATCGTTTTTCGATGCTTGTGAGTATGCGCGCTGCGGAGTCGGCCAAAGTTTGAGCGCGACGTTGTCTAGCCTCCATTAGGCTTTGTTTGTGAGCTTCGAAGGCATCGTACAGCGCTTCGCGCTTTTCTAAAATGTCCGCTAAGAATTGTTCAAAACCACTGAATTGGCTTTCGAGGTCCTCGAGTTGCACCAGTAATTTGGCAAGTTGTTCGTCACATCTTTCCGGTGTGTCAGCAATGCCCAACGCATTGGTAATACTTTGTGAGAACAGTTTAAACTGGGCTGAAAACTGGGCGGTGGCTTCTTCCGAACCCAGACCTTTCTGTTTTTGCGAACCTTTGGCCTTAGTTTGATTTAAATTGGCGTAAACTTCTGAAATTCCATCGACAATTCGGGTTCGTAGTGTCGTATCGTCAATCTTGAGTGTAGTGACCAGTTCAGATAACAAGTCCAGTTGCGCGGTAGTGTCATCGATGTCGGTGAGGACCGGGCGGATATCCGCGTTTGTCTCTGCGTTTTCGATTGCCGCTGCAAATTCAGTGGTGCGTTCCGTGTAGGTGGTCAGTGCTGATTCACGGCCAAGAAAATCAACAGTGCTGGCTCCCAATGTCTGTTCTGCCTCAACCAGTTCAGCATCCATTTGCGCGAGGTCATCCTGATTAATGTATCGGTACTCGCGAATGGTCGCGATGTGACCACGTTGTTTGCGAATGTCCGCGATCGCGCTAATAAACTGTGACGCGGTTTCCCATGTCGTTGTGGCGATGCGTGTGAGTAATGAGCGCTGTTGTGCTTTGGCCTCTTTAAGCGCCTGAGATGACTGCTTCTGAATGCTTTGGACTTTTTCGAATTCATCGATTACCAGTTCTGCAGTCTCTGCAATCTGGCGCAAATTTTTTGCGATGTCTGAATGGCGTGTGTCGTCCAGCCAATAGTGTTGGTCAAAGATTTTCTTGCTTACGGCATTGAGTTCTTCGTAATGACGCATCGAGACTTCATCGCTCTGAATTAGCTGGTTGATGGAATATAAGTCTGAAATTCCACGCACCAGCTCCGAGTTGCCAATGCGCCCCAGTTCGCTGGTGCTCTCGGGTTGTTGGCTCGCGTACTCGTCACTGATGTACGAAGTTTGCCAAACCTGCATGGGGTGAACTCGTGTTGGCTCCTGTTCCGCAGAGAAGACGATTAAGGTTCCATCATCGTACAGCGCATAGCCGTTGCTAAAGATTGGGTTTTGTAGGGACTTGGTGATTAAGTTGTAACTGAATAGGGCGACCTTGCCCGCCACGTCTTCGTAGAATACGAACAGCACGTCTTCGCCATTCGGTGAGCGAATGACCCGCTTGAATCGCAACCCATCAATGTCGCCAGGAAACGACTTGGTGTCCCCCGTTTCCAGATAGTAGCCACCTGGGAAGATAATGCCGTGGTCCTCTGGCAGTTGAATGCAGGAGTCACCAATGGCGTCGATGCGGTCGACATTTTCAGTTAAGGTGTTATACACCAAGTAGCGGGTTGTCGTTTCTTTGTACGGCGTAATCGCTAGCAGGACCAAATGTCCTACCAGCGCATAATTGATTTGGCCATCGTCGAGAGATTGGTTGGGTTCGTCTACCGGCTCGGAATATATCCCGAGACCGTCTTCTGTATTGTTCTCGATTTTGATCGTTAAGTCGCCACCAATGGTTTCGACGAAAACTGTGTCAGCAATGTTGACGTGCGGATGTTTGCCGTGCACAAAGTGATCGCGATTGGTTTCGATCCACTCAAAGTCGTATTGATTCGGTAGCTGTATGTCTCGCTCGCCGCGATTGTCGATGTAGTCTAGCTGTTTGCCGTCAGGTGAGATAGACCACCTGAAAACTCGCAGGTCGTTCTCGCGTTCCCCAACTTGGAAGCCAGCCAGAAGCTTGCCATTTTTATTGATCAGCTGAACTAATCGTGCCTCTTTGTAATAACGATAAAGTTCTTCAAAATCGCTTTTAAAGCGCGCTTCGAACAAAAAGGACTGGGTGATGTCGCTTTCAACCAGTTCCAGTTGATCTGCCTGGCGATCAAACGTAAACAGCGCGAAGACATCATTTACACGCGTGTCCTTTTTAAGTCCGATAAATACGTTGTAGCCGAACAATAGCTGGTCGCCGACCTGAACGATGTCTCGTGCGATGCAGTTATTCTCAGTGCGGATGCGTGTGCGTCCAATGGCGTTGAACTGAACGCCGCCGAACTCGGATAAGCGTTCGTTATTCAGAGTTTGTGTCAGCGTGCTAAGCGTGTGACCTTGTTCGGTTAGACGCTTGCGAATTATGTCGTACGCACCGGCTTGTGCGACGGCATTGTCGACAACTTGTGTATCGGTCTGCGGCATGCTTGAATCCCTTTGCGGTTAGCCTTGATTGTTTACTTTGTCGAATAGTTCAGCCAGTTTGGCGCGTAGCGCAGGCGTGACTTCAGCCGGTTCAAGCCGCGCGATAATGTTTCGCAGTACACGAATTTCTTCCTGGTCAATCACGCTATCACGTTCTGCGATATCAATAATCGCTGTAAGTTCTCTGGCATCAAGTTTGCCGTCATTGGCAAATGCTTCAGCCGCCTTTAATGCCATTTCAACATGGTCGCGAGCGGAATCAGTTGAGTTGTTCATTAACATTTCTCCTTCAGGTTGGTCGCGGGCAGTCGCCGAAGCCTGTGAAGCTGGCTTCGGCGCTCCATCATCAGATAACTACTGAACTTCGTCAGGTTTGGGCATAAACTGAGAGAGTTGCCCCAATAGGTTTTGGATGGTATCGCTCTTATTAGTGAGGCCGTCGATCGCTTTGCCCATCGATAGTGACTTGGCGAAGGTGTCGAAGAAGTGCTCTTCACCACCGACGATGTCGATTTTTGCTTCGCGCAAGGCCGTGGCTAGCACTTCAGCATTCTCTTGCGATATCAGTTTACCGGCTTCTATAGAGGCCAATGTTTCTTTGAGCGCGGTTTCAAGCGTCATGCGGAACTCTTCATGAGATCGCGCGTCCTCGCTCATTGCATTCATGGCGGTGAACTTGTCGGTCAAACCTTCGGCCTCGGCTTTAAATTGTCGCAGTGTGACTTCGGCTTCTGAGGTGCCCACTTGTAATTTGGCAGCGGCTTCGGACTCGCCTTTCTTGCGAATCACTTCGGCTTCTGAATCGCCCGTAGCACGAATAACCTCGGCCTGCGCTAGACCTTGGGCGGCTTCCTGTGCCTTAATGCCTTCTGCCAGTCGGATTTTAGCATTGGCGTCTTTATCTGCGGCTTCCAGATTGGCGCTGGCGAGCGTAGTGATCTCTACCGATTTGTGTTTGGCAGCAGTCTCGGCTGCTTCAGCTGCTTTCACTTCTCGCACCTTTTCTTCTTCGGCTAGCGCTTCAGCGGCTTTCACTTGAACTTGCTTGGCGCGATCAGCCTCAGAAACTTCGCGTACTTCGTTGATCTTCTCTTCCTCGATTGCAACGGTCTTATCAACCGCGACGCGTTCGCGAATAATATCGGCGATGGCTTTCTTCTCACGTTCAACGTCTTTGTCGGCTTCGATGCGGGTCAGCTCGACTTCGCGGTCACTGTGGACCCGCTCCATGCGTTTGGTGCGGTCGACTTTTTCGACTTCGATCGCAACCGCGCGCTGGCGATTTTCATTGGCTATTTCAATTTCACGCTGTTGGTTCTCGGTTTGAATTGCTAGATCGCGCGCGACTTCGATAGAGGCGGTTTCTGCTTTGAGTCGTTCTTCTTCTTGAATCTTCAGAGTTTCAGCTTCCTCTCGGGCGATGACTGTCGCCACTTCCCGTGCTTGTTTGGCCTCGGCATCTGCTTGTTGGCGCTCAAGTTCCAGCATGGCTTCACGAGCCTCTACATTTTTCTTAGTAATAGCCAATTCTTCGTCTTTCTCGAAGATATTGGTTTGAATGTTTTGGGTGGCAGTGAGTTCAGTAATTTTCTTGATGCCCTGTGAATCCAAAATATTGTGTGGATCGAGTGCTGATTTTGGGGTTTGTTCAAGGTAGTCAATCGCCACGTCTTCGAGAGAGTAGCCGTTGAGGTCGCTTCCAATGGCGTCTACGATGGCGTCACGAAAGCGTTGTCGGTCTTCAAATAGCTCCTCAAAGTCGACTTTCTTGCCCACTGTCTTAAGCGCTTCGGAAAATTTAGCAGCGAATAAGTCGTATACCGCATTGGTATCAGAGGCGCGTTGTGTGCCGACGCTTTTGGCGACGCGTAAAACGTCTTCTTCAGTCTCATTGACGCGTAGATAGAAGGCAACCGTGATATCGGCGCGCATATTATCTTTACAAATCAAGCCGTCTTTGCCGCGACGATCCACCTCGAGGGTGATGAGGGAGATTTTCATCAACTCCCTCATATGGATGATGGGTAAAACCATGCCGCCGGTGAAAGTCACCTTGGGCTTGGCGCGGAGTGTATTGATAATAAGCGCGGTGCCTTGTTCCACTTTGATGTAAAACTTCTTGATAAGCATGAGCATGCCAAGAATAAAGACAATAAAGATGCCAACCCCGATCAGAAGTGGCGAGTAGACGGTGAGGTCTGCCATGACGTATTCCCTTTGTTAGTTGATTTGAGTGTTTAGTGAGTTACTCACCATTAAATTCAGATTTGGCGATGACGCGATATAAGTTGGTATTGCTTAGTTTTTCAATCACAACGACCTCATCGCCTTTTTGAAATTCCTCATCACCGGTTGCGCGTACATTGAGCAAGATGCCAGCACCTCCATCGCTCATATAGGCTTCACCACGTTGTTGGTTCACCACCGAAGAGCGCACCACGGCCTGTTGTCCGATAATATGTTTAGTTTCATCAATGTCGAGTTTGGCGAACAGCTTTCTAATCGGCTTGATTACCTGTGCGGTGGTCAGAACCGAGAGGTAAGTGGCAATAAAAAAAATGGCGATGCAAGCAATGAAATTTAGTAGCTTGGTTGGAACAATCTGCCCCGCGAAATAGCTTGAGTAGTAGCAAAGTATCCATCCAATCAGTGAGATAATGCTGAGTGTGATGGTGAGAGGAACACCACCTAGACCAAACTTAAGCAAGAGTCCGGCAATGCCCGTTTGTGCTTGTGCTGAGTCGGCAGCGTCAACATCGCCATCGTAGTCGAGATCCAAAATGTCGAGATCGACCATGCCCAATACAGCCACGATCCAGTAGAGTAGGCAGATGATCAACAAAAAGGTGTATATCACAGTTGGGAAAGAAGTCACCGTTTGATGAAACGGGTCCATGCTTTCATGTAAAAATATCGCGAACATCTATCCTCCAGTTTCGCAGGATTGGGGTTTTCGTCGGTGTTTTAACACATTTCTGAAAACCCCGGGGAGCTTGGCACTAGACTATATCAATGGCGTGCCAATTCATGGCTGGTATTTTCAAACTGAATGACTACTTTTTCTTTTGTTTAGCTTTGATGCGCTGCAGTACTTGATCCGCTGAATTCTCGCTGGTGATACCTGCGTCGCGAAGTTTTTGATCCAGCGATGAATTCGATGATTCTTCTGCCATTTCTGCCGCAGCGCTCATTTTCGCTGCATTCAGTTTTTGCTTCTCCTGAATTCGCTCAAGTGAATCGAGTGCAGTGCGAAGCTTGGAATTGCTACCATTATGGCGTTCTGCGACCACGCGTTGCGCGCGCTGAACGGCCTCTGTTGCCTTGATAGTCTCGGTCTGCTGTTTCAGTTGTTTAATCTGGTGTTCTGCATTTTTCATCGAGTCTCTCAAGGCGTCTGCTTGAGACTTATATTGCTTGCCTGCTTCAGATTCCGCTTCGAGACGATCTTCGAAATTGGCGACACGCTCTGCAATTTCGACGGCCAACGACTCATCACCTTTTTCGAGCGCGCTTTCAATAAAACCTTCGTGCTTCTTAATATCGGCTTTTAACGATGATGCGCGCTCCTCAGCTAGCTTTTGCTGAGCAATAAGCGATGCCAGTCCGTCCTTGGACTTGTTCAGCTCCTCTGATGCATCTCTAATCTCCTGGTCAAGAATTCGTAGCGCTTGCGCGTCGACAATTGCTTCACCAGCTTCGTTCACACCACCTCGAAGGGCAGTTATCATTTTGGACCAAATATTCATTGTGGACTCCGATCTATGGTTGTCAGTTCAGTGCCGTCCTGGCAGGTTAAATTTTTAAGAATGCTCTGAATGCTTCAGTTGCTTGGATAACGTTTTCCGCAAGGACTTCAATCTCGTGCACGACGTCATTAATGCTGGATGTGGCGCTGAGTGCGCCGAACATGTGGTAGTAGTCACCATGTGTTTCATCGTGGTCAAGGCTAATTGTCGAGAGCGGTAAATACTTGTGTGTCTTTAACACATACTCGTTGAATTTGGCGGTGTCTTTGACATCGTCGGCCGAGAACAGAACCGCCTCAGCCAGTATCTGATCGCCACCTGCTGTGATGAAAATTGGTAGATCTCCGTATTCGTGCATGGCGATTACTATTGACGAGTCGATGCCATCAATGATCTCAATTGAGCAGCTGCCGTTGCTGAATGTGGGGCGATCTTTTAAGGCGGTAAAAAGGCTTTCTGTTGTCCAGCGGTGTGCGACGCTATTGTTCATGTTTTTTTGTTCTCCTATGTCTAATCCTGTGCTGCCGTTCAGCTGAGAATAGCGAAGCATTTTCTCAACCTTGTTTAGCTGAGTGCCATTCTCTGGAAGTATCCAGACTTCTTTTTTAACCAGGCCCTGTTCTCGCAATCTTTTGCGGTATTCTCGCTGATAGTCTGCTGATGTTTTTCTCTTCATGTAAATAGAATATATATTACATGTAAATCTGTCAATGGTGTTACATGTAATATTTTCTTTGGTTTAAGATTTTCTTAGATAAGGTTAAAAAATTGCCGTGCGGCGGTAGCGCGTTGTACATGCACTGCCAAAGACAGCGGGTAGCCGCGCTTGATCCGTGCGGTCCAAGCCTGTATTAACAAAGAGGTATTTTGGAAGCATGAGTCGCCAGTGCAGGACGCTGCTGATAATTGGTCTCGACTATAATGTTGCTGGTATCGTCAAAAAACGGTCGTGCCGAGTGGGGTATCTCAGCGCAGTTTATAGCTCGTTTGGAATGCGCTTGCTGCATAAATCCTTCTAAAATAGGTCTGGCTCAATCCGTGAACCAGACCTCAGCGATCTACTGTGTTAGTCAGGACAAATTGAGACAGAGTCGATTCCGCCTTCTACCAAGTCGCCAGCACTCGGTCCGTCGCTGGCACTGATTCTGAGTACCACATTTGAACCTGCTGGAATGGTGGCGGAGGCCGTTGCCCATTGTGCCTGAGTGCGACTGTCGCCGATGTTCACGATCGAGTTGAAGTTGCTGCCGCCATCGGTTGAGTACTCAATCCGAAAGTAGTCGCCAGAGCTGTCGTCACCGGTATCGCGCTGGCCATGGAACCAGTCGAATGACAGGGTGGATGCGTCGCTGACCGCAATCGACGGTGAGGTAGCAATGCACACACCGCCGTCCACGTCGTTTACGCCGGCAGATGAGTTACTGGCAGTGAATAATGCAAAGCCATCCGCGCCAGCATCACCACCGACTTGTGTTACCACGCCGCCGTTGGTGATTTGATTCGGGTTGCCGCGAATGAAGGTGCCCGTGCTGCAGGTGGCGCTTGGTGAGTTTGACCAGCCGGTCGACGCTGTGAAGTTGTCCTCATAACTACAACTTGGCGGTGGGGTATCGGTGATGTTTAGAAAGATGGCAGATACGGCGCCCCAGTTGCCAGCGGAATCGCGGCTGCGCACGTACACAATGTGTTGCCCGTTGCTCAAACCGCTGGTGTTGATGGTGCCGGAAATGCTCTCGGTTGTTTGGTTGAAGTTACCGTCGCTTGCGCTCAATGTGATGGCCGATGCACCGGCTTCCCATGGGGCGAGATCAATATAATACTCGGCAGCGTTAATTGCTTGTGTGCTCTCGCTGCCGTTACTGTTGTTAAACCGGGTGTCCGTGGCGGTCGCCGTGAGCACCACCGGGGTACCTGCTAGCACGCCGCCGTTAGCCGCATTATTGCTGAGTCCGAGGTTGATGCTGTCGGGACCAGAGGGCGTTAAGTACGGTGTACGCACGACCTTGGCCGCGTATATTAGCGCAGGAAGATTGTCAGGTAAGATGGTGTTCTCGTACGTGTTGCATGCCTGAAAAAAGCTCGTGCCTAGTTCGAAGGTGTAGGCAGCGACCCCAAGTTCACCATAACTCACGCTGTCACTGGTGCCATCTGTCGGGTACAAGCCGATGGATTGTTGTGGTGTGTAACCGTTAAAGAAAGCAAATTTTCGACCCAGTGTCCGCAGTGCGGAACCATTCGGTGCAGCTTGATTCACGTCGCCCCACGGCCACAGTACCAACTCGCTGTAACTGTGAATGTCGATATGAATACCGCTGGTATCAGAGGGGGCCGCATCGTTGCGATTCGGGCCGCGGCGATCGGGCCACAAACTTCGGATATACCCTTCTATCGCCTGAATCTCGGGCTCTGAACCCGCTTGTGGTCCGCGGTAGGTTAATGAACACTGGTTGCCGCTGGAGCCGTTGCCATTTGTGCTGTTCCAGCTAAACGTGAAGTTGCGGTTGAGGTCTACGCCTCGGTTATTGCTGGTAGGGCTGCAAAAATTTTGATTGGTGTTTTTGCGCCAGGACAAGCCGGACTCGGCAAATTTTCGTCCATCTGGATTGGTTTGCAGCATTAGGTGGACTTCGTGGTGATTCAGTATCCATGTGGCGTCGGCATCATTGCCGTAGCCTTCGAGTAACCAGCGTGCAAAATCCAGATTAAGTGGGGCGGTGGTGTACTCACGGGCGTGAATTGCACTGTTGGCGAACAATATCGGTTTGTCGCCGACGGTGGTTTGATTGGTTAGTTTCAACACCCAAATATCATAACCACCCAGACCGACGGTTTTTTCCCAGGAGTTGCCGACATCAATCCATTCTGCCAGCTGCGGATACGTGCTGACTAAGTTTTGCGCAGCTGTGAACGTGTCCTCGACTGTTTCGTAACATGGGTAGCCTGGAATCGCCTGAATCGATACATCGGTGGTCGCGCGGCCAGCATCTGGCGGATCCGATCGAAAGGATTGCAAATTTCGCATTCGTTGTTGGCTAGATTCGAGTTCCAGTGCGCGTCGTTTGATGTAGCTCGATGCATGTTGAACTTTGAATCCGAAGTGCTCTAGCTGCTCAATATCATCAGGGTCGAGTTGCAGAACCAGAAACCCGCCTTCTGAATTGGTCTCCAGTAGCTGGCCGTGAAAGGTGATGCTTGCCTTGCGGGCTAGCGCCTGCGATGGGTAATACGCGCGATAGATATTCGTGGTGGATTTTTCCTGCTCGAGCAATTGCAGGGTCTCGGTTGTGGACAGCTCGTTGGCAGTAATCACGGGGGCGCTAAACGCCAGAACGCTCCCCAGGATTGCCGTCAGAAGAGTAGGATTCTTCATTGTTGGCCTCATTTCTGTGGTTTTTATTAATGCAAACTGGGGGGATATTTGCGTTTACACTTACAAATGTAAGTCTTGTCATGATAGCGGTCGCGTTTCGTCAAGTCTATGGTTTTTGTCGGTAAGACGTCATTGCCTTATTTTGAAACGAGGGAGCAAACAATTTAAACTAGGCGACTCGGATCTTTGAACTTTCAACTCAAAACGTAAAACTAAGGACAGGACATGAAACATCACCTAACTCGAGTAGCTGTAGCGGTCTGTGTTTTCACGGCTGCGTGTAATGCGTATGCGGACTCCCAACTTGATCGATTAGAAAGCGCCACCACGACTATTTCGGACAAGACACGCGCGTTGTTTGAAGCGCAGGCGCCTGAGTTGGCAGAGTTGCTGCCAGACCCAACTTGGGATGCGCCGATGCGTGACGCGATGTCATGTTATTTGGGAGAAATCGAGCGTATTGTTGGAAAGGAGGCCGCAGAAAAGTATTTGGATGAATACGAGGCCTTCGCGCAACGTGAATTCAATGATCTAAAGACGCTGCTCGATGCGCCCGCACCGCTTCCAGACAGGGAGATGCTGCAAGCCAACGATACCTGTGGTGTGATTGAATTGTCGCAAAAACGCATGGAGGAGAGTGGTTACACAAAGGTATTTAGCGATCCTGACTTGATGAAAAAACTCACTGAGTTGATGGGTAAAGCCGATTGAAGGAGTTAGTCACTGCCTAAGGAGTGCACCGAATTAATATGATCAGCCGGATCGTGGTTATCGTGGGGTTGATTGTCAGTGCTTCGGCCTGTGCCAATCGCCCGCAGCCTTACCTTGCGTCAGATTGCTACTTGGGGCAGGTAAACGAAAAGAACCGATCATATTTGCAAATTTGCTTTGTTGGCGATAGGGATTCACGAGGGCGCTTTTTATTCTACTCAGAAAGTGTTGTTGGGAGTTCCAGAAAGTCACGCGGGTTGCTTTGTAAGCAAGCTTTCACATTTGCCGACAACGAGGGCGAGCTGTTGATCACGTCACAACGTGCGGAGTGTGGCATACGGCGAGGCTATCGCGCGTCGACACGCTATGATGTTCTCAAAGGCATGAAGTTCGATGCAGATGTCGAATTTTGCCGAGTTGTTAACTCACAGAAACTGGCGTGTGGGCTACGAAGCACTGAAACATTGGATCTGTTTCACAAGGTGCAGCGTTAGGCTACCGGTTAGGCCGGTTGGACAGCTAGGCTCACACCGCGTTCTTTATCACCGCATGGAGTGGTATTCATGTCAGCCAGACCCGAGCCGCTGGTCAAGACGCTGCCAATCGTCATAGAAACCCGCTAGAATATCCACATATTTAACTGCGTGACTGCGTACGGATACTGATGAAAGCAATGATTCTGGCGGCGGGTAAAGGTACCCGCGTTCGTCCCTTGACCAATGAAATGCCTAAGCCAATGATTCCAATCGTTGGTAAGCCGGTAATGGAATATTTGATTGAAGAGCTGGCTCGCCATGGCTTTGATGAGATTATGATTAACGTCAGCCATTTGCCAGAGAAAATCGAAAGCTATTTCGGCCATGGTGAGCGACTTGGCGTCCAAATAGGCTATTCATTTGAAGGCCATATTGAAGATGCTGAAATCGTCTCCGAAGCGGTCGGTTCCGCTGGCGGTATTAAGCGCATCCAAGAGTTTGGCGGTTTCTTTGATGACACGTTCTTGGTGGTTTGCGGAGATGCCTTGATCGACCTGGATCTGACCAAGGCAGTGCGAGAGCACTGGCGTAGCGGCGCAGTGGCGAGTATTTGCACGCTGGCGGTCGAGCCGGAAGAGGTTTCTGCTTACGGTGTTGTGGTGTCGGACGAGAATGGCCAGATCACATCGTTCCAAGAGAAACCAAGTGTGGAAGAAGCGCTGTCAAACAAAGTGAATACCGGTATCTATATTTTCGAACCGGAAGTGCTCGACCTGATCCCTGCTGGCGAAACCTATGATATTGGTGGTGACCTGTTTCCTAAAATCGTTGAAGCGGGTTTGCCGTTTCACGCTATTGACCTGCCGTTTAACTGGATTGACATCGGCCGTATCAGTGACTACTGGGAAGCTAATCAAAAGATCATGAAAGGGGAATTACGCACGATTCCGATGCCGGGCACGCAGGTTCGTCCAGGCGTCTGGGTTGGTCTAAATACCAGTATTGAGTGGGACCAATGTGAGATTCAAGGCCCGGTGTACATCGGCAGTGGTACTCGTGTTGAGCCAGGGGCCATGATCGTTGGCCCAACCTGGATCGGCCATGGTTGTCATATTCGTGAGAATGCTCGTATTTCCAAAAGTATTATTTTTGAATACACACGGATCGGTTCGGCCAGTATCGTCAAGAACTCGGTGGCGTTTGGCCGCTTTTTTGTCGATAAAGATGGCAACAGTTTTGAAAGTGAAGACATGCACCTTGATTGGGTAACCGATTCTCGTATTCCACCCGAGGCCCTTAAATCCTCGGCGGATGGCGATGAGACATAATGGCAATATTGTCCTGATCGGCATGCCGGGCAGCGGCAAGAGTACCTTAGGTAAACGCTTGGCAAAACGACGAGGGCTGAACTTCTTGGACACCGATAAGCTCATCGAGGCAGATCAAAACTTGCCAATTCAGGCGATTGTCAATTTGCGTGGTGTGCGTTATCTCCGACAGGTCGAGGAGCGCGTGCTGCTTGCTTTGGATTGCACACGGACGGTGATCGCCACAGGGGGCAGTGCAGTCTACAGTAAGTCGGCGATGAGGCACCTGGGCAATGGTGGCGTGCGCGTATATCTACGCATCAATTTGCCGACCCTGTTACGACGGGTTTCGAATGTACATAACCGCGGGTTGGCGAAACTGCCGCAACACCCTATGGCACGTTTGTATTGTGAACGTCTTCCGTTGTACGAGACGGTGGCGGATATCACGGTGGACAATAATTGGCCGCTCACTGGCGTGCGTGTCGACCAGTGTCATCGGATAATCGATGACTACCTTAGTACGTATACGGCAGGTTAACGATGGCTCGTTATTGGTGTGTTGTTCCAGCCGCAGGAATCGGTTCGCGGATGCAGAGTGTTGTGCCCAAACAATATCTACGCATTAACGACCGAACAGTGATTGAACATGCATTGACACCATTTTTAATTGCCAATGACATTGATGGCGTGGTGGTCGCGGTTTCACCGGGCGATGCAACTTGGCCGCAAGTTGAGCACAGCTTAAACACCCAGGGCATGCGCAAGCTGATCACCACGCAGGGTGGTCTGACCAGAGCTCAGAGCGTATTGAATGGCCTTGCTGCCTTGCAAGCACGTGCCGCCGATGACGATTGGGTGTTGGTGCACGATGCCGCGCGCCCTTGCTTTGGCGCTCAGGATCTCCGGCACTTGATGGTGCAGGTGGCAAATCATGCCGTTGGTGGTATTGTGGCGATACGTGCCAAAGATACCTTAAAGCAGGCTGAAGAGCGGGCTGACCGAATAGCTGCCACGATCGACCGAACACAGGTGTGGCAAGCGCAGACGCCGCAGATGTTTCGCTTTGGTCTTCTATATCGGAGCCTGCAAGCTGCACTGGCGGCAAAGGTAAGTGTGACCGATGAGTCATCCGCCGTGGAATGGGCCGGATACGCACCACTATTGGTCGAAGGTGATGCGCGCAACCTCAAGGTGACCACACCTGAAGACTTAGCGCTGGCGCGATTTTGGCTGAGCAATGCTGAGGTAAACAGTTAATTGAAGTGGATGGGACAAGTGAGATGAGAATTGGGCATGGTTACGATGTTCACCGTCTGGTGGAAGGCCGCAAATTAATTCTGGGTGGTGTGGACGTGCCACATGACTTGGGCTTACTTGGTCATTCTGATGCTGATGTTTTACTGCATGCTATTTGTGATGCCATATTAGGGGCGTTTGGATTGGGTGATATTGGTCAGCATTTTCCAGATACCGATGCCGCCTACGCTGGTGCCGACAGTCGTGAGCTGCTGCGTCACGTGGTAACGCTGATGCATCAGCAGGGTGCGCATATTGGTAATCTCGATGCGACAATCGTCGCACAAGCGCCAAAGTTGTCGCCCTTTCTTGGTACAATGCGCGACAACATTGCCCGTGACCTGGAAACCGATTTGAATCGTGTGAATATTAAGGCCACCACCACTGAAAAGCTGGGCTTCGCTGGGCGTCAGGAAGGGGTAGAGGCGCATGCTGTTGTGTTGTTGACGTTCAATTAATCCCGTGTTGAGCGTTCCGCTGTTGTAAATGAGTTCCTTGAAAATGACAGAAATCAATTTAGAAAATCGTAAAAATCGCAAGTTAACGCAAGAGAAAGCATTGCAGGTAAATCTGGACAACCAGATTTACGGCACTATCGTTGAGATCGGTGCCGGACAAGAAACCGCACGCCAGTTTTTCAGTGCCGGTGCGGCGGCGGGTACCGTTGCCAAAACTATGTCGGCTTATGACATGCAGGTCAGCGATGATGTGTATGGCAAGGCAGGGCGGTATGTTAGTCGTGAGCGCTGCGAACAAATGATGCAGCATGAGTACGATTTGCTGGTGCGGCGCTTAGATGAATCACGCGGCGCCGAAAGCAGTTTCTTCGCCTATGCTGCAACCGTGACGGCACGCAGTTACAGTCAACGCAACGAATGTCATGGCTGGATTGGTGTGCGTCGACAACTCACGCCAAACGCGGAACCGAGCGAGATTATTCTGCACGTGCGTATGCTAGACGACACCAATCGCGAGCAGTCAGAAGCGCTCGGTATTTTGGGTGTTAATCTTGTTCATGGCGCGTACTATCACGCTGATAATCCGAAGCAAATTATCGATAATTTGCAAGATGGCATGGGGCATGACAAGCGTATTGAGATTGATTTGATTCATTTCTCAGGTCCGGATTTTGCCCAAGTTGAAAACCGCTTGATGAACCTGCATTTGATCCATAGTTGGTCTTGTCGTGCGGTCATGTTTGAACCGAATGGTGAATCGATCGTTCCGGCATCAGCATTACGGAAGAAAGATACTGTCGTCATCCGCGGATCGTTTAAGCCACCTACAAAAGTTCATATGGACATGAAAGATGTGGCCATAAAAGCGTTTGCTCAGGAGGAAGGCGTCGAAGAAGACAAGATTATTGTGGTCGCTGAGATTACCATGAATGAGCTGTCGGGGAAGGGCGAGGATGCGGACTCGGACTTCTTGGCGCGCGTGGATTTATTGAATGAGCTTGGATTTTCAGTCTTGATTTCCGACTACCTACGCTTTTTCCGTCTGCGTTCCTGGATACGGCGCTACACCAAAAACCGTATTGGTATTGTGCTCAGTGTGCTCGACTTCGATTATCTATTTGCCGAAGAGTACTATGAAGGGCTTGAGGGCGGTATTCTCGAGGCGTTCGGTAAGTTGTTCTCGGATAACACCAATGTGTATGTTTACCCCAGTATTCGCGAGGGTAAACTCATCACACTGGAGAGCGTGAATGTTGGTGACGATCTGAGTTACCTGCTTAAACATCTGATTCACAATCGTGCCATGGTGTCGGCGGATATTCGTGACGTCGCCAACCTGCAGATTTCCGCGCGTGAAGTGATCAAGCAGATCCCTGAGGGCCGAGGTGACTGGGAGAAATGTGTGCCGGACATTGTGGCCAAGCGGATTATTGAGCGTAAACTATTCGGCTATAACGAACCCAAAAAGTAATTGTGTCTCTTCCGATTCTGTACTCGTTTCGGCGCTGTCCGTATGCGATTCGAGCCAGAATGGCCGTGCATCACGCAAAGCTGTCGTGTGAATTGCGCGAGGTGGTGTTAAAACACAAACCGGTGGCGTTACTTGAAGTGTCACCAAAAGGCACGGTGCCGGTGCTTGATTTGGGTGGATCGGTGCTGGATGAAAGCCTTGATATCATGCGTTATGCGCTTGACCGTCCGGGCAGCGAATGGTCCTCTGCGGAGCTGTCGCATCCATTAGTAGCCCGTAACGACAGCGAGTTTAAACACTATCTAGATCGCTACAAGTACTTTGACCGTTTCCCTGAAGCGGATCAACAATGGTACTTTGAGCAAACGCAGCCATTTTTGGACGCGTTGAATCAGGCGATGGTTGCGTCAGTCGCGGGCCCGTTTTTTCTTGCGTCGCCGACCATGTCGGCGCTCGACGCAGCGATTTTTCCATTCGTGCGGCAATTTGCCTTGGTGGATAAAACGCGATTTGACGCGTTACCGTTGCCAGCACTGAGGTCATGGTTTGAACACATTCTCGTGAGTTCGGATTTTACCGATGTGATGCAAAAATATCCCGCTTGGGAGCCCACGCAGACTGTGACCCTGTTTGACTGAGTTGGAATGCGGCATATTCTGCGGCATTAAAGGCCAATTGCAATTGCCTTTTTCTGATTGCAATCTGGGTTCACCACAGTTACCAAAAACGCGATTTCTAGCGTAGACTATCGCTATCACCCTTCATCGAGTATGTGTATGCCAGAGTTTCAAATCCAACACCAACCAGAGCAAAACCTATTTTTTGTCCCTTTGGATGACGGCCAAAGTGCCTTCATCAAATACCGTCATTCGGATGATCGTTCTGCATCGTCCGAAGTGGATTTTTGGAGCACTTTTGTGCCGGATAGTTATCGCGGTCAGGGCCTCGCGGCGCAGTTGGTCGATCATGCTTTCGCTTGGGCGGAAGACAATGGCTATCATATCCGGACTTCGTGTTGGTACGCGGCTAAACGTATGCAGGCGCGCCAGCAGGCTTAAATGGCGTCACTTGCTGCAAGGGTAGCGGCTTCTCCATACCTGAGCCGCCTAGGGGCGCGCTGTGCGCTGTCGACTCCGAAGGATGCGTCGGTATTGGAAGCCGCACAAGAGGTGGTGTTCGACGCGTTGCGTGCGCCGGTAGCGGACGAGCTAGACGCGGCAGAGGCGACGCTGCTGCTACGAAAGTCCGAGTTCAGTTGGCTCTGGGCACATGCCGAGCTTGCGGGTTGGCAGACACCCGAAGAGCGGGGGCGACGGTGGACTCAATTTGCCGAGCTCAGTATCGACTACGCGCTTCGACTGGCTTGGTTGCGCGTGGCGAATGAACACAAGCAGGTCCAAGACGTGGCGTTGCGGACTGACGGGCGTGTGCCGGGATTGTTCATTTTGGGGATGGGCAAACTCGGAGGGGGCGATCTGAACTTTTCCAGCGATGTGGATCTGGTCGGCTATTTTGACCCCGACGTCGTTCCCGTCCCCGAAGTGCTTGGCAAAAGCTATGTTTGCCACAGAGTGTTGCAGGAATTGACGCGTATTTTAACTCAGGGCGAGACGCATGATTTCGTCTGGCGTGTCGACTGGCGACTGCGGCCAAATGCGTCTGCTACCACCTTGGCGATGTCGAGCCATGCTGCCGAAGAATACTATTTTTATCGTGCTTCTCCTTGGCATCGCTTAGCAATGATGAAAGCGCGCGTGGTTGCCGGTGATGTCGATATTGGCACCCAGTTTCTGACCGACATGACGCCATTTATTTGGCGACAAAATCTGGATTATCGTGCACTTGATGAATTAGCAGAGATTAAGCAGCGCATTAACCTGGAGCATCCGGCTTTGCGTTCGCAACGACAATGGCGCGAGCCCATCGTTGAAGAAATTGGCGGATTCAACGTAAAGCTCGGCACCGGTGGAATTCGCGAGATTGAATTTAAGGTGAATGCGTTACAGTTGATTTGGGGCGGACGGCGACGCGAATTACGTGTCACCAACACGGTACAAGCGCTGCGGGTACTGGCGCAGTGTGATCAGATACCAGAAGCCGACGCAGAAGCATTGATCGGCGGCTATCAGACACTGCGCCGCATTGAAAATGCCATCCAATTACTCGGCAACCAGCAAACGCACTTGATTCCGTCTGATGGTACTCGTCAACAACAACTGTTAACGCTGTTAGGCATCCACGACTGGTCGACACTGGTTGCTGACTTGAATGCGGTTCGACAGTTGGTGAGTCGTCACTTCACCGAACTCTTTACAGATCGTGCTGCCGAGGATAATGACCCCATCGTTTGGCCAGAAGGCTTGTCGGCGCAGGCCGATGGCATCGTCGAAGCCTGGGAGAGTGGTTACCATCTGTATGGCGTATCGAATCAAGTGCGACATCGTCTGGTGCCGTTAACGCGTGGTATTGCCAATTATTTGGCAGAACAGAACAGCCACAGTGGGCAGGACCCCAGTGTCACCGTGGTCCGATTGCATGACTTTTTTCGTGCTCTGCCGAGTGGTGAGCAGTACTTCCGTTTGCTGGCAGAATCCCCTGCGTTGTTGCGCAGCATTGTACCGCCGCTACTGTATTCGCCGGCTATGACCTCTTTGTTGAAGCAGTCACCGCATATCATCGATTGCTACGTACAAGGGGATTGGCGTTACCCTGAACCGTTCGAAAGCGAATATGTGTTGCAAGCCGAAAGTTACGAAGGCCAGCTTGAACGCATGCGGCGCTTTGTTAACGAACACTTATATCAATTGTATTTGCGTTTTCTGCAAGGCGAGATTGCGGTTATCGAATTTCAAACTGCGTTGACTCAACTGGCCGAGCACTCGATCCAGCTCGCAATGCAAGCCGTGCGCGTTAATATGGGTTTGGATTCCGTGCCTGTGGCGGTTATCGGCATGGGTAAAATGGGCATGCGGCGCATGTCGCCGATGTCAGATCTGGATCTGATCTTCGTATTTGACCAGCAGGCGGCGAGCCTCGACCAGGCATCACGGTTTGTGAGTCGACTGCAAACCGCCATCTCGACGCCAATGCGCGAAGGGATTCTGTATGAACTGGATACTCGGCTTCGGCCCTCCGGCAAGTCCGGTGCGCCGACCGTGAGCATCGACAGTTACGCCACGCACCATATGGAACGTGCGCACACTTGGGAGCACATTGCGCTGGTGCCAAGCAGAGTGGTCCACGGTGCGCCAGAAATCAGTGCGCGTATTAATCAGCTTAAAGCCGACGTGTTGACACGTCCTCGAGACGAAGCTCAATTCCTGCGTGACGCACTCAAAATGTGGGCCCGCATCAGTGAGCACCGTATTGACGACACCGCGTTGCACGATATGAACAGCAAACTGCGAGTCGGCGGTTTGATGCAAGCCGAATACCTGGCTTCCTGCTTGGTTCTCAAACATGGCAGCCGGCTCAGCGCATCGGGTATGGAGTTCGACGTGTTACTCGCCAATGCGCTGAAAGAATCTGGTCTGGAAGAACTGCCCGAGGTGATTCAGTTTTGGCGGATACAACAGCTTTGGGAGCGCTTGTTAGGCAAAACGGACCAACCGATAAGCAGTCTGCGCGACCAATATTTCAGCCGCCTACTAGAGCACCTTGAGATGGGGTCGATGGACGAGCTCATTGTGTATAAAAAACACTGTATCGAGCTGGTGGAAAACGGCCTTAACGAACTGTTTACCGGCCTCGACCAAAGCGCAGACGCCATTGATGCGTGGCTGGAGCATCGGGTTAGTTGGGTTTAGGGAAGGCAGTGTTGCTAGACGGTTGACAGCTTTGTTTTAGAACCTTAGTCTATGGTTAATTTATTCTCGCTGTCGAGAATGAATGGTACGATTAGATACTCGATTTTTACTCACTAAGGATTTAAAAATGAACATAGAGGTTGGAATTAAAAGGAAAGCGAGTGTGTTATTACCAGTTGCACTCGTGTTTTTGTTGTCATTCGGTGATAGGGTTTACGCCCAAAACAAAGTGGTTGTAATTCCGATGTTTACTGAGAGCGAGCTGGGTTTGGCGAGCGGGAGCAGTCTGACGAATTTGATCACGGTGTCAAAGTCCGGTGGTGACTATGATTCGATCAGCGAAGCGCTGGATTCCATTTCGGACGCTGGCCCCAAGAATCCATATCTGGTGTACGTAGGCCCCGGAGAATATGCCATAGATAGCGCGCTAAGATTACCTGGCCATGTATCCTTAGTCGGTGCAGGTATCGGATCGACCATCGTAGAAGGCAAAAACTTGAATAACTCAGGCGCGGCATGTGGTCGCTCACTGGTGCTCGTGGAGGGCGATTTTTCAGCCATTCGAAACATAAGCTTACGGAATAGTAGCGGCACCACTGGAACAAGTCCTTATGGTGGTATCTGTTCTGATCAACCAATAAATTCAATTACGTTGGATAGTGTTGACTTACTCGTTTCGGCGCCAGGCTTCAATGTGATCGGCGTGGAGTCCGCAGCTGCCACTTTATACATTGTTGACAGTAAAATCGTGGTCACCGGCAATACTGCTAAAGGTCTCTTTTCCTACATATCGTCCGGTCTTAAGATGTGGAACTCGGAAGTGAGAGTGACTGGCACGGCTAAAGAGAGCACGATTGTTGTTGATTCTCAGAATGACTCAGACTTGGAGATACGAGACAGTGAAGTTGTGACGAATGGAACATTGTTTAAAATCGATGCATTCGGCGTCAGTAGTCAGTTTGACCGGAAGGTATTTGGTAGTTATCTAGTTGGTGAGGTTCTGTTGGCTGGGCAAGTTTCTACGTCAACCCCGAACCCCAACTTGAAATGGGTGGAAGTCTTCAACTCCGTATTGGAATTAGCAACGCCAGACGCTTTTAGCAAAATTTGCATCAACACAAGTTCTACCCGTGTCGAACTAAGCAGTGATTGTGTCGTGCCTAGCCCGGATTAGAAAGCGTTGCGCTTGAGCCTGATGGTCTGCACTCGAGCGCTTGTCCGTGAATAATCACTGCCTACATCGGTTAAGACCGGGTGAAGCAAACCGTTCCCCGGTCTAGATCATCGCGCCCAAGCCATAGACGAGGTGAATCGAGTTAGCTGCGCACTCAATACGATAGCAGAAGTTGTATTAACGGTGTTATGAACGTTGGGCGATTTTCCGCGTTGTCGGGGATGCCATTATTATTGTCATCCGAATCCGCTGTGTTCGGGTCGGTGCGAAACTCGTATTCCTGAAAATTGGTAAAGCCATCACGGTCCACGTCCGCGTCACGATCAAATGAGTTTCTTGGGTTTAAGCCATGGGCGAGTTCAAATTCGTCTGGCATTCCGTCGCCATCATCATCGGTATCGCAAGCATCGCCCAAGCCATCGCTCTCGAAATCCGATTGGTCAGGGTTCGCTGTATATGGGCAATTATCAAACCTATCTAACAATAAGTCGTTATCTGAGTCGAAGTCGTCATTAAATAAAACGAGCATCGACTCTGCGCCTTGAAATCCTGTTGCACCAGCCGTTATGGTTGCATTGATGTCTGCATCCACAAGCAAATTGTCGATACCTGAAACCGTGAACTGGGTTGACGCCTGGCTGGCTGGAATCGTAACCGTAGCGGACACCATCAAGCGGTCAGGGTGGCTACTTGACAGGTGAACAATCAGTGCGTCGCTTAGAGAGGTGTTCTCACGAATAACTGTACCTGTCACCGATCCGCCCTCTGTGATGGACGCTGCATCCAGTGAGAGCTGCAACGATTCTGGGACGTTTTCGATCACCACAGTCGCCGAATTTTCGGCACCAATCAGCGCGAAAGATTTATCTGTATTCGTCAAAGTGACAATGATTGTTTCGTTTACTTCAACGATGGCGTCAGCAATTACATTGACCGGAATCGTAACCGTTGTGGTGCCTGTTGGAAAAACAAAGCTTCCCCCTATGGTAGCGAAATCGACCCCTTCAGTAGCTGTTCCAGTGATTGTCATCGAGACTAGCGCTGGTGACGGTAATGGATGGGTACTGCTTACAGTAAATAGACCGTGTGTTGATGGTTCTATCGCATTGGATGTGGTTGCAATGGAGAATTGCGCATAGTCATCGTCGCTGATCGCAATGTTCTGCGAGACAGTGGTGCCGAGTAAGACTCCGGTGGATGGGTTGGTCAACGTCAGTGTGGCGCTCTCAAGACCTTCAACGAGCGAATCATTTAATACGGTAAATGTGGTACTGCCACTGGTTTGGCCGTCCGGTATCACAATCTCGGTGTTAAGCGTATAGTCAGTTGGCGAGATGCCGACTCCGGAAACCGTCAAGTCTACCGTTTGATCACCGTATACGAAATCAGATGCGGTCGCGGTGACCGTGATGCTATTGGTTAAAGCTTCGCTTGCCGTATTGGCCGTGAGCGACAGGTTAACGGTTCGAACCGGTGCTGGAGTGGCCCCTTCAAAGGCACCTAGGTCAGGACGTGAGCCTAGCAAACGCGTAAACCCGGTTCCGCGCTGATCGGTCAGTAATCCGACAGCTACGGTGTTATCGCCAGTATCGAGAACAGGACTGGTTACGTAGGGTGCCATGGTCCGTGAACTGCCACCATTATCTGCCAACGAGCTCAGTCTCGGGTCTGCTGAAATTACCTTCGCCGAGTTAGGACTGCACGACCACAAGCCAAGGCTATCCTGCTCTAATAGATTTGATTGCCCCATACTCAGATTAACGGAGCCGCCCTCATTCGCACAGTCGGCCACAGGCGTTCCACTCGGGTCGTAGGTGTTGGCAATAATCGAATTGTTCAGGTTCAAAGTGGCAGAATTGCTCGCACTTCGATTCCAGACGGCACCGCGGTCGCTAGTGACTGCGGAAACTTGATTGTCGGATATGGTGACGTGTGTGAGCGTTAGGGTTCCTTGATCATTAAAAATGGCGCCCGCAGACCCTGAGGTATTACCAGTGACCGTGGTGTTGACCAAGGTGGCTTCTGCGCCCGGGCGCAATTGAATCGCACCGCCATCAAGTCCCGCACCACCGGTGAGCAGCGTATTCTCAAACTCGACATGACCATCGTATACCCGCATCACATAGCCTTCGCTATTGGCATCAAGCGTGCCGTTTGAAATAGATAACACAGCGCTGCTCGCGTTGTTGATGCTGCTGGTATCGGCAGCGTAGACGATGGTTTGACCGTTTAAATCAATTTCAAGGGTATCGCCGTCATCGCAGCTGGCTGAATAGAACGTCAATGCATTTGTGAACTCATTAAAGTTCGTCACTGAAGCCGAAACACATTCCGGCACCACGCTGATATTGGCGGTGTCGCCCGTGTATCCCGTTGCTGAGGCTGTGACGGTGACGGATTGCGTACCGTCTAAGATGCCGTCATCGACTGCGGTAATGTTGAAGGGTGCCGACTCTACCTCGCCATCCGCAATCACAATGGTTGCTGGCACCGTGGCTTCTCCAGGGTCGCTGCTACTGAGGTTTACGGTTAAACTGCCTGCAAACCCGTTGCGAGATACTACGGCGTTGGTGACACCGCCATTTTCGCTGATCGAGGTAGCGCTGACGCTCAACGACAACGTCGGGATCGGCGCAGTGGTGGTGACGCGTCCGGCAGTTGGAAAATCGAAGGGTGAACTAATGCCATTGCATGAGACGTCGTTGCAGGTACCCTGGACCGAGAAGCCCGCAGGGTATGGCTCAATATTGATCGTCCCGCCTGCATTGGTGAGTGGTGATTCAAAACTGAGCGCGAGCTCTTCGACCCCAACCATGTTTGTCAGCTCTTCTTCTACCAGGATCATCGTGCTTGCATCTCCCGATGAGGCGGGGTTCGGCACACCATACCGAGTGGTGCCGCGCGACGGACTTTCGTATACGATTATTTGGATATTGGAATAGACATTACTGCTGGCATCATAATCGAATGACCCATGCGCGTATGCACCATTGCTGAATGTGATTCCTTCTAGATACCATGTCTGTGCCGCCTGCGCGTGAGCCGCCGATGTAGCTATTACGGAGTAAAGAAAAATAGAGAGGATGGCGAGAAATGCGTGCGGACGAAACATAACAATTAATCCAGCTTAGAGTTCTATGCCCTTGTGGGGAGTTATGCCCCCTGTCCACCCAGCTACAAGATACCTCGTTTCGACTCTTTAATAAACCGGTAAAAGCTTGTATTGGTAATAAACCGTGGTTGCTGTTGTTCACTGCTAAAGACTATAAGTGCGGTTTATATGTTACTCGCGGTCTCCACAATTAACCCCCGCAACCAGATTAGCGCAGCATCCTGTTCGGTGGTTTCGTGCCAGTACAGTTGCGTCACGAGCTTGGGGATTGCGTAGGGCACGTCTTGAAGAACCAATTCTGCGTCCAACAGGTGTTGGGCCATGGCGCGTGTGGTGGTCAGGAGTTGGTCTGAGGTTTTGAGGATGGTGGCGGCTGCGAAGTAGTTCTGGCAGCGGATGGTGCTGCGACGGTGCAATCCTTTATGTTGGAAGTAGCTGTCTTCGCCGGTCATACCGGTGGGGCGATTGGACACGCTGATGTGGTTGGCCTCGAGATACGCGGCGCGTGTTAGTTGATTGCGTAGCGGATGGTTGGTACGCATCACCACACAGAATTCGCTGGTCCACAAGGTGTGATGGCAGATCGGTGGTTTGACTTGCACCGCGGCGTCCAGCGCGACATCGATATGCCCAGCACTGAGTTCTTTGGCAAGATTATTCCGATCGATTTTGACGCAGGCTAGACTGGCTTTGGGTGCAGACCTAGCAAACAGTGCCGACAGCGCGGGCAGCACGGCGGGTTCCATGGCATCGTGCATGCCAATGCGAAAGGCTTGTTCCGTGGTATTCGGGTCAAACTCGCCCCATTGCTGCAGCATATGATGCAGGCGTTTAAGTGTGTCGATGATGGCCGGCGCCATACGCTGACACGCCGGTGTGGGTACCATTTTCTGTTGCGCGCGGACAAACAGCGGGTCATCCAATACATCGCGCAGACGACGAATCGCGTGACTCACCGCCGACGGCGTAATATTGAGCTGATCTGCGGCACGAGTCATGTTCTGCTCAAGGTAAAGCTGTTCGAACACGCGCAGTAAATTGAGGTCGAGCTGTTGAATGCGTTTCAGGTTGGGCATGTTAAATCGTAGATTTAGTCTGAATGTTATTCATAATACACTGTTTTATATTTCATCTTGTTCATTTTAATTTGGCGTATGCTTGGTGCATAAATCACGTTTGAGGAACGCCAGTATGAACTTTGAGCACAGCCAAAAGGCCCAAGACTACATCGCCCGAGTAAAACAATTTATGCGCGACCGAGTTGCGCCTTTCGAAAGCCAGATTTATCAGGATATGCATGAGATGAATCCAGATGGCAATTGGCGCAACTGGAAGCTACACCCAAGAGTCGAAGCCCTGAAGGTTGAAGCGCGCGAGGCTGGGCTGTGGAATTTGTTTTTGCCAGATGCCGAACTGGCTCACGGCTTGACCACGCTTGAATATGCACCGCTAGCAGAAGAAATGGGCAAAATGTTGTTTGCCCCTGAGATATTCAACTGCAATGCGCCGGATACCGGTAATATGGAAGTGCTGTACCATTTTGGTTCTGAAGCGCAGAAAGACACGTGGTTAAAGCCATTACTGGCTGGCGAGATTCGCTCGGTATTTGGTATGACCGAGCCGGATGTTGCCTCGTCGGATGCCACCAATATGCAGGCAACCATTGAAGAAGATGGTGATGAGATTGTGGTTAACGGTAAAAAGTGGTGGAGTACTGGTCTTGGTCACCCGAATGCTAAATTTACCATTTTCATGGGCTTGTCCAATCCCGAAAACGATCGCCATAACCGCCATGCCATGGTCATTGTGCCGTTGGACAGCGAAGGCTTGGAGATTAAACGTATGCTGACCGCTTACGGCGATTACGATGCGCCGTATGGCCATGGTGAAATGCATCTGACCAATGTGCGTGTGCCGAAAGAAAACTTGATTATGGGCATGGGCAAAGGCTTTGCCATTGCGCAAGGGCGTCTTGGTCCGGGTCGTATTCACCATTGTATGCGCACCATTGGTCTGGCCGAAAAAGCACTTGAGTTGGCGATTGAGCGCGGGTTGAGTCGCGAAGCGTTTGGCAAACCCATTCTGCAATTAGGCGGCAATGGCGAGCGTATTGCGCAGGCACGCATTGCCATTGATCAAGCGCGCTTGTTGACCTTAAATGCCGCATGGAAAATTGACACGGTTGGTGTGAAACAGGCAATGACCGAGATCTCGGCGATCAAAGTCGCGGTACCGCGGATGGCTGAAGAGGTCGTTAACATGGCGGTACAATTACACGGTGGCGCTGGTATGAGCGGCGATTTTCCACTCGCGCATTTTGCCGCTGGTGTGCGTGCACTGCGCCTTGCCGATGGGCCGGATGAGGTTCACATGGGCATGGTCACGCGTCTTGAGCTTAAAAAACATATGAATCGAACATGAAAAAAGTAGTAATAACCGGTGCGGGTTCAGGTCTCGGCCGTGCACTCGCTCTGCGCTACAGTGCGGAAGGTGCACAAATCTGCGTCGCAGATGTTAATGAGCAAGGCGGGAATGAAACCGTCGAAACAATCACGCAGTCAGGTGGCAGTGCTTTTTATCAGGCCTGTGACATCACTAAGCAATGGGATGTCGATAAGCTGGCGGCAGCGCTATCTGAGCGTTGGCAATCGGTGGACATGCTCGTAAACAATGCGGGCGTGGCAACTGCCGGGTCGATTGAGTCGGAGAGCTTGTCGCAATGGCAATGGGTTTTGGACATCAACCTGCTGGGCCAGGTGCGTGTCACTAAAGCCATGTTGCCGTTGCTGCGTAATAGTCGTGCTGCGGAACGCGACATTATCAATATTGCTTCACAAGCGGGTATTACGCCCGCACCGGGTATGGGCAGCTATTCGGTGACCAAGGCCGCGATGGTCAGTTTTGCTGAGACCGCCCATCTTGAGTTGGCGGATGAGGGGATTCATGTGAGCGTGGTTTGCCCGTCGTTCTTTGATACCAATCTGAATGAGTCTCTGCGTAGCGATGACCCTGGTGCACAAGCCACGGTGAACAAGATGATCAAGCGCTCCGGTGTGAGTGCCGATCGGATCGCCAATGAAATTTATCGTCAAGTCAGTGCACGGAAGTTTATGGTGATTACACATAAGGCGGGTCGCAGTGCGTATCGATTCAAACGCTTTTTGCCGATTGAGCGCTACCTAGCTATGGTGAAAAAACGAACCAAACATTTTATTAAAAAATCGTGACCACAGAAGCATTACAAAGCTTGGACCGCGCCGGTAAAGTTCGACCCGGTGAAGAGCTGGACCTCAGTCAGCTAGATCCGTGGATTAAATCTCAGATCGAGGGTCTGAGCGGCACACCATCGGTAACGCAGTACTCTGGTGGCGCGTCCAATTGGACCTATTGTTTACGCTACCCGGAGCGGGAACTCATTGTGCGCCGTGCGCCCGCGGGTACCAAAGCCAAAGGTGCGCACGACATGGGGCGTGAGTACCGCTTGCAGGCTTTATTGAAACCGGTGTATCCCTATGTGCCAGCCATGCTGGCTTACTCTGACGATACAAGCATTATTGGCTCTGAGTTTTATGTTATGGAAAAACTCGTGGGGCTGATTCCGCGGACCAATATGCCGCGCGGTTTGACCATGAACGCGGTGCAGAATCGAGCCCTATGTCTGCATGCTATTGACAGTTTGATTGAGTTGCATGCGGTGGACTACACCAAAGCCGGATTGGCAGATTTCGCTAAGGGTGAGGGCTATGCTAAACGCCAGATCGACGGCTGGAGCCATCGTTATAGCAAAGCCAAAACCTGGAATGTACCGGCCGCAAAATCGGTCATGCGTTGGTTGCAGTCGAACTTGCCGGAACAAGAGACAATCTGTTTAACGCATAATGATTTTCGCTTAGACAATCTGGTGCTGGATGCCGCTGACCCAACGCGTGTGATCGGGGTGTTGGACTGGGAGCTCGCAACGCTGGGTGACCCGTTAATGGACCTCGGTAACAGTCTGGCCTATTGGGTAGAAGCCGACGATGATTTTTTTGCGCAGAAAACCCGTCGTCAGCCTACGCATTTACCCGGTATGCTGACACGTCAGGAGTTAATCGACTATTACTTGTATAAAACTGGCACGGACGCGACCGATTTTACCTTTTATCAGGTCTACGGCTGGTTTCGCTTGGCGGGAATTGTGCAGCAGATCTACTATCGCTATCACCACAAACAAACTCGGAACCCAGCGTTCAAGCACCTATGGGTGTTTGTACATTATTTGATTCATCGGTGTCGTCAAGCCATCAGACTTGCGGAGCAATAATGGCCAGCATTTACCTAATTCGTCACGGCCAAGCCTCATTTGGCCAAGAAAATTATGACCAACTGTCCGAGCTGGGACAACAACAAGCAGCGCATTTGGGTAGGTCGATATCTCAGCGCGTACCCAAGGTTGATCAGGTCGTTCTGGGGGGCATGTTACGTCATCGCCAGACTGCTGAGAATTGTCTGGCTGGCTATGCGCAACGCTTGGCCGACAGTAATCCAACCATTGATGCTGGTTGGAATGAATATGATCATCAAGATATTCTCGCACAGTTACGGCCGGAGTATAAAACTGCCGGCGGAATGACCGAGTTCATCGCGTCGCAAACGAACCCCAAGCAGGTGTTCGAGCAGGATTTTAATGCTGCCATTGATCGCTGGACCAGTGGCCAGTTTGATGCTGACTATGTTGAGTGTTGGCAGGACTATCGACAACGGGTGTTGACTGCACTACAACGTGTTATTGACGCATCCACCAACGCGAAAAACCTCTTTGTGTTTACCTCCGGTGGCCCAATATCGGTGGTCGCGCAGCATCTGCTGGGTGTGCCTGCAGAACAGATTATGCGCATGAACTGGACGTTGATGAATTGTGCGGTCACAAAGCTCGTTTCAACGTCTGACCGCGTGTTTTTATCAACCTTGAATGAGCACACGCACTTTGAGGGCGCAGAGAACAAGCATCTAATAACTTACACCTAGAGTAGGCGGAAGGAGAACTATGAAACGACAAAACATTCTGATTACCGGGGCCAGTTCGGGCCTGGGTTACACCATGGCGAAACTGTACGCGGCGCAAGGGCGGAACCTGGCATTGTGTGCCCGACGTGTCGATAAGTTAGACGCGTTAAAGGCTGAGATTGCCGAGTCTAACCCGAACGTGACTGTGTCTGTGCGCCAGTTGGACGTGAACGATCATGATCAAGTGTTTGAGGTGTTTAACGCTTTTGAACAGGACCTCGGGCATCTTGATCGTGTCATCGTGAATGCAGGGATGGGCAAAGGCGCGAGTCTCGGAACGGGGTATTTTGAGGCCAACAAGCAAACAGCGATCACCAATTTTGTTTCCGCTATAGCGCAATGTGAGGCGGCGTTGGCGATTTTCCGTAAACAGAATCACGGTCATTTAGTCACAATTTCTTCAATGAGTGCGGTGCGAGGGTTCCGGCGCGCATTGACGGTGTATGCGGCGACTAAAGCGGCAGTAACATCGTTGACCGAGGGCATCCGCATTGATTTACTCGACACGCCGATCAAAGCCACCACGATTCACCCGGGCTTTATTCGTAGTGAAATCAACGAGAAAGTCAAAAAAGTGCCTTTTATCGTCGACACCGAGACTGGGTGTAAGGCGATTCTTAAAGCCATTGAGAAGGAAGGTGCAAATTATTACGTGCCAGTATGGCCTTGGGCCATTATGTGTCGCTTAATGCGATATGCGCCACTGCGAATGCTGGCGAAAATGAGTTAAGCAGATCGGGACGTCGTAACAACGACGTCCCGACCGGTTTTAAGGTTCACTGGCACCGTCAATGGTGCCACTGCCCATAAGCGTAAACTGACACTCAGTATCAATTGGTGCGCAGGTCTAAAATGGGCATGTTTTCACCGCCAACGTATTTCGGCAAGATGCCGTTCCACGCTTCGATTTGCTTCAACTGAATATATGCAGGGCTCTGTTGAGCGGCCTGGTTGATCTTTTCGATCTTGTACGCCTCAGCATCCGCTAGGAGTCGAATACGTTGTTCTTCTAATTTGGCAGCTTCAAACTCGGCGTTGGCAGTAGCGATTTTTTGCTCCTGTTCGGTACTGAAGCGCTTGAGTTCGGCTTTCTGTTTCTCGGCTTCTTGCTCACGACGTTTTTTGTCTTCCACCGCTTTGGCTATAAATGGCGGCAAGATGACGTTGCGAATCAGTATGCCTTGCATTTGAATGCCAACGGGTTCAAGTTTTTGAGTCAATGCAGACATCATGTGTTCTTGCATGCGGTTTTGAACCGACTCGGAGTAAAACTCCTCGGCATTGGCAACTGTCTTGCCTTGCTCCCGCATCAGTGAACGAAAATACGGTACCACATGAATTTGTACGACGTCCTGCGCGGTACCGGTGTTTTTCTTCACTTCAGGTGCTTTGGACCCCATCAAGCGGTATTGCAAGGACACATCAAAATGGGAGATCAGCTGATCTTGTGACGGCACACCCATTTTGTCGAACTTTAAGGTCTTTTGACGCACGTCATACTCATTCCACGCATAGAGTGGGTTGACCGGAAAATGCAGGCCTTCCTCGTAAACCGTGTCCTGTACCTCGCCAAATAAGGTGGCGACCTTGACGTGACCAGCCGGTACTTGTTGGACGCAGAAGAGGGCAATAAATAGCAGTAACGCCGGCACAATAATGGTTTTCGCGAGTCCGCGCACTGGGTTCAGCGCGGGAATATTGCGGCCAATTAGTAGCACGATAACCGAAGCGATAACCGCCAGAATAGCGATGAACTGAAGGTTTTCAAACATAGGGACTCCTGTAGTTATTGTAATGAGGGCAACACCTACCCGCTTTGGTCATTCATTGACGCTGGGTGATGAGACATGCTCATAAAATGGGGGTTAACAAAGTAAGATCAAAGGATTACGGAGTGGTAATTTTATGGTATTCCGCTCCATCGTGCTTATCTACTGCTTATCTCGTTGGTTTGTTCTGCCTAAGCCAGGTGAGGGTCGTTTTGTATCCTTAGAGCATTATGTAGCAGATAAGCGACACTTTTAGCATAGTTTGGGTATTAAGCCCAATCTCTGTTGGACTATGGTCCACTTGTTATTCATGGTTGAGACGAGTAACGTTTTACCTAGAGCATTTCCAAACAATTTTGCAGGGTTGGCTAAAGGCAGTTCTCTGCTGATGTTTAACATGTAGCTTTGCAGCATGGAATCACAGGATGTGTGCCATTCGTATGGTCGGGATGATTTGAATCAAACTGGAGTAGACGGCATGAAGGTAACCGATGAACTGACAAACCTGGTTGTAGAACTGGGTGAACTGGAGAGCTTTGAGCGTGCAGGGGCTGTTATCAGTCAAGAAGGTGTTTCGGTAAAAGCGTTGCTTAGTTTATTCAACGAGACCGACAATCCACGATCAAAACAAGTGGTGCGTGAAATATTTGATGAAGCGGGTTATGGGTGGCTCTTTGAGCTTGATCAAGGGTGCGTCGAATCAGCGGCTGCTTTAAAAACAACGACCATTGAGAACGCCAGTGCCACTGACGAACTCGTGGTAATCAAGGAAATTCCAGATAATGGGTATTTGACGGAAGAAGAGTTTTTGGACTTAATGCCGGCGAGCGCATATTTTCACTAGGCGTGCTGACGCCATCTCAACGGCTTGCTACGCCCGCACTCTGTGGTGTTTGCTACTTTGGTACAACTTTATATCAGCGGCTTTTCGGTTCTGCGCCCGGTTTAGTTCCTGCCACCGGCTCACCGGCTTCGACTGAGTCCGAGCTAAGCCCCGGTTCCAATTGACTTACCAATTCGATCAAGCTGTTAGTCTGCGCTTGCAGGCGTTTGTTTTCTGAAAACGTTTGATAATTGATAATCAAGCTGATTAACGCGACGGCTGCGAGCGCGCCAATGGCGATTTGCTGCCAATTGAGCTGCGGTTTGGTGCCCGCCGACTGCTCTTGAGGTAGGACTGTCAGGGTTGGACTGTTGAGCTCGTCCGTTGGGCGCGTGCTGGCGGCTGTATCGCGCGTGATTTGGTCTTTGATCTCCCGCAGCTCGCGCATGAAGCGCCCGAGCATGACGCGGGTATTGTCTTGAATTTCTCGTCGTACATGCCCTTGATGAATTTCGAGTGATTTGGCGACCTGGTCACGCACTTGAAATAAGGAGTCGCTGGTGTGTTGGCTTGGGTGCGTTTCTTCTTCGGTTTCGTGATGTTGAACAGGTGGTGATTGATACGATTTAAGTGTGGCGCCGATGCTCTTAACCGTACGATCAATGTCATTCTCGGTCATTACTGCTTTTGAAAGCACGTCAATTGCGCCGGCCTCTCTGGCACGTTGCACGTAATCATCGCCGGACTCATCCGTGTACATGGCGACCGGGATCGTGGCTGTGGCTCGATTGGCTTTAATTATTTTGACCGCTTCGAGCCCGTTCATACCGCGCATCGAATGATCCATAAAAATAATGTCCGGAATGCGATACGACAAATAGCTCAAGGCGTCTTCAGCTGAGTAAGCCAGATCAATACGCAGTTCATAGGCCTGCAATATACGCTTAAGCTTAAATTGTGCCGTTTTGGAATCGTCGACGATTAAGGCGGTTTTAGTTGGCATAAAGGACGCTCTACTGACTCAAGCTCTGGGTTGAAGATGGATTCTTATTATGATTTTACTACCCAACGTTGTTTTAGTGTTGCACAGCTTGAGAACGTCGGCAAGCATTGCGCGCAACAACAACTCAGTTCTGTTCTTCAGAGAATTCTGGGCGTGCTAGATAATAGAAAGCGAACGCGGTGAGTCCGGACGATGAAAACAACACAAGCATAATCATGATCTGGTAGCGCACCGCAATCAGGGGGGATACGCCGGACAGTATTTGACCAGTCATCATGCCTGGCAATGACACCAGGCCAACCGCTAGCAGGGAATTTAAGGTGGGAATCAAGGTGGCCCGATAGGCTGTGTTGCGTGCTTTGATGGTGCTGGCCTTGCTTTCGAGTTCCGCATAAAAACGTTCAGCGAATAAGCTGATCGCGTTCATACCAACGGCAAAAATCATGCCCGCCAATGGGATAACCTGGTTAGGTTGAAACCATGGATCACTGGTGAGTACAGCCTGGGTAATTAAAATTAGCAACAGCACATTGACTGCGCCGGTTGCCAGCAAAGCTTTGAAATAGAGTGTAGTCCGTCGTTCAGGTACTGAGCGCAAGGCTATCCACGCAGAAACCAGTAGCATGACAGAGAGGATCGCTGCCACCATTAAGGCATGCTCGGCCGCAAACAAATAGGTCAACACAAAACCAATCAGAATTAGCTGAATCACCATGCGTGCCAGAGCATAAAGGGCTGAGCCCGGTTCAGCAGACCAACGCCAGAGTATCCAGACTACCAGCAGAGCGGGAATCAGTACCAGGCTAAGGTTGAATAATGGGATGGTTTGCATAAGCGAGCTTTGCAGAGACTAGGTTGATCGTTCCAACTCAGTACCTTTTACGGGTTGGGGCGCTTGTGAATGTGTCCCTGCATTATCTTTCAAGGTTTGCAGTTGCTTCTCAAGCTCCTGAATACTGCTCTTGGTGCTGACCAACGTTTGCAGCAGCTGATCGTGTAGCTCTGGATGTTCGAGTTTGCGCAGGTACGCGTACTTCGCTTCATCTAGGTTGTTAATCACTACCGCAATAAAGAGGTTGATCACCACAAACGTACCAATGATTACAAAACTGACGAAGTAGGCCGCATAAAAGGGCGACAACTCCATGGCCTTGTACATCACGTCGGTCCAGTCTTCCAGCGTCACGATCCGGAACAGCGTCAGTACTGCGTAGCTCAGGTCCCGCCAGTGTGTCGGGTCGTGCTCGTGGAACAAGTGAAACCCGAGCACTGCATAGATAAAGAACAGCAAGCCCATCAGGATCGTAATATGAAACATGGATGGGATCGAACGCAGCAGGGTTTCGACGATTAGGCGCAGTTCAGGGTAGGCATTGATCAAACGCAATACCCGAAGCAGTCTCAACACTCGACCTAACATGGCGAATTCAGCAGCTATCGGCAACAGAGACAACACAATCAGTGTGAAGTCAAAACAGTTCCAACCGCTTTTGAAATATTCCCAGGGCCGTGGCATACGAGCGAGTAGCTTAATGGCGGCTTCAATAATGAATGCCGCCAATACAGCTTTGTGCGCAAGGTTAAACCAATGCTCGAGCGTGGGGTTCATCCATTGCGGAAATGCCTCCACGCCGATCAGTGCGGCGGTGAACAAAATCAACCCGATGATGATACGATCAAACAGCTTAGAGGCTGCGAATTGTCTTATCGCATTCATAGTCAAAACAAATTAATTTCCAAATCAGTACACTCGACCTGCCAAGCTAACTTAGCCAGTATTACGCAGGCCTGTTGCAATACCATTAATGCTGTCCAGTACTGGTTTCAGCCACTGGGAATTCAGTCTGTCTTCTTCTTTCGCGAGACGGCCGAGCAACATAACCTGAATGTAGTTCAGTGGGTCAAGGTAGGCGTTTCGCCACCGCACCGATTGTCCAATTTCAGGGAAGTCCGCCATCAATTGTTCGACGCCGGTGACGGCTTTGATTTGTTCAATCGCGGTATCGTATTCATGCTTCATCTGGTGAAAGGTACGCTCGGCAATGCCCGCGTCGGAGCACAGTTTTGAATACTCTTCGGCGACTTCCTGGTCGGTTTTCAATAGTACCATTTGTGAGTTACTCATCAGGTTCTGAAAGTAACGCCATTCAGACTGCATCGACTGCAACGTTTCCAGACCGCCCTGATCTATGGCGTCGGTCAGCGCACTGCCTAGGCCATACCAGCCGGGGATATTCTGGCGCGACTGTGACCAGCCGAATACCCAGCCAATCGCACGAATCGATTTTTTCGAGTAATCTGCCTTTTTTCGGTGCGACGGACGCGAACCGATATTTAACAACCCGATCTCGGCCGAAGGTGTGGTCTCGTAGAAATACTGCATGGTCGCCACATTGTCGTCAGTCAGCGCGCGGTATGCCTGTTCACCGATCCCGACCAGTTTCTCCATCATAGAGACGTACTCAGGTTTATCGTCTTCAACAATATTCGGCAGACTGGCTTTCATCAGACCGGTAATACCGACCGTGAGTTCGTAACTGGCTGTGGCTTTAAAGTTGTATTTGAACGACAAAACTTCGCCTTGCTCAGTGAACTTGATACCGCCTTTAACAGTGCCTTTCGGCTGACTCAGAATCGATTCGTGAGTTGGGCCGCCGCCACGACCGATGGTGCCACCTCGACCGTGAAACAACAGGCAGCGAATGCCATGCCGATCGGTCAGAGCGACGATGTTTTGCTGCGCTTTATATAAGTTCCAACTCGATGCCAGAATGCCGCCGTCTTTACAGGAGTCTGAGTAACCGAGCATGACTTCTTGAGTGTCATTTGTGAAACGTAGCAGCTGGCGATACACCGGGTTATTAAATAGGCTTTCCAGCGTGGGTTCGGCGTGCTCAAGGTCCTTTACCGTCTCAAACAGCGGTGCAATATGTATTTTACTGTGCACGGTGCCGTCGGCGTCGGTACTGATTAAACCGGCCATTTTCGCTAATAGCGCGACTTCTAATAGGTGACTCGCTTCATGTGTCATTGAGATGATGTAACTGCCAAAGCAATCTTCAGACACCTCTTTGCGCATATCGCTCATTAGTTCAAATACGCTGATGATATCGGCGCTCTGAATCGTAATTTGTCGACGGTCATAGTCCAGCGCATCGGTGCACAACAGTTGCTCAGTCAACCAGGCTTGGCGCTCGTCCTCACTCAGCGCGTAGTAATCGATCGGCTGATCCAAGGTGGAAGCGATTTCGTGGATTGCCTGTGAGTGCAGCGTTGACTCTTGGCGGATATCCATTTTCGATAGATAGAAACCACACGAATCCAACAATCGCATCAGATCGCGTAAGCTGCCACGCGTCAGATTAGCCTCATTGTGGTGAATCAATGAGGCTTTAACGACTTCAAGTTCCTGCGCAAATTCGGCTTCATTTTTGAATGCCAAGGGGTCGTAGGAGGGGCTGCCGTCGCCAAGCCGAGCTTCCACTTGCGCGATCGTTTTGTCCAAGCGCAGTTTTACCAAGGACAATTTTCGGCGATACGGTTCTTTTATGTGTTTGTCCCCAAAGTACTTAGTGAGCCGAACTTGGTCACGCTGCATCGAATCAATAAAGTCCTTGGAGAGTTCAATCTGGTCTGCACTGTGTGTGAGCACCTTACTCAAATGATCAACTCGGCGTGCATACTCTTTGAGTACTTCAATTTGTTGTAGACGCAGCGCGTTACGCGTGATCTCGGGGGTGACGAAGGGGTTGCCATCACGATCGCCACCAACCCAAGTGCCAAAACGGACTATATTAGGAATTTCCAGTGATTGTCCGCGGGCTTCCGGATAAATGTCTTTGATCGCGTTTTCCAGATTACGGTAAATCTGTGGTAAGCAGGCGAAGATGCTCTCTCTAAAGTAATACAGCGAGTTCTCGATCTCGTCGTAGACGGTTGGCTTTGAAGGACGCACCGCCTCAGTTTTCCAGAAGATTTGAATCATGGCCTTAAGCTTGTGCTTAATTTCGCTCAATTCACTGTCAGACACGGTCTTTTGTGTCAGTGACTGGTATTGTGCGTGAATTCGCTGTAGGGCTTCTAGCACGATGGGGCGCTTGGCTTCGGTTGGATGCGCCGTGAAGGTTGGGTAATAGTTCAAGTCACTGACCAGGTCCAACACCTCCTGTAGGCTCATGCCGCGTTGTTTGAATCCGCCAATGGTATCCGCGAAGGAGTTTCGCCAAGTTTGCCCTGACTCCTCAATCTCAGCACGAGCCTGTTGATTCGCATGTTCTTCTGAGATGTTTGCCAAATGGAAAAAGGTACTGAACGCATGAATGACGCGGTCCAGTGACTCATAGTCCAGTGTGTCGATGGCTGCTAACAGTTCCGTCTTTTGGGTGGCATCCGGTTGCAGGCGCTGCCCAATAAAACCCTGTCGCAGCAACTCGACAGAATCAAAAACAGCGGAGCCTTCTTGCTCTTTGATGACTTCGCCTAATAGATCAGGCAGCACTTTTGCGTCGTCACTCAACGCATTAATCGGGGGGTTCACGGTAAAGTTTCCTTGGGGTTAATAAAAAATCCGGTGGTTCAGAGTATAGCAGTTCGAATTTGTGGCTTGTAGATTGCTGGCTTAGGAATCCGTGCGATTTTAGTGACTTATCATCGAGATATTGGACGCGGCGCTTACAAATAGCGATACTCTCACTCCTAACCCTACTTCAACAATTAGATTCAATTCAATCCAATGCAGACAATTATGCGGTATTGGTGCCTTGCGTGTGCGCTTCTGTTGGTCGCTGTATCTTCGGGTGGCATTAGCAGTGCGACGGCGACTGAAATGCAGCAGACCTTTCGTGGTGTGGGACTGGCGACTGCGCTTGAAATTCCAGTTCAAATCGAGAGCGACGCTATTGTTTGGGTGTCTGTGTCACAACGCTCAGCCAACTATCGTGTACGAGTAGTCGACTCGACTGACCAAAGCCTCGTGAAACAAGTTGATTTGTCGGCGCACAAAGCGGTTGATGACATGGTGTTGATTCGTCCTTCGGAGTGCCGTGATTGCTTAATATATATTGAAGCTGAAGCAAAAATTGATCAACACAGCCCATACCTTGTGGTCGTTAATACCTTGAGGGTGGATAGCAATTCTCCAGCCGTGCAGGCAGAAGTGGCCATGCTCGATGCGATTTCGAAAGTAGGGGAATTGAATCACCGGGCAGATCAGGCTTCAGATCAGGAAAACGAGGCGCTGCTCCGTCAGGCGCAAACCATCGTTCGAAGTGCGCTCGAATCCACGGCATTTAATCAGCATACCCGGCATGCGGAGTTTCTCAATCTGCAGCTTGCCAATATGCTGCGTGACAATGACGAGGTCTTGGCATTATCCGAATCATTGATCACCGCACATGGTGATCAACATTCGATGTATAAAGTACAAGCGATCTATGAACAAGCTCGAAAAATTGAGAGTGTCGAAGCGCAACAAGCTAAATTCCGGCAAGGTATGGCAATTGCGCAACAGTTAAATGAGCCGGTGATTTATGCAAAAGGGGCAAACTACCTCGCGATTAGTCTCACGCGCGAAGCGAAATTTGAGCAGGCTCTCGCGATGTTCAAGGAGGTCTACACTATTTACTCTGAGTATCAATGTTTCAACGGGTTGAGCTACGCATTGAGCAATCTGAGTTGGGTAAATCAGCGTGCTGGAAATTTACCGCAATCGATTGCTTATGCTGCTCAGCAGAAGCTGCTGGCAGAGGAGTATTCACTGAAAACGTCGGTAATTCGCGCGCTATACAATATGGCCATTGTCTACGGAGAGCAGGGGGATAGGTATGCAGCGGACCAGTTCTTAGATCAGGCGCTTGAGCGGTTCATGAAATTGTCAAAGAGTGAACAGCGCAATTATGAGCGCGTCTACGCAGATATGTTGCGTGAGCGGGCGCAGAGTTTGATTCGTGTCGGTGACTACACGGCAGCACGTGATGCAGTGCGTGGAGCGCACAAACAGTATCAAGATTTAGGCTATACGAGAGATGTGGCCAGAATGAAATTGCTTGATGGTGAGATTGCTGTCGCAGAATCGCGGTTCGAAGATGCGCGCAAATTACTTCTTGATGGTTTGGCGTACTATAAAAAAACTGGGCAAGCGAGAATTGAAAGTTTAACGCACCTCAGAATCGCGGAGCTGGAGATATCTCAAAAAAATTGGGTGATGGCATCGAATCACAATGCGAGCGCCCTAAAGTTGCTGTCACAGACAGAGGATTACTTGTCACTGTCGAAAGGGTTTAGCCAGGCCATTTTGTTGTTGACTAAGATGAAGGCGACAGCGGATGCTGAGCACCTTGCCGCCCGCGTCAGTCCTTTCGTGCGTTTGCATGGTCGTGACGACGTCTATGTTCAGTTCGCCTATCATCGTGCATTGAATGCCTACGAAGCAAAAACTTATGATCTAGCCAGTGTGCTGCTAACGGAAGCCCGTGAGGTCGTTGAGCAGACCTTGCCTAAAGTACGTCGTAGAGATCTACGCCGGAGCTACTTAGCGTTACAGAAATCGCTATTCGAGCTCAATGTTGCGTTGCTGGTAGACGAAGGAAAGCCCATTGATGCTCTAAGATTGGTTGAGTCATTTAAAGCCAGAACACTAAGGGAGACTATTGCTCAGGTTCGTGAAGATGATCTTATCCCGCCTGCAATGCGCCAATCGCGTCAAATCATACACGACAAGATCTTACAGAGCGCAACGAGTTGGTACGGTAACGCTGGCAGCCAACAACCTAGTTTGCTAACCAACACACAGGCACTCAGTTCAGAGCTAGAAAAAATTGAAATTGAGATTCAAGACTACCTGGAACAACAGGTTACTATGTTGCATGTCGGCGAATATCTTGAAACTCCGGCTGTTATTGGTCAAAGAGAGTTAATCGCGTATTATTTTCTCGGCGAGCAACGCAGTTGGTTATGGATAATTGGTGAGCAGGGTATCAGCTTGCACAATCTGCCACCAGCGGATGAGTTGGATAAGCAAATAAACGCGGCGAAGCGGCAAATTTCGCAACATCCGACACTAAGACAGGAGGTGACCGCCTATCAACAACGTATGGCCTTGGCAGAGTTGGGTAGCGTTTTACTGACACCGGTATTGGAGAAATTGGATCCGGCAGTTGAAAATTTAACCGTCATCCCAGACGGCGCAATCCATGGGCTGGCATTTGGCCCTTTACGAACTCGTCTAGAGGATAAGCCTCTGTTGACACGCGTTGCGTTATCTTATGCGCCCTCGTTTCAGGCATTAAAAGCGCTGGAGGAGCGCGCCGCCAAGCGCCCGTCAATGTCGGAAGCCCGCTTGCTGGTGGTGGCAGACCCGATTGATTTGACGTCCGGCGCGAACTTTGAGCGTTTACCTCAATCAGCGAGAGAGGCTCAGCAGATTCAAAGTTTGATGCCGGGCAACACCGCGGTACTGATGGCAGCATCGGCGACCAAGCGCTCGGCTATTAAAGCCATTGCCAATGAGTATTCGATCTTACATTTTGCCACGCATGGCTTGTTGAACAACCACTCACCAGCGCTCTCAGGATTGGTGTTTTCAAAAGACTCGAGCGAACCGAACTATTGGCTAACTCCAGAAATAAGCAGTACGCCGATCCATGCCGGTCTGGTGGTGCTAAGCGCCTGTGAAAGCTCGATTGGGCGCGAAGTCGCAGGGGAGGGGCTGATGAGCTTGAGTCGCGCATTTATTGAAGCGGGGGCCAATAATGTTGTTGGTACCTTGTGGAAAGTGCAGGACGCAGCTACTGCCGAGCTGACAAGTCGTTTTTATTCTCATCTGTTAAATGATAGGCTAGCCGTTTCAATTGCGCTGCAACGCGCGCAATTGGCGGTTTATTCGAACACAGAAAACGATTGGCGGGATCCGTATTTTTGGGCCGGATTCCAACTTCAAGGCGGTTGGCAAACTCTTGCGTATGGACGTTAAAAAAACACCCAGCGAAGCTGAGGTATCGCGCGACCTGGTGGCACGCATATTAAGCGGCGATCAGCGCGCTGAACACGAGATGGTGGAACGTTACCAGCGCGGCCTCTCCGTTATGCTGTTTAATCGGTCACGTGATCGTGATCTGGCGAATGATATCGCGCAAGACACTTGGCTGCTGGTACTGCAGAAGATTCGTAGCAATGACCTGCGGGATCAGTCAAAGCTTGCCGCATTCATCATCCAGATAGCTAAAAATCAACTCATCATGCGTCAACGTGGGCAAAACCGCTACCAACACGTGAGTGAAGATGAGGCTGGCGAGATCGCCGATACAGGCCTGACCCCAGAAACCGCCGTCGCTAACCATCAATTGGGGCAGTGCGTCGCCGCATTAATGCAGGAGTTAACCGTTGATCGAGATCGTGAGCTGTTGCGTCGCTTCTACCTGCTAGGCGACGACAAACACACCTTGTGTGACGAATTAGAACTGAGTCCGGCGCATTTTGACCGTGTTTTGTACCGCGCTCGTGAACGATTTAAGACCTTATGGCAAGAAAGTAATGCAAAAATGTGACTGCCAGGTGGGAGAAGCCACTCGTCGTATGCACCATTGTTACAAAGGTGGTGACTCATGAAAATTACAACTGAAAATTTACAACAACGCATACAACAGTATGTCTTAGGCCAGCTCAACGAAGATCAGGCAAACGAATTTGAGGAATACTTCCTGTGTCGTCCTGAGGTCGCTGAGCAAGTCGAAATTGCGCAATCCTTGAGTATCGGGTTGGCGACAATAGATACTGCTGAACAGGCTGTGCCGATGGGATTCGCTTCGGCTGTACGTACAGCGGAAAACACTAAGCCTAGCTCCTCGGTATGGTCTTTCTTGCAAAAAGTGTTTGTCGGCCCAGCGCCCTCGTTTGCGATGGCTGCTTTGTTGGTGCTTATGGCCCCCATGGCCTTCAAGTCAGCACTAGTCTGGGACGCCCCAGTTAATGCCGAGCTGGTTCGATTCGATGTGAACCCAGTTCGCAGCGCACTCAACAGTAACGCGATGGATTTAAGCGCGGACGGCAATTATGCAGCGATTATGTTGCGGGTGCCGGAGGTGATCTACCCTCAATACCGGGCTCGAGTGCTTAACGCCGAGAATGGCGATGCGTTGTGGCAAAGCGGTGACTTCTCGTTCAAAAGCGGTTCTCGTGACCATTTGTTATTAGTTCCACCCAAGGCTGCACGCGCAGGTGTCGCGCTGTCGTTGATGGGCATAACACCCGAAGGCAAGGAAGTATCAGTGGATTATTGTGGGTATACCGACGCCTGTATGTAATTTCCCCATCCAGAATATTAACTAGATTAGGAGACAAATCGAATGACAATTGCAGCAGCCTATTTATCTGCCGTTAAACAGCACCCGTGGTTGGTCCACCATGTCGAGCGTGGAAGAAAAGTATCAGCCGGAGATGCGTTCACTGTTATCGGCGATAAACAAGACATTGATGCCGTCGTGGTACGGGGAGAGAAGGGTGATAATAAGCTTGAACTGGTGCCGATTGAAGGCACGGTTAAAATTGAAGCAACGCAGTGCGATGAGCTGACTTTATCGTTTAAATATAAGTCGAATGCGGGTTCGATCGACAAGTTGTTGCTGCGCTTTCATTTTTTTAAAGCGGACCGAACTGTGTTTCGGTTTAAGCTGATTCCAAATGCAGACGAACGAGACTGTGAGGACAAATGTGAATGTTGCTGTTGTGGTTCACAGGGCACATACATCCTATATTCGACTTATGAAGACGGAGACGAGGGTTCCGGTGGCCCTCATGATCGATAGATAAACGTTAAAAAGCCAAGTTTAAATAACTTGGCTTTTTTTTGTCTTTTTAGTGGGAGAAAACAAACAGCCTCGACACTATCACTATGTCGGGGCACTCAGTGAGTTGAAGCATTGATTGTCCAGAGGGGTTCGCTCGGAACATCGAGCGGAACTGAAGGGGCAACAGAGCCAGGGGCGCACCCAAAACCTGACCGCAAGGACGAATTTAGCGCATGGTCTGGCTTCTGTTGGTTTACCACTGGGTTAGTGGTTTTTGTCAGGCTTTTTGAGTCGAAGCCTGATCGCAAGGAAATGTTCACTCATGGATGAGACTTACCTTTCCGAACTCAGCTTGGCATTCCGCCAACGCTAGTGTCACAATCATCTTTCTGTTTCTCGGACGCGGTACAATAGCGCCATGTTAGTGATTGATCTTCAAATTGCGTTGTGAAGAAAATTAAGCAAGGTGGGTTGAGACGGCGTCTCGCGGTTGGCGCAGCTGGCGCACGAGGCGGATTGGGATTGTTGTCGTCAAAAGCGGCAAGTTTGTTTGTGGCGCCAGAGAATCGAGCCGCGTTTCAGGCTCAAGCTTTACAGCGCGAGGCAGAGCGCTTCGTGCAGCAACTTGGTGAACTTAAGGGCGCTTACGTCAAAATTGGGCAAATGCTGGCCTTATACGGTGAGCATCTTTTGCCACGCCCGGTGACCGACGCACTGCATACATTGGAAGCAAACACGCCACCCTTGGCTTGGGATACCGTGGCCACACAATTGGGTGCTGGGTTAGAGGGCCTGCGAATTGAACCGCAACCCCTTGCGGCCGCGTCCTTGTCGCAAGTTCACCGTGCATCCGCACCGCGAGTACGTCGCCCTTTGTGTGTCAAAATTCAGTATCCCGGTATCGCCGATACCATCGAAGATGATTTTCGGAATGTCATGCAGATGTTGTCGTTGGCACAGTGGGTAAAATCAGGCAGGCAATTACAAGACCTCACCAAAGAGTTACATACACACCTGATGAGCGAAGTCGACTACGCCCGAGAACTTCGTGTTGCTGGAAAATTTTCTCGATTGTTGAAAAGCGATGCACGGTATTGCGTGCCAGCGTATTACCCCAAATGGAGTTCGGATCGGGTTTTGACCATGGAGTATTTGTCTGGTGTGGAGGTGACTGATCCAGCGGTGCAGGGCTTGAGCCAGGCGCGCCGCAATCGACTGGCTAAACACATGCTTGCGCTTTTTTTTCACGAAGTGTTTGATTGGGGTTTGATGCAAACGGATCCGAATTTCGGAAATTACAAAATCATGATTGATCCTGAGGGCGAGAACGATCGGATAGCCTTGCTGGATTTCGGCGCGGTGCAAGTGCTGGACAATCGGTTTTGCAAGGCTCTGCGAACCACTATCACGTCGGCCCATCGTCGAGATCGACAGGGCACGATTGACGGCTTAATCGCGTTACGCTGTTTGCGGGCCGACGATTCGCCGGCAGTGAAACAATCGTTCGTATCTTTTTGCGAGTTCATTCTGGAGCCATTTTCACAAACTGCCGATGAGTGGCCAAAACACGCAGTCAGCGATGAAGGCAACTATCTTTGGCGTCAGTCCAAGTTGCTCACACGCGCTGGGAAACGCGGCTCCGATGGTATGCTGGTCAAAGGCTTCGTCGTTCCACCGCCGGAGTTTATGTTGATTGTGCGTAAACTTACGGGCGTTTTTACCTTTGTGTCTACGCTTGACGCGCGTATGCGTTGTTCCGAGCTGCTGCAACCTTATCTTGACTAGATTGGGTTTGTTGTCCGCTCCGTCGCAGTTTAGAATGATACTTTAGTAATTCAGGGAGATGTAAATCGCATGCAGAGTCCGAGTCAGGCGCCAATGATAGAAATCACCGGCTTGTCGAAAAGCTACGGCGCCAAAAAAGCCCTCGACGCGGTCGACCTAACCGTAGGTCGTGGTGAGATTGTCGGATTAATCGGCCCTAATGGCGCTGGAAAATCAACGCTACTGGCAGCCGTTATGGGACTGTTGGCGTACTCGGGCTCATTGCAAGTGTTTGGTCGCGACCCGTTTCACCAGCGTGCGGCAATGTTGGAACACATGAGCTACATTGCGGATGTGGCATCACTGCCAGGCTGGATGAAGGTGCGAGATCTGTTTATCTTCGTCGACGCCATGCATCCACGCTTTGATCGCGATAAAGCGATGTCTTTGCTGTCGGCTACCAATATTACCTTGAACGATCGCGTGGACACTTTGTCCAAAGGTATGAAGACGCGCCTGCATTTGATAACAATTTTGGCCATCGACACCGATTTGCTGGTGTTGGATGAACCGACCATTGGGCTGGATGTGCTGGTGCGCAGAGACTTCCAAGACCGCTTGGTGCAGGATTTTTATAATCAACAGCGTTCTATCCTGATCACCACGCATCAGGTTGATGAGATCGAAAATATTCTCACGCGGGTGGTGTTTATTAATCAGGGTCGCATTACCTTGGATTTGGAAATGGCAGAGCTTCGAGATCGCTTCACGAAGCTGCTTGTCACGACCGGCGAGACGCCGGTATTAGACGGGTTGGAGTTGGTGCATCGCCGCGAATTGCCTGGCCGAGTTGAGCTGATATTCAAGGGTGGCGAAGGGGTGAATTCGCGACTGGCCACCCAAGGCGAAGTGGTGACGCCTAGTCTTGAAGATCTGTTTGTGGCGATCAATACGCCCGGGAGTCAGGCATGATTACGAAATTACTCGCCTTACTCTGGCGCGAGGTGCTTGAACACAAGAATCTGTGGCGTGTTCCCTTAATTCTGTTGGGCTTTGCGATATTGCTGCGCATGTCATGGATGTTCGGGAACTTGACCACCGAGTTCAGTGTGCCAAGTTGGATGGAGTCTGACCCCACCGTGACCAGCGTGATTGATGGGGCCATGGCACGCGCCTTGGACGCAATGAATTACGTGGTCATGATGGCCATGTTTATTGTGTCCGTGTTTTATACCTTATCTTGTCTGTACAACGAGCGGCAGGACAACAGTATTTTGTTTTGGCGCTCGTTGCCGGTGTCTGACTCACTGACGATCGCGTCCAAGCTGCTCGTGGCCCTGGTCGCCATTCCGTTGCTGATCTTGATCACTCAGTCCCTGGTATCCATCATTTTTTTAACTACTAAAGCGCCAACCTATTTGACGTCCTACTTTGACCGTTCTCTGCTGGCGCTTGGTAAGGTGGTATTGTGGTCAATGGTACCAACGATCTCGTGGTGCTTGCTTTGTTCACAGGTCGCAAAACGCAATCCGTTTTTACTCGCCTTCGTCGCACCAGTATTGCTGGTGTGGGTTGATAAACTATTCCTTAACGGGGCGGTAAGTGAGACACTGGTGGTTAACCGTATCACTGGTTTTTCGACACATACGATGATGCCTCTGGTCTGGGGGTTGGTATTTAGTGCGGTGTGTATTGGGGTGACCATTACTAAGCGCAGCGCGAGGATCTAACATGGCATACGGTAAAGGGATTTCGACCGGAAGACCGAGTTCGCTGGGATCACGTAAATGAAAACGCTGGTCTTTGTTCCCGGCATCATGGGCTCTGAGCTGCGCAACCAGCAGACCAATACGCGGGTGTGGCCACCGACCTTGACCCAGATTGTGACTAAGTCACTCCGCGCCGAGGCATTGTTGGATCCGCATCTTGCGCCAGTTAAACCGATCGCCAACATTGCACGCTTTTACCCCGTATACGGTAGTTTGCAGCGTGACCTCGAATCCTGTGGTTACTCCCTGAATGGGGTAACGGGTAAACGGTTGATTCTTTTTGCCTATGATTGGCGGCAAGACAATGCGGTGTCGGCAGAGCGGCTTGCCGAACAACTCGATCAGCTCACCAGTGAGGATGAAATTGTTTTGCTGGCGCACTCGATGGGCGGCTTGATTTGTCGCTACCTGATCGAAAGTGGTGACTATTCGACGCGCCCTTGGTTTGAGCGGATAACACAGTTGATCACCATGGGGACGCCGCATTATGGGGCTGCCTCGGCATTGAAGATGGTGGCAGGTCTGGCGGACAATGTGGGTATCAAAAAAGACCAGCTTAAACAATTGGTGGATGACCCTCGCTACGCCGCGGCCTACCAACTGGTAGCGGCGGCTGGTTCCGGCATGACCGTCTCGGCAGGTTTACGCCATAAAATTGCAAAAAATTTGGACCCGTTTGACCAGCGGATCGTAGCGGCATACCGGTTGTCGGAACAAAATATTCTCACCGCACGGCGGTTCTGGTCAGCGTTGGATCTCGCAAACCGACCGGATCATATTGGTTACTTTTCTGTGTTGGGCAGCGCGCATCGCACACTTAGCCGAATGGAGTGGAACGGACGCGAGTTGCGAGAAGTGCAAAGTAAATCCAGTGGCGATGGCACGGTGCCGATCACTGGGGCACAGTTGTATTCGGTACCACACAGTTTCTCGCAAAAAAACCATACGTCGATATTTACTGATCGTGCAATCCGCTTTGAGTTGTACAAAATGCTCGGTGCACCGGCCCATGTGGTGCCGCAAGCCGCCACGGACACGGTTTTGGTTGGTGCGTCAGACGCCGTGGGGTTGAGCATTGATCGTACAGAGTACGCACCGCGTGACACCGTGGAAATTGGTTTGTCGTTCACACAGCCACGCGAAAACCTACGCTGTACTTTGCAAATTATGCGATTGGATATGGATTCGGAAGCGGGTAGCCATGCGTACCCCGCCATGCCACCTATTCAACTTAAGATAGACCAAGCTCAGGTCGAACAAGTCCGTTTTGAGGTGGTTACGGAGCTGTCGCCCGGAGTCTATGAGTTAGTATGTTCGACCGCTGTGGACGATCCGCAGCGCACCATGTTCACCGTAGCGGACAGTTAGATGACCGCGCCGTATTCAGGGAGGCACAATGCGTGATGATACCTTATTGAAAGCGTTATACGCTTGGGCGATTCGCTATGCCATTTTAGCGGATGTCGCCATGCGGGATGCTGTGTCGTTAGCGGGCGACCCGAACAGTATCCCGTTTACGCCAGAGCAGGCAGCGTACTTTAAGACCCGCAAAATTGTAAAAATAGCTTCCACCTCGCGCGGCAAGACCACGGTGTATACGATCGCGACTCGCTTGCCTATAGCGCGCCGTAAGCGAGAAGCATTGAGCGCGACCTTTGCCTCTGCGTTTCAAGGCGAGAATGTGCTGTTGGAGGTCGTGGTACTAAAACCGTTCAAAGTAGACCAGCAAGTTCAGGGAACGTATAACCCAGTTTATTTACATAATGACCGCATCGCCTGTGGCTCGTCGTTGGGGCTGGGTAACCAGCGTAACGCTGGCACGTTAACGGCATTGGCGCGTCACCAGGAAACCTCGAAATTGCTGGGCATCTCGTGTAATCATGTGACCGGCGGCTGTAATACTGCCGGCGTTGGCACGCCCATTGTCGTGCCCGGCATTTTAGATGTCAGTCCAGATAACCACGAAATCACTGTTATCGGGCTCCATGACTCAACCGGGTCGATGAGTCAAGGTCTGCCCCAAGTGTTCGATATCGCCGACAACTGCGATATTGCGTTCTTCGAATTAACGGATCAAAACTTATTAACCTCCATGCAGGGACAGGGTGCCGATGCCTATGACACGCCAAGTAACTTTGCTCGTATTCGAGAAGGCATGACGGTGAAAAAATGGGGGCGCTCAACCGATCTGACGCGGGGAGAAATAACGCGCATTGTGAATGAGCCGGAATCCATCGAATATAACGTGGTGAGTTACTATGGCCCGACCAGCTCGCAGGTGTTTAAGGGAACAGTGTATTATCCGCAGTTATATGAAGTCGAATCCATTGGTGTTGAGCCTTTTTCAGCTGGTGGTGACTCGGGCGCTTTGGTGGTGTCTGATCACGATGATGCGCCGAAAATTGTCGGCATTTTAATTGGTGGTAACACGAGTAAGAGCTATGTATTGCCGCTTAGGTCGGTGTTGAAACGACATCAGCTGGACTTGGTGGGAGGCGTGAATATTTGAAAACGTTACAGTTAATCCGTCATGCCAAGTCGAGCTGGGACAATCCCAATTTGTCGGATCATGATCGACCGTTAAACGCGCGTGGTGAGCGCGACACAAATCGTATGGCAGAATTTTTTACCTCGTTGTCAGACAGACCTGATGCGATTTACACCAGCACCGCGACGCGTGCGATCTCCCTCGCCGCCGCCTTGAGTGACGCATCCGGTTTGCGATTAATGCCCGAGCCGAGTTTGTACACCTTTGATTCGGCTGCGCTGCTGGGTGTTTTGCAGTGTTTGCCGGATGCGACGCAGTGCATCGCTGTGGTAGGACATAACCCAGCGATCACAGAATTGGTGAATCGGTTGGCGAATGAGTCGTTGACGAATGTGCCGACCTCGGGAATTGTACAGCTGGCGTGCGATTTGGAATCATGGGCTGAGCTGTGCACAGGCTGTGCCGAATTGGTGCAGTTCACTGCGCCCAAAATGTTAAACTGAGTCGCCATTGATGGGCGACACGAAACACGAGAGAGTCGTTAATGAAACACCCAATAATATTTGCGCTTGGTATCCTGGCTGCGAGTTTTGGCATACACACGGCGCACGCGAAAGTGCCTGTATGGAAAATCACCAACGGTGATCAACATATGTATCTTGGTGGCACTATTCATTTATTGTCAAAGGATGACTACCCATTACCCAAAGCGTTTGAAACCGCGTATGACGGTGCCGAGGATATCTGGTTAGAAACCGATGCCGAGGCGATGAAGTCACTCGATACGCAAGCTAAATTTTTGCCGGTAATGATGTACCAAGATGGACGCAGCTTGTCACAGGTGTTGACTCGAGAGACCTATCAAAGACTGACGGAGTTCCTGGCTGAACGCGGCTTGCCAGTAGCGGCATTTGATACCATGACGCCAGCTGGGTTAAGCCTCACTTTAACTACCCTTGAGCTACAACGTCTGGGTCTGGTAGACGGTACCGCGGGGGTTGACGCGCACTTTGATCATCGTGCGAATAAAGACGGCAAAGACCGACTCGATCTGGAAACTATTGACGAGCAGATCGGATTTATTGCCAGTTTGAATGAACTTGAGCCGAATACCTTGGTGCTGTCGAGCCTGGAAGAGGTAGAGCAGACTAAAGCCATGTGGCCCAATCTGCTTGGTGCTTGGCGTCAAGGAGATCTGGATAAACTGAACGAGATCGGTGTGGCTCGCATGAAACAAGCTTTTCCGGCGATGTATGAGGTCTTTTTGGCGGCGCGTAATAAGCGTTGGATGAGCGAGATTAAACAAATGTTAGCGTCACCCGAAGTCGAATTCATGTTGGTCGGCGTGTTGCATATGGCCGGTGATGACGGGCTCATTGAGTTGATGCAACGTGCTGGTTATACGGTCGAGCAACTGGACTGAATCATGCATCGACGTGGTGGATTCGGTCCAGGCGCTGGCCTCAGGCGTGGTGTTGAACACCACCACGTCGCGCGTGATGGCGATACCTTGAGCGGTTTTTCTGCGGCCGGTCATGGCCGTTTTTTTTGCGGCGGGTTGAGCGCGATAGTATCGGAGTCCGCGAGCTGATTTACTCTTTGAGTTTGTAACCGGTTTTAAATATCCACGATACGATTACGAGGCAGATCGCCAGAAACACCAAGATCATTGTCAGGCTGGTCCAGACGTTGACATCGGATACTTCAAAGAAGCTCCAGCGAAAACCGCTCACCAGATAGACCACAGGATTAAACAGGGAGATGGTCTGCCAGATCGGCGGCAGCATATCGATTGAGTAAAAGCTACCACCTAAAAATACCAGGGGTGTGATCACCAGGATTGGAATGATTTGCAGCTTTTCGAAGCTGTCTGCCCAAAGACCGATGATAAAGCCGAATAAACTGAAACTGATGCAGGTCAAGACTAAGAATGTGAGCATCCAAATCGGGTGTTCAATTCGTAAATCCACAAACAAGCTCGCGGTCAATAGAATCACAATACCAATCACAAAGGATTTGGTCGCCGCGGCCCCAACATACCCAACAAGCGCTTCAAAAAACGACAACGGCGCTGACAAGATCTCATAAATCGTGCCATTAAACTTGGGGAAATAGATACCAAAGCTCGCGTTTGAAACGCTTTGCGTCAAAATCGTCAGCATCGTGAGTCCTGGTACGATGAACAGGCCATAAGGCACGCCGTCAACGGTTTGAATTCGAGAACCTATTGCGGAACCAAATACAATAAAGTACAGCGACGTGGAAATCACTGGCGAGGCCAGAGTTTGGAACAACGTATTTATCGCACGCAGCATTTCGGCGCGATAAATGACTCGAATAGCAGCGAAATTCATGCGACTTCCTCCGGCGGGGGGGATTCGTTATGGACCAGATCGACAAAGATGTCTTCCAGTGAGCTTTGGGTTGTGCGTACATCTTTTAGCGACATACCGGCTTCATTCAAACGCAACAGCAGCTTAGTGATTCCTGTTGCGTCGGCGGTGGCGTCGAAAGTGTACGTCAATACTTCGCGATTTTCTGACAAGCTAATGTCATAACCGTCCAGCGTGTTTGGTATCTCAGCCAGTGGCTGCTTAAACTCGACAATCAGTTGTTTCTTGCCAAGTTTCTGCATTAATTGGTCTTTTTCTTCGATCAGCAAAATTTCACCACGTCGAATTACCGCCACACGGTCGGCGATTTCCTCGGCTTCCTCAATGTAGTGTGTGGTCAAAATAATGGTGACACCCGACTCGCGCAGACGATTTACGATTCGCCACATGTCCTTACGTAACTCAACGTCAACTCCGGCTGTCGGCTCATCCAAGAACAGAATTTTAGGCGCATGCGACAAGGCTTTGGCGATCAAGACTCGCCGCTTCATGCCACCAGACAGCATACGCAACTGGTTGTGTCGTTTGTCGTAGAGTGATAAGTCTTTGAGTATTTGGTCGATGTGGGCCGGGTCTGGTTTTAGGCCGAACAAGCCGCGCGTAAAACTGACGGTATTGAATACCGTTTCGAACGCACCGAGTGTGAGCTCTTGTGGCACTAACCCGATTTGTTGACGCGCCGCGCGGTAGCTGCGGACATTGTCGTGTCCATCCACCAAAATGCGTCCATTTGATGGCGAAACGATCCCGGCGATGGTCGAGATTAAGGTGGTCTTCCCGGCGCCATTGGGGCCAAGCAGTGCCAAAATCTCGCCACGTTTGATGTCTAGGTCAATGTGATTGAGTGCAGCGAACCCATTGTCGTAAACTTTGGAGAGCGCTTGAATAGAAATAATGGAGTCCATGAGCAATATTGTACGTGTTATCGCTGCATGAGGGTACCGCCATCGGTGTTGCATTTGTGTCACAATACGAGCACGTTGATTGACTGGAAAACTGAATATGCCTGCGCCGCGACTTTACTTGTTTACTATCTCCCATTATTGCGAAAAAGCCCGCTGGGGCTTGGAGTACTTGGGGATTGACTATGATGCCGTGGTGGTCTTGCCAGGTGAACATATTGCGATAGCGAAACAGCACGGGTTAAAACGGGGCGCGTTGCCGTATCTCGTGACTGACGATGACATCATTCAAGGGTCTGACCGGATTTTGAGATGGGCAGAGGCCAGGTCCGCGCCGGGTGTCTCGCTAAATTGCAATGACACTGAGGCGATGGAAATGGAACAACGTCTTGACCATAAAATTGGTGTCCATGTTCGCCGGCATTATTACTCCGAGGCTTTGGTGGAGCACTCATCCAGTGTAAGGCACGTGTTTATGCGAGGTGTTGGTTTCAGTGATCGCATTAAGCTTTGGCTGGCATGGTCGGTGATTCGCAACAAAATGATCTCCGGATTGGACCTTGGCCCTGAGCAAGGTGTTGAGTCCAGTAATATTGTGGCCGAACAGTTAGACTGGTTAGATTCACTGCTAGCAGATGGGCGTAGATTTTTACTCGGTGGCGACCAAATGAGTGTGGTCGATCTAAGTGCCGCCAGCTTATTGGCACCGTATGTGCTGCCGCCGCAACACCCTATCAGCGATACCTTGAGCTTGCCGCCGCGTTTGGCTGAGCAAGTTGCCGCATGGCGTTCACGCCCCATCATGCAGCATGTTCTGTCGATGTATAAACAGTTCCGTTAAGGGGGTTGGAGTCAGCATGGCAACACAAACCACAGTCGATGTCGTTGTGTTGGGTGGTGGTGCGGCAGGTTTATTTGCTGCGGCCATTGCCGCACAGCGAGGGCGTCGAGTAGCCGTACTCGAAGTCAGTAATAAGTTTGGCAAAAAGATTCTGATGTCGGGTGGAGGGCGCTGCAACTTCACCAACCTTGATGTCAGTGCGGACAACTTTATTTGCCCAAACCCGCATTTCGTCAAGTCCGCACTGGCGCAATACACGAATTGGGATTTTATCGGTCTGGTGGCCAAGCATGGGGTTGCCTATCATGAAAAGGCGCACGGGCAGTTGTTCGCGGATGAATCTGCAAAACTGATATTGAACATGTTGTTGGATGAGTGCCGAGCGGTAAACGTGGGGCTGCATTTAAACTGTGATGTCACAGAAGTCACACACAATGAGCGGTACGAGGTCACAACCAACATAGGTCAGTTCGCTTGTCAAAGTCTAATTGTGGCAACAGGCGGTTTATCGATACCGACCTTGGGTGGCGCCACGGGGTTGGGTTACCGTCTGGCACAGCAATTCGGTTTGGCGGTCAATCAGACTGAGGCTTCCTTAGTTCCATTTACCCTCAGCGGGGTCTGGCATGAACTGGCCGAATCACTGTCGGGTGTTGCGCTGCCAGTTCGTGTATCCGCGTATACGCGTTCATTTTTTGAAGACATGTTGTTCACTCATCGAGGGTTGAGCGGGCCGGCTGTGTTGCAGTTATCGAATTATTGGCATCTCGGCGATGCCGTTACGATCGACTTGCTGCCAAACACCGATCTGCAAGAATCCTTGCCACGGGCAAAGCGCGAGTCACCACAAAAAAAACTCCAGATTGTGTTATCACAGTGGCTGCCTAAATCCGTGGTGCAGGCACTGGCACCGCACTGGTGGCCAGGTTTGCAGGACAAGCCACTGCAGGAAATCAGTTTTGAGCGTTTACAAACCTTGGCTGAACAGTGCCATGCCTGGGAAATTACCCCTTCCGGCACCGAAGGTTATCGCACCGCCGAAGTCACTCGTGGTGGCGTGGATGTACGTGGTTTGTCGTCTCAGACCATGCAAGTCGCCCATCAACCGGGCTTATTTTTTATCGGTGAAGTATTGGATGTAACAGGCCACTTGGGGGGCTACAATTTTCAATGGGCTTGGTCATCAGGCTACGTAGCAGGTAACAACGCCTAAACTTACCCAAGCTCAGTCAGACACGATGGGGCGAAGAGTGCCAATTTGATGGAATCGAAATATTCCTAGTCTAGGAATAAAAAAATAAGTTGTCGTTCGTATAATTTTCAGCACTTTCAGTTTGGAGATGCTGTTGCCTTACCCAGCACAGCAATGTTTGGATACATGTGTGTGATGACTCGGTTTTGCCGCCCATCGTTGGGGGGCAAATGCGACTAATTGTTGAAAAGTTTGGCGGCACCTCAGTAGGTACTGTTGAGCGAATCAATGCCGTAGCGGATCACTTGGCGGATAAGCATCAGCGTCAGGAGAGCCTCGTGGTGGTGGTTTCGGCCATGAGTGGCGAGACGAACCGCTTGGTAAACCTAGCGCGGCAAATCACGTCCAATCCCGCGCCGCGCGAAAACGATGTGCTGCTCTCGACCGGTGAACAAGTGACGATCGCGTTATTGAGCATGGCCTTGCATGAGCGTGGGGTAAAAGCTCGCTCCTATACCGGGCCTCAAGTCAGCATTCGGACGGATGACACTTACTCTAAAGCACGCATTCGAGAAATCGAGTTGAGCAAGATTCGCGCGGACATCAGTGCGGGTTACATCGTTGTCGTCGCTGGTTTTCAGGGTGTGGATGACGGCGGCAATATCACCACGCTCGGTCGTGGCGGGTCGGATACAACGGCGGTCGCGCTGGCAGCGGCGTTGAATGCGGATGAGTGTCGAATATATACCGACGTGGATGGAATCTACACCACCGACCCGCGCGTGGTGCCCGTGGTTCGCCGATTAGATCAGATCACCTATGATGAGATGTTGGAACTATCGAGCATGGGCGCCAAAGTTTTGCAATTACGGTCTGTTGAAATGGCGCGCAAACACCATGTCCCACTGCGCGTTTTATCGTCTTTCAAACTGGGAGATGGAACAATTATTTCGGGTACTGAAAAGGAGTCTCACATGGAATCACCCTTAGTTTCAGGCATTGCATTCCAGCGCAAAGAGGCCAAGCTGTCGCTGCTTGGCATTCCGAGTTCGCCAAATGCGCTGAAGGTGGTATTTGCTGCCATCGCCGAGGCAAATATCAATTTAGACATCATTATTCAAAACCTGGGTGCGCATGGTGCGACTGATTTGAGTTTCACTGTCGCTGCGGAAGATTATCGGCTGTGCCTCGAGGTTGTGTATTCGGTTGGTAAAAAGCTCGGCGTTGAGCGTATAGAAGGTGAGAGTGATCTAGCTAAAATTTCGGTGATTGGCGTCGGCATGCGATCACACACCGGAATCGCGCAGCTGCTGCTTGAAACGCTGGTTGATCAAGGGGTGACAACCAAGATGATTTCCACCTCGGAGATTAAAATCTCTGTGGTGGTGCATGAAAGCGAGATGGATCGCGCTGTGTTGGCGCTGCATACCGCGTTTCACTTGGATGACGAGGATGAAGTCAATAGCAGCAATGTTCTTCAAATTGCTTAGCCTGATGCTGCTAAAATATAAGACAATTGTCAAATAAAATTAATATTCGTGTCATCTAATTCCGTTACTTTAGTTTTCAAATACAAATCTCGTTTCGATTAAGCATTCTCTGGTTGACGTTTGATCAGAGGTAAATTTACACAGGTTTAGTTATTTGCCTGTTCGCAACCACTGATTCCAGCAGGAGGTGTACTGTGGGCTGCAACGCAAATTATCAGACGAAGATGCGGCACCGGCGGCGTTTGGATGGTGCCGTATCGCATGTGCTCGATTCGCTAGATAACACGATCTCGCTGCAAGAAACCGCGGCAATGAGTTTTTATTCGCCAGTACATTTCCAGGCCTTGTTTACCGAGTATTTAGGGGAAACGTTCTATGAATTTGTGCTCAGGAATCGTTTGTTTCTAGCGGCAAAGCGATTAGTGAGTACCTATGAAAAGCTCAATGACTTGGCGTTCATCTCTGGCTTCTCTAGCCAGGCGAACTTCACGCGTGCATTTAAGCAATGGTTTGGCGTCGCGCCAGCCAAGTTTCGTAACGAATTTTATGGGCAGCGAATTTCGCCCGCAATTCGCACCAAACCAAAGCGTCGAGCAACCGTATCACCAACTCTCGATATTGTGCCGGAAAGATTATTGCTTAGCTCTTTGGCCCAAGGCTATATGTCTTCGCAGTACGAGCATACCTTGTGGGATGCCACATTACAGCTGTGTGAAAAGTTACGTGCCTTGGGTGTAACGAGTGCCGCAACCAGAGCACCGACATATGTGGCGCGCGACGTTATGGATCTAACCGAGTTGGCGTTGGGCTTAAAAATGGCGGCGGTTGAAGTCGATGCGCAAACAGCACAGCGTTGCAAAGCGGAAGATATCTATCGTGTACCTGCGGGCCTATACGCCACGTTCACGCATCAAGGAATTCTGCCCGAGCAGACGCTAAATATTGGTTTGTTCGACTGGCTTCCGACCAGTCAATATCAGCCTGATTGGCGTCGACCGGTACTTATGTGTTCAGAGCAGGTCTCGTTATCCCAATTTTGCCCAAATGCTCCTAAGCGTCAATTGAATCGAGGTGATTGTCTATTGGTAGACGGACTTGGCTTTAGTCTGCGCGAAGTGGCGCAAACACAAATCCGCATCAGTATTCCAGTAGCGTCGAGCCAAGAGCCACTCAGTCGACCATTGGAATCCTGTTCTATGACAAAACTCGGCCAAATCTAGGCTGATATATTTTCTCTCAATCATGCTCTTACCCTACGCAATTGAGCTTACCCAACCTACAAAAGAGTTAACCATGTTAAGTGAAATAAATAATGTGTTCGCCCGCCGAGAATCAAATGTACGAAGCTATTGCCGATCTTTCCCGGTGGTGTTTGACAAAGCCGAGGGCTCTCACATTTGGGATGAGTCTGGTCAGCAATACATCGATTTCTTTGCTGGCGCCGGGGCGCTGAATTATGGGCACAATAATCCAGAAATGCGTGACAAGCTTATTGAGTACCTAACACTGAGTTCCATCAGTCACAGTCTGGATTTGCATACCGCGGCAAAACAGTCGTTTTTAGAGTTGTTTGAGTCTTCGGTACTGCGGCCACGACAGCTTCCCCACAAGGTAATGTTTTCCGGACCAACGGGTACGAATGCGGTGGAGTCGGCCTTGAAAATCGCGCGTGTGGCGACCGGGCGCCAGCGCATTGCAGCGTTCACAAATGGTTTTCACGGCATGACCTTGGGTGCACTCGCCGCCACCGGCAATAGCTACAACCGCGCAGGAGCCGGATGTAACTTACCGGATGTAGATCGTTATCCGTTTGATGGTTATCTCGGCAAAGATGTGAATACGGTCGATTTGATTGCGCGCCTGATCGATGACCCAAGCAGTGGATATGATGCCCCAGCCGCATTCTTGCTTGAGACAATTCAGGCGGAAGGTGGTGTGAATGCAGCGTCATCTGAGTGGTTGCAATCGTTGGCGAAACTCGCAAAGCGTGTTGGCGCATTGATTATCGTGGATGATATCCAAGTTGGATGTGGTCGAACTGGCGACTTTTTCAGTTTTGAAATGGCCGACATTCAGCCCGATTTGGTTTGTCTTTCAAAATCGATTAGTGGTTATGGGTTGCCGATGGCGTTGGTCCTCATTAATCCCGAAATTGATGCACTTCAGCCCGGCCAGCACAACGGGACTTTTCGGGGCAACAATCTTGCCTTTGTCACCGCTTCTCATGCGCTGAGCTACTGGCAGGACAATGCTTTTTCGACAGCGATCAAGCAACGGACGGAGCAAACCACGACCGCACTTGATGGCATCGTCGCGATGTCCGGCGGTGAATTTAAACGCCGAGGGCGCGGCATGATTCAAGGATTGGTTTGTCCATCTGCCGACATTGCAAACGCGATTTCGGAGACGGCGTTTCGTCACGGGTTGATCATTGAAACCTGCGGGGCGTATGGTGAGGTCGTCAAGTTACTACCTGCGTTGAATATCCCGTCCGATGTGTTGGCACAGGGACTTTCGATTCTCAAGGATTGCAGTTTGGCGAACACCACCATCGGTCAGGCGATCACCGGCTAAATACGACGCCCTTCTATTTGATTTTCTTACCCAACCTGATTCACGAGCTTGGTAGAGAGCTCGTGAGCTTAACTGGTGACCTATTGTTATGTTCCAGAGATTGACATCCATGCAGTCGGAGATCTACTTCGATCAGAGCCGACAACCAGATTTGCCCTTTTATAATGTTGGCGTCAGTTTGGAGACGAGTCAGCACGTTGACCCCGAGCTACTGCAACGCGCGCTCGATCTCTTGTGTGCCAAGGTTGATACACTGACCATGACGCTGCAGCTGGGTGATCAAGGTGAGTGTGTTCAGTCACTACGTACTGGGCAGCGTGTTGAGGTTGCGCACACGGATATGTCCGACTTGCCGGTCGCGCAGGCGCGTGAGAGCGCTCGGGCGCGTATCCAGTCATTTTATACGCAACCGTTTGAAATCTTGGCCGAGCGGTTGTTCGTGGTACAGCATTATCGTTTTCAAGACGGCGTCAGTTGGATCGTCCTCAAAAGTCATCACATCTTGGCCGATGGCTACGCGATTGCCAGTGTTTGTCGGTTGCTGGGTATCGCATATGACGTGGTTGCTCGTAATGGTGATGCAACGGAGTTGGCGCGCATTACTGATTTTTCCACCGAGGTCGATCGTCACGCCAACTACCTGCAATCGCCAAAATTTGCTAAAGATTGGGCGTTTTGGCGCGATAAATTAACTGCGTTGCCCGAATTGATATTCGATTCGTATCAACACCCGTCTAAAGCCTCTCATCACTATCGTTTAAACTTAGAGCCCAAGGTTGAGCAAGCGCTGCGCGCGCTGGCGTCGCGTTTGGGGGTAAGTCTGCAACACTTGGGGCTTGCGGCTTTAGCAACGTATTTTTCCAATGTTTACGACCAACAAACAATGATGATCGCGGTGCCGGTGCACCGTCGCAAGAACCACCATCAAAAGAATATGCTTGGTACCATGGCCGGTGACATTCCGTGTCGGCTTAATCCAAGTCACAGTCTAAGCATCGCTGAGCTAATAGAGCAGGTGCGGTTGGAATTGCGCCAGAATTATCGCCACACGGACTTTCCGTTGGCGCAGTTGCTCAGGGACGAGTCGATTCTGCCGCCTGGTCGGGCGATGTTGACCGACGTGGTATTCAACTACGAATATCGCGGAACCAACTATTTATTCGAAGGCGAAGAGTTAATCGCTCATTACCTGTTCAGTGGCACGGAACAAGCCGCATTGCATGTGCGAATGATTGACTTTGATGATGTACAACCGCTGGGGCTGTACTTGAGCGCACATCAGGCGCTCATGCCTGTCGCTGAGGTTGAGTTGCTGGCCGCTAGGTTGGCACATATCTTGCAGCAGTTCACTGAGTTGCCGGTAAGCAGCGCCATCGACTCGGTATCCAGTATTCCACCGCGTGAACGGCACATGCTGCTGTCTGATTTCTCAGGGCCCAGCGTCGAGTACGCCTTTTCGAACACCATCGCAGCGCGATTTGCAGACCAGTGTTCGCAGACACCGAATGCGATTGCGGTGTCCGGCGGCGAGATCCAGTTCACCTATCGTCAACTGGCTAATCACGCTAACAAAATTGCAGCTGCGTTAAAAGAGCAGGGGGTTGGTGCTGGAAGTTTGGTTGGAATCTATGCGGACCGAAGCCCACAGTTTCTTGCCGCAATGCTCGGGATTTGGCGTTTGGGTGCGGTGTATGTGCCTCTCGATCCGCGAAATCCGGAGCAGCGCATCCGGTTTATGTTGGACGATGCGCAGCCATCGTTGGTATTAATTGATCAGTCGACCGCTCATCTTGCGTGCAATTACTCGCCCCTTCAATGTGTCTCCATGGATGACATTCTCGCGCGTGCGGATTCGATGCTCGATGATGAGTATCAAGCTGAGGACAATGATGCGGCGGCTCCAGCCTATCTCATTTACACCTCCGGTTCGACTGGGCGGCCCAAGGGCGCGGTGGTACATCACGGTGGTGCGGTGCACCATGTTGATGCGATGTTGGATTTGCTCGGCCTGATGGTTGGCGACGACGTCACGCCGTTGACATTTTTGCAGAGTGCGTCTGCTTCGTCAGATATATCTGTGTGGCAATTTGTGGCGCCGGTCTTGACCGGCGGAAAGACGGTGATTTTCGAGTCTTTGTCGGACATCGACGCGTTATTGCGTGTGATTGAAACTGAACAAGTCGAGTTAATCGAATGTGTGCCAGTGGTGATTCGTCTATTGCTGGATCGACTCTCCGAGCACCCAGCCGAATGCGCTGCTCTGGCGTCATTGAATTGGATTATGACGACCGGTGACGCGGTGTCAACGTCGTTGGTTGCCGATTGGTTTAAGCGTTTTCCCAACATTCCAATGGTGAACGCGTATGGTCCTAGCGAGACTTCGGATGATGTGGCTGTGCAGGTGTTACAACATGCTTTACCGGACGATGCCACTGCGGTACCCATCGGTCGACCCATCAGTAACACGTCGCTGCACGTGGTTGACTCCACTAACAGGCTATTACCAATTGGTGTGCCGGGTGAGTTGTGTGTATCTGGCGTCTGTGTCGGCTTGGGTTATTGGGGAGATGAGGAAAAAACGGCCAGCAAGTTTATTGCCAACCCGTTCACGCACGCGTCGGGTGTGCATGGCTCAGTGATGTATCGCACCGGCGACTTGGCGGCTTGGAACACGAATGGGCAGTTGATGTTTTTAGGTCGAGCTGATCACCAAGTTCAGATTCGAGGCTATCGTGTGGAACTAGGAGAGATTGAAGCGACATTGTCCGCGTATCCGACGGTCGGTGACGTGGTGGTAATACTGCAAGGCGAAGAGGCCAATGAAACGTTAACCGCCTACTGTACCGCGAAGGCCGGTGCGACGCTTGAGGTCGCGGAGCTTCGTCAGTTTGCCGCCACCAAGTTACCGCAGCATATGGTGCCAGAGGCCATCCTTTGTCTGCCCGAAATGCCTCGTAATGCAGCGGATAAAATTGATCGTAAAGCGCTTGCTGCGTTGCAATTGGAGCGTGTAGTGACGGCGGATGAGAACGTGTCTGCGAACCTGCGGTCAGACCAGCAACACGCGTTGGCCGGGATTTGGGCTGACATTCTCAATCTAGACGTGTCGACTATCGGCGCGACCACCAATTTTTTTGATATTGGTGGTCATTCACTGAGCGCAGTGCGCTTGGTGGCAGCAATTCGCTCCACGTGGGCGGTGGAAATTGAAATTCGTCATGTCTTTGCGCATCCAGAATTGTCCGAGTTAGCCGCCTATATTGAATCTAGTAATAGTGCTGAACAGCAGACCATTGATTGCGCACCCAATGATGTATCCATTCCGTTGTCCTATGCCCAGCAGCGTATTTGGTTTATTGATCAATTTGAGCCTGGCGGCAGTGAGTACAATGCCAGTGTCGCCATTCGTGTGCGCGGCGATTTAAATGTGGAGGCGTTAGATCACGCATTTATCGACTTGCTCACACGCCATTCTGTGCTGCGTACCACTTACCATGAAGTTGGCGACGAACAAGTGCAAGTGGTTAACGCGCCGCCATCAGAGGTGGTGCAGGTAGTGCCTCTCTCCGAGCGCATGGTTGAGGCGCAGGCTATCAACGCGCGAATTAATCAGTATGTCGAACAACCATTTGATCTGAGTCGCGACCTGATGGTGCGTTGCGTGCTTCTGCAAATCGAACAGGCCGAGTCGGTGTTGATTATGACGGTTCACCACATAGCCTCTGATGGATGGTCGCAAGGCATTATGATGCGTGAGCTAACCTTATTGTACGCTCACCATAATGCCGCCAGCGACCAGACTCCCCTGCTCACCGAACTGCCGGTACAGTATCGCGATTATGCATATTGGCAGCGTCACACACTGGTTGCCGACGCGGTTGATGAGCATATGGAGTATTGGTTGCCGCATTTAACGGGGATACCGGCGGTGCACAATCTGCCGCTTGATTTTGCTCGCCCACCACAGCAATCACATACCGGCGGGCTGTTAGTTACGAACATCGAAACGTCCAAACTGGCAAGTATGTACCAGTTGCTGTCGAGTCGTCAGCTCACGCTGTTTATGGTGTTGAAGGCGGTGTTTAGTGTGTTACTGCATCGCTACAGCGGTGACGAAGATATCGTGATTGGCTCACCGGTGGCGAATCGCGAGCAATCTGAAGTCGAATCCCTTGTGGGCTTTTTCGTCAATACCTTGGTATACCGAACGCAACTTGATGAAACCACCACGTTCACCAAGTTGCTGGCCCAGTGTAAGCAGAACGCGCTGGACGCCTACGCACACCAGCAGTTGCCGTTTGAGCTCCTTGTGGATGCTTTGCAGCCCAAGCGCTCTGCAGCATACAACCCCTTGTTCCAAATCATGCTCACCTTGGAGAATAACGATATAGGAAACTGGGCGCTCGACGGGCTTGAGACCGAAGTGATTAATCCAGACTCGATTGCGTCGCAATTTGATCTCAGTTTAGACGTACATGAAAACGCTGCCGGGTTGACGTTAACGTGGAACTTTGCCACGGATTTGTTCAAGGAGTCGACCATTGCGCGATTGGCAAAACACTTCGAACGGCTGTTGGTGAAATTGTGTCAAAACCCGGATTTGGAAGTTGGCAAAGTTGATATGTTGCATGCCTCAGAGCGCGTAGCGTTGCTTGAGGAGTTTAATGCGACAGCACAACCCGAACTCATAACCAAGACCTGGCCAGAACTGTTTGTCGAGGCGGCTGCAACACACCCTGACAGAATGGCAGCCTGCTATCGAGATCAGTCCGTGACGTACCAGCAGCTCTCTGCCCAAAGTGAGCAAGTGGCGTTGAACTTGTATCAACGAGCGGTTGGTCGTGGCCAGATTGTGGCAGTCTACTCGGAGCGTAATTTAGCACTATTGACTGCGATCACAGGCATTCTTCGTTCGGGTGCAGCGTACTTGCCGTTGGATCCGAATCACCCAGAAGAGCGCACCAACTTGACGCTTGAAAAGACGCAGCCCGACGTGATTGTTGTTACTGATGCCGAGTTGCTAAAACATCCTGCCATTGCAAACCTCGATACGGTGGTGTCGCTGGACACATTACTGCAACAAACCACCAAGCAGGCCCCGGCTATCGCCTGGTCGATGAATGATTTGGCGTACGTAATCACCACGTCGGGGTCCACGGGAGTGCCCAAGGGGGTGATGGTGAACCATCGCGGTATGGTCAATAATATGTTGGCGAAGGTCGCCCCTTTGAGTTTGAGCAAGCATGACACCATTGCACAAACCGCCTCCCAATGTTTTGATATTTCGGTTTGGCAATTTCTAACGGCATTGACGCTGGGGGCGTGCACTGAGATTGTGCCGACCTGTATTACGCATGATCCAGATGCCCTGCAGGCACACATCAATGCGCGCAATATCGATGTTTGGGAGCCCGTCCCGTCGATGATGCGCGCGGTACTGAGTAATCCCGTACCGTTACCTAGACTCAGAGTCGTGTTGCCGACTGGTGAAGCGTTGACCGCAGATCTGGTGCGCGACTGGTTCGATCGATACCCTGCCATTCCGTTGATCAATGCGTATGGTCCCGCAGAGTGTTCAGATGATGTCACCACCGAGCGGATTTCTCAGCCGGTAGATAGAGTTTCGATCGGGAGGCCAGTTGCCAACGCCAAAGTGCACATCTTGGATTCCAACCACGGCTTGGTGCCGGTTGGTGTGGTTGGGGAGATCGCGGTCTCAGGACCAGTCGTCGGTGATGGTTACATCAATGATCCTGAATTGACCGATCGTGTGTTTATTCGCAATCCATACTCGACTGGGTCATTGGATGATCGGCTTTATTTAACTGGCGATTTAGCGCGGCGCACTGAGGACGGGAAAATCGAGTACCTTGGACGCAAGGACCACCAAGTTAAACTTCGTGGTCTACGCATTGAATTGGAAGACATTGGGACCGCACTACGACGGGTTGATGGTGTGCGTGACGCCGCAGTAATTGTTCATGCGCCCGCGAAGCATCAGCAGCAATTAGTTGGTTTTGTTACGCCCCAGTCGGGTCAAATTGCTCCGGATCAGGAAGCGATTCGTCGTCGGCTCATGGCCCTGTTACCGAGTTATATGGTGCCAGATCTTATCTGCGTGATCGATGCTTTGCCGTTGAACGTCAATGGCAAAGTTGACCGCAAACGCTTGCTACAGCTGGTTCCAGCAGTCGCAACCCAAGGCAAGTCACCCAGCACACAGACCGAATTGACACTCGCTTCGCTGTGGGCCAGTTTATTGCGCATTGAGCTTGATACGCTGTTTGCTGAGAGTGATTTTTTCGCTGTTGGCGGACATTCCTTGTTAGGCGTGCGTCTAGTGAGCGCGATTAATAATGCATTCACCATTGAGTTGCCAATCCGCGACATTTTTGATCACCGCACAATCGAAACTATGGCATCGCAGATTGATCTTATTGCGAGCCAAAAGGCAGCAATGGTGTCCATGCAGGAACTTGCTAAGGATGAAATTGAGGAGGTGGAGTTTTGATTCATCAGATACTCAAAGAGGCCGCTGATGCGGGTATCGAGCTCTATTCCGAGTCCGGAAGACTTAAAGCGCGTGCTGCCAATGGTGTGATGTCGGCTGAGATCAAAGCGCGTATTGCTGAGCACAAGGCGGCGTTGCTGGATTACTTGCAAGACCGAGAACAAGGCCAGGTTGTCGACGCGGACGCTGCCCGTGATATCCCCAGGGTTGAACGCAGCGCCGGTCACTATTATCCAGCCTCATTTGCCCAAGAGCGTATGTGGCTCACCGATCAGCTTGCCGGTGAATCTTACCACTATAATATCTTCGGTGCATTTGAGGTTTCCAAGGGGTTCGATGTTGACCTCGCCGAAGCGGCATTCAAGGCAATTATTCAACGCCATGAGGTGCTGCGGACGCGCGTTGTCTATCGCGGTACCGAGGTGCTGCAAACAGTTGAGGACGATTGGCATTTCGAGATAGAGCGTATTGACTTAGATAGAACGCAGAATGCCACCGAGCAAACGCTGACAAGGTGTGTCAACGAACACGGCTATCACGAATTCGATTTCGCACAAGCTCGCATGCTGAGTGTGCGGTACGTGGCCGCTCCATCTAAGCGTATATTGTCAATTTGTATGCCACACATTGTGTCGGACGGGTGGTCTGAGGCGATTCTGATCCGCGAATTTATTGAGTACTACGATGCGTTGTGTGAGTCGCGTACAGCGTCGTTACCGCAGCTAGAAATTCAGTATCTGGACTATTCCGTTTGGCAACGCGCTTGGCTGGCAAGTACGGAGTGTGAGACGCAGCGCCAATATTGGTGCCAGCGGCTCGAGGGCATGCCCCTCAACCATTCGTTACCAATTGATGGTGAGCGCAAGACGCGTTCCAATCGAGTCGGACAAACAATAATCAGTCGGTTAGACGTTGCACAAAGCGCGAGGCTCAAGTCACGCGCAGCCGCACACGGTGTGACCAGCTTTATGTTGCTACATGCTGCGTTAACACTCGTGTTGTCGCGTTTCTCGAATGCCGAAGACATTATTGTTGGAACTCCAGTGAGTAATCGGGTGAACCCGCTAGTGGAACCGCTGATTGGCTTTTTTGTTAATACATTGGTGCTTCGTTCGTGCTGCGACGAGAACCAAACCGTCGGAGACTTTCTAAAGCATATCCGGGAAGTGAATGTTGGTGCGCAACAGCATCAGTCAATTCCCTTTAGTTACCTCGTTGAGCAATTGAATCCAGAGCGTATTAATGGTGTCTCGCCGTTATTCCAAATTCTGTTCACCATGGATACCAATGATCAGGTTCAGTTACAGTTAAACGGTGAGGCGCTTACACCAATCACTCAGCCGGATACATCAGCCAAGTATGATTTAACTATCGCTATCATTGAGGAAGACAGTGAACTGCGTATCGCGTTTAACTTCGATACCGCGCTGTTCAAAGACACAACAATGACACGCATGCTGGATGCGCTGATTTTGGTTGTGCAATCGATAATTGACGCCGATGAAGGAGCGGTGTTGCGTGACATTCCATTGCCGGCAACTCGCAAGCTCCCACAGTGTCAGATTATTGGGACGACCCAGCAACGCTACCATAGCTTGATTGATGCATTTGAACAGACCGCTGCCAACACGCCGCAGCGCTTAGCGGTGTCGGATTCGACGACTGCGCTGAGTTATCACGAAGCCAATCAAAAAGCTAACCAACTAGCACGCTTTCTCAAAGTTAAGGGGGTTAAACAAGGCGATCTTATTGGATTGGCGTGCGAGCGTCGGGCCGATAGTTTCCTTGGGATGTTGGCGATCATGAAGTTGGGTGCGGCTTATGTGCCGTTCCTCCCGGACGCGCCGAAAGCGCGCCTTAAGCACATTTTTTCGGATACCCAGGTTCGCTTCGCCCTTGCTAGCGTTGGGACAGCAAAGGCAATTTCCGGATTGGTTCCCTGTGTCAGTCTTGACAGTTTAGACGCCATGCGCGTCATCAGCGCCTTAAGTGACACGAATCTGGGTGTTGACTATGACCCTGAAACGTCATTGTGTTACGTGATCTATACCTCGGGCTCGACCGGCAAGCCCAAGGGCGTTGCTATAACGCATGCTAATGTCTCGCATTATGTCCAGGGGCTAAAACTGCAGTTCGACATTCCTGATGGACTTAACTACGCGGTGCTGAGTTCAATTGCCACGGACTTGGGTAACACCGCAATCTGTATGTCGCTGACAACGGGCGGAACGTTGCGGGTTGCCAGTGCAGAGACGTCGCTTGATCGAGACTTGTTCCTAAACTTTATTCAGGACCAGCAGATAGAGTTTATGAAATTAACACCAAGTCACTTCAGTGCGCTGACGGGCGATGAAGACGGCATTGCTCGGGTGCAGTCACAGTGTCACTGGGTGTTCTTCGGTGGGGAGTCAATTCCTGTTGAGCTGCGCAGTCGTTTGCGACGCGCGGCGGACCAAAAAGGTTGTCGTTACGTAAATCACTATGGTCCGACCGAGACAACGATTGGGTTTTGTGTCAATGAGCTGGATCTAGAAGACACCGGTGTTCCGCCCATTGGGAAGCCATTTGGAGCAGGCGCATACCGCTTATTGGATCGCTACGGGCGCGATGTTCCCCCCGGTGTGCCGGGTGAACTATACATTGCTGGGCCGGGCTTAGCTCAAGGGTACTGGCGCCATCCTGAGCTTACCGACGCCGCGTTTCCAATCCTTGATGGGCAGCGAATGTACCGCACCGGAGATTGGGTAAAACAGCTTGATTCGGGGCAACTTGTATTTCTAGGCCGTATTGACCATCAACTGAAGATTCGTGGCTATCGAATAGAATTAGCCGAGATCGAGCAAACAATCGTAGCTCTATTGGGCTTGGACTCGGTGGTTGTGCGTGCGGTTGCTGGCAAACCGCAACAAGACCCTCGCCTGGTTGCGTACTACAAAAACGTCCCCAACTCAGCCGCTATGTTAGACGTGCAGCCGGATTGGCACGCGGTATTATCGGGTTCATTGCCGAGTTACATGATTCCGGATGCTTGGGTGGCGGTGTCAGAGTGGCCCTTAACGCCGAACGGCAAGATCAATGTTCATGCGCTGCCTGAGGTCACCGAGGCGGCGACAACAGCACTTGAATCGCCGGTTGGCGCAGAAGAGCTTGAAATGCGGAACCTGTGGTCCGATGTGTTGGCGGTTGCGCCGGAGTTGATCGGTAGAAACAGTGATTTTTTCGCCATGGGTGGGCATTCCTTGCTGGCGATTCGTTTGATATCGGCTGTCACAGAGCGGTTTAATGCAGCCATCTCCATTCGTGACCTGTTTGATCAGCCCGTGCTGTCAGCGTTTGTTGCGTGTGTGCTTTCTGCTGGCCAATCGGACGCACAAGACGCACCACGGCGTGTCACACAGGCCGATCAGACAATCCCATTGTCGTTTGGTCAACAATTAATCTGGTTTATCGATCAGATGGAGGAAGGTAGTGCGCACTACAATATGCCAAGCGTGTTGGATCTGAGTGGTAAATTCGATCCGTCAATTGCAGAGTGGGCGTTGCAGCAAGTTGTTCAGCGACACGCTATCTTGCGCACACGCTACCATCGGACTGCCGATATGGCCGAGCAGGCAGTGCAGCCACATGCGGACTTCACCTTGCAGGTCATGGATGTTAGTCACTTGGAGCCCAGTGCACGTGACCAAGCGGTGCAAAACCTGATAACGCAGGACGCGTCAACCACCTTTAACTTGGCAGAGGATACCCCGGTGCGTGCCATGTTCGTGCGAACAGCGGAGGATGGCGGAAAACTACTATTTAATATGCATCACATCGCCTCGGATGGTTGGTCTGTGCGTATCCTCGTCGACGAGTTTCGACGTTTCTATAATTCGCGCGCCACAGGCCAAGAGCTCGCGCTGCCACCACTGGCGTTGCAATATGGCGATTTTGCCGTGTGGCAAAAAGCGCGGCGACAAAGCGCGGCGTTTGAGCAGCAGTTAGCCTACTGGGAGCAGCAGCTGCTTGATCTACCCGCATCGCATAGCTTGCCCATGCTTGGCCCTCGGCCGGAGAAGCGCAGTTATGTCGGAGCCGGTGTGAGCTGTTTGCTCGACCAGCCTGTGGTTGACAAGTTAAAGGCCTTGGCACGCCAACACTCGAGTACTTTTTTCATGGTATTGCACGCGGGTTTTACCATGTTGTTGAGTCGGTATAGTCACTCCGAGGACATTGTGGTGGGAACGCCCGTTGCCAACCGAACACATTCCTCGCTGGAGGCGCTAATTGGCTTTTTTGTCAATACTCTTGTGTTGCGAACTCGGCCGGACCAAGCCATGACCTTTGTCGACTTGTTGCAGCAAGTGCGCGAGGTTAACTTGGCAGCGCAAGCGAACCAGGAAGTGCCATTTGAACTGTTGGTGGAGCGACTTAATCCGCAGCGCTCGGTGCAGACATCTCCGCTGTTTCAAATATTATTCACCTTGGATGATGTGATCGGGCAACCGGTGGAGTTAGAAGGGGCGATGCTGACCCCGGAGTTTTATGAAGAAGCGGTGTCTAAGTTTGAACTCACGGTCGATGCCACTGCGGTGACGCAGGGCTACTTCTTTAATTTCCAATACAACACCGCCATTTTTTCGCCCGACCTGATCCATCAGATGGCCACGGATTTCATGCGGCTTTTGAGTTGCATCGCGGATCAGCCACTGTGTCGTTTGGGGGCGATTTCGCATATGAGTAGTACGGCAGCGCGGAGCGCAGTTGACACGATCAATGTCACGCCGGCGGTGCCTCAGGCGACACAATCCAGCCAGTTGTATTTCGATCAATACGTGGCCCATCACGCCAAGGTGGCGCCAAATCAACCAGCAATTATCGATGTTGATACCGTGGTGACGTATGCCGAGTTGGACGCACGTATTGAGCGATTGGCCGATTTTTTGGTGGTACAGGGCCTCGCTGTCGGCGATGTCGCGGCCGTGTTGCTGCCACGATCGACTGACTTAATTGTTGGTATGCTCGCCGTGATGCGCGCGGGCGGCGTGTACTTGGCCACCGATACCAGCGCGCCGAGTGAGCGCAATCGTCAGATTTTGACGCAAAGCAAAGCGCATTGGTTACTAACCAATGGCACGGGTTTCGAGAGTAGTTTAGAGACCAAGGTGAAGGTCATTAATCTAAACGCGCCCGAGGTCATGGCAGGTATTGACACGACCGTACCCCGTGTTTCGTCGAGTGTTCGAAGCGCGCCAGCAGAACAAGTGGCGTATTTGATCTTTACCTCTGGGTCTACCGGCGAACCCAAAGGGGTTGCTGTGAGTCACGAATCATTGGTGTCGTACATTCAGGCCACTCACGAGTTGTATGGCATTCAGCCAGGCGATCGGGTGCTGCAGTTTTCTTCGACAGCGTTTGATATTTTCTTTGAAGAGCTATCGATGGCATTCTCTGTTGGCGCGAGTCTCGCGCTTCGCACGGATGAAATGGTCGCAGGCGGAGCGCATTTTTGGCGCAAGATTGACGCGTTCGACATTTCGGTGATGTCCTTGCCAACCAGTTTCTGGCAACAGCTGGTCACCGAACTTGACGAGGATACCGAACTCAAATTGCCTCAATTGCACACCCTTGTTTTGGGTGGTGAACGACTGTGTAACAAGTTGGTGAAACGTTGGCGCGCCTGTGTCGGTCGTCAGGTTCGGATTATTAATACGTACGGTCCGACTGAAGCCACGATCATTGCGAGTGCATACACGATTACAGACAAGACCGATTTAGAGCACGCAATTCCGATTGGTCATAACCTTCCGAACTCAGAACTCCTGGTGCTTGCGCCGGATCAGTCTCTCGCACCGGCGGGCTGCGTCGGTGAACTGTATATTGGCGGTGCTGGGGTTGCTTTGGGGTATTGGCAGGATGACAAACGGACTCAAGAAGCGTTCGTAGACAATCTGCCTTTTAGATCATCATGCCGGATTTATCGCACCGGCGATCTGGTCCGAGTGTCGGATAATCAACTGCATTATGTTGGGCGTGCTGACAATCAAGTCAAGCTCGGCGGCTATCGCGTGGAGTTGGCTGAGATCGAACGCCACCTGCTGCGGTTATCGGGCGTGGCACGCGCACAGGTCTTGGCGCCGGTGACTCCCGGCACCCAGCGGCGACGTCTGTGTGCATACATTGAAGTAAGCGAGCACATCAGCCCGGAAGACCTTCCTGTCGACCAGATCCAACAGTCTCTTAGGCGCGTGTTACCCAACTATATGGTGCCGGAGTTTGTCTGGGTTCTTGAACAATTTCCACTGACCTTGAACGGCAAGATTGATACCGCGCGCTTCCCACCGATTACGGGGGGCGATCTTCACAAGAAGGTTGTGTCACCGCGTGATGAGATGGAGCTGCGATTGTGCGAGGTGTGGGCAAGGTTGCTTAATCAAAAGACCGAAGACATCAGTGTAGATGACGATTTTTTTCAGCTGGGTGGTAGTTCGATGTTGTCTATCCGTTTGATGCTCGACATTAATACTGAGTTCAACGCAGGCGTAAGTATCCACGACATTTTTTCCAACACCACCTTGGCGTCGATGGCACGATGTATTGCCGAGAGCACGACTGGGGATGCGCCACTCATGACCCGATTAACGTCAAATGCTTCGAGTCAGCCAAAACTGTTCTGTGTGCCTGGTGCGCTTGGCACGGCGGCGGTTTTTCACGCGCTTTCGCGTCACCTGCCAAATTTCGAGATCTATGCGTTTAATCATCGAGGTGTATTGGATGCGCACGCGCCACATACGTCACTTGAGCAGATGGTGGACGCGTTCGCGGCTGAAATTTTAAAGGTTCAAGCTTGCGGCGAGTTTGTGCTGGTCGGGCATTCGCTGGGGGCAAAAGTGGCGTATGAACTCGTGCGCTTAATGGAATCACTCGGCCATACAGCCCGATTAGTTCTTCTCGACAGTGGGTTTCGTTGGCGCTTGGCGTCCGAACCGGCTGTGTCACCGTCGCCTCCACACAACTCGGACCATGGTGAGGCGCGTCACCAAGGGCAAAAAGTAAAACAGGCCATGGCAGACTTTCTACTGGCATCGGTCGAATCACCGCAGGCGCGCGCGCAGTTGGTGGAAAAGCTGGATGGCGTTTACAGCGTGCATGCGCAATTGTCGACATCTCACGTCATCGACGGTGGATTGCAGGCTGACGTGCTAGCAGTTTACGCCGCTGAAACAGTGGTGGCGCCTTTGACTGAACAGGCGCGATTGACCACTGGCCGGGTCTGTATGCAAACCGTGCCCGGCGAGCATGACACCATGCTCATGACCGACAATGCGGCGCAGTGTGCAGGCGTAATTAACGACTTTTTATTGACCCCAAGTGCATCGGATACACGGCAGAAGATCGCTTGAACTCACTACTTTTTCGGACTAAGACCATGCAACTAGAGATACTAGATCAGCTTTCCCAGAACCAGTTTGTGGTAGAGCACATCGCTGCGAATCAACCCTGCGTTATCAAGGATGTAAACTTCGATGCGGCAAACTGGACTTCCAGTGCGTTTAAAGAGCGCGTTGGGGATTTAACGACGCAAGTGTACGACACTTTGTTTGAGCTGCAAGACATTGCCACGCTGGGAAGTTACCTAGAACGCTATTTCGAAAAGCCAGGCCAGCCGGGGCAAGCCGCACCGTATGTTCGTTGGTACAACCGTTTGAAAGATGTCGAATTTCCATGGGGGGACGAAGCCTTTGAACGACTTAATGAATGTTGGGTGTTACCCGATTGTATTCCTAAGACTGAGCTATTGGTTCCGCTTGCTCGTCATGGGAGGCAAGCCAACCCGGTGTTCGACTTGTTTCCGTACCGCGGTGTACTGGTAGCAGCGCGCGGGGCGCGAACTCGACTGCATCGAGATCCGTTTTTTAGTGATGCGATCGTAAACCAGTTCTCTGGCGTCAAGGAGTATCTTTTGTACCATCCTGATCGCACTGACGAACTCAAGCAAGGACCTGATTCAAGCTCGTTCGGTGGATTTATTGACGTGCGTGATCCGAACTCTGCGGAGCCCTTAGTTGAACCGGATTATCGCGGGTTAGTTCATCCCGGTGAGCTGCTCTATATTCCGCATGGTTGGCTGCATGACGTGATGGTGGTGGAAGACTCCATTTCAATTACGTGGAATTTCATTCACCAAGCAGGCTCAGCAAAATTTCGACAATACCTGCATGATGGGCCGGAAGCCGATCCTGAGTTTGAAGTCTTAAAGTACTTCTACGCGCATGCGGGCACCAAGGTGAGCGAGGTACAAGATGTGTTGGCGCAGCTCGACGATGTAAACCAAGTGGATGCGCCGCTGGTGCAAAGCGCATGATACGTTTCATTTTAAAGCAACATGGGGGAATGCTGGCATTGGCGTCCGCGCTTAGCATTGTCAGCGCGGGTATTGGTATCCTGATTTTGGCATTGCTGAATGGTGAGATTCGCAGTGTGTCAGATCAAAATGGAACTACCGCCAACGCGTTGCCATTGTTTCTTGGCTTAATTGCATTGATGGTGCTGCTAAGCGTGGTCTCGCAATACGTTCTTGCGAAGCTCAGTGCTGGCGTCGTTGCCAAAACCAGAACCATGATGGTGAATCGATTGCTCCAAGCATCTTACTTGCAAACAGAGCGGCTTGGGGGACATCGTACTTACGCCGCATTAACCAGTGATACAGCACGCATCAACAAGGGTATTTCGGTGATTCCAGAATACACGTACAGTTTGGCGTCGGTGATGATTGCGCTGGGATATATAGGTTACCTCTCGGTCCCGATATTGTTGTTTGTGCTGACGGTGATTAGCGTTGCCATTCTAACTGTCTCGTTACTGCTCTCGCGTGCCACCCGGATTTTGCAGCGCTTACGGAGCAACGATGATGATCTCTTTGAGCAGTACCAGATGTTGGTTGAAGGCAGCAAGGAATTGAATTTAAATCATCAGCGCAAACGTTTCTTCTATGACCAGTTGTTCGCGCCAACTGCAGAGTCGGCGCGCAGGAACACTGTTAATAGCCAAGTTAACTTTGCCTTGATTACGAATATTAGTAACGCATTCGTGTTCTGTGCCATGGTCGGCATGTTATTTGGCGCGAATGCATTTCTACCCAGCGTAACAACGGAGGTGTTGGTTGGCACGATGCTGGTGTTTATCTACATGGTTGGTCCGTTGAGTTTTATTATTGATTCATTTAGCAGTTTGGTGGATGCCAAAGTGGGTTACGACCGCGTTCGCCAATTTGAACATGCCTTGACGATTGATGATGGAGGACTCGAGGGTCCGCTCGAGTCGGTTATCGACGCGGCATGGTCCACGATCGAATTCAAAAATGTGTGTTTCACCTATCCACAGCACAATTCTGACTCGGGGTTCTCAGTTGGGCCCATCAACTTGGTGCTCCAGCGTGGCCAGACATGCTTTATTTGTGGCGGTAATGGGAGCGGAAAGTCCACGTTTGCAAAGTTGCTGTGCGGCTTGTATGCGCCGTCTAAAGGTGAAATTTTGATTGACGGTGTCCCACTTGAAACGCATACTCAAAGGCAGGCGTATCGCAATTTGTTTACGACGATTTTCTCGGATTTCTACCTGTTTGCGGATATTCTCGATGACCATGGTCAACCTTGTCAGAACCAATCTGAGGTAGATGGTCTGTTACATCAAATGCAGATGGACCACAAAGTGGATGTGGTGGAAGGGCGATTCTCAACCACCGATTTGTCGCAGGGGCAACGTAAGCGCCTAGCGTTGATTCAATCGCAATTAGAAGCCGCGCCAATATGCTTATTTGATGAGTGGGCGGCAGACCAAGATCCTTATTTTCGTCACCAATTTTACCATCACGTTTTGCCGCTGTTGCGCTCGCAAAACAAGATGGTGGTTGCAATTACCCATGATGAAGCCTATTTTGATCAATGTGATCGGCTATTCAAGTTCGACCTTGGGGTTGTTGCTGAAGTATTCCCCGAGCATCGTCAGGGGTTGAGCTTTAATCAAAACTCGCACGATCTTAAACGGTCCGCATAGACACTTCGTTGGACAACGAACACTGAACTGAGTCGAAAAAATGAATGTATTGAGCTATCTCAAGGAAAAGAGCCGAAATCTACCGGCGTTTAGTGACCTCGAATTTGATAATTTGATTGCCAAATGGACATCTGGCAGCTTGGCAAGAGATGCCGGTTTACCGCTCGGCGGCGACGACGCACAACCAGGTGGCCGCGTAATCCGAGCAGCTCAACTCGCTGTTGAAATGCAGCCTCTACTCGGCCAAACACTTATGGAAGGCGAGTGGTTTACGCTCACGCAGCAGCAGATCGACGATTTTGCACAGCTGACGGGGGATGCGCAGTGGATCCATACGGATCCTGTGCGCTGCCGAGCTGAGTCACCTTATCGTACGACCGTGGCTCATGGATTTTTGCTGTTGGCCATGCTGCCGGAACTGGCTGGCATTCGTGCCATCGGTGAGAAGTATTATCCCGATGCCAAATTCGTCGTCAATTGTGGCTTGGATAATGTGAACTTCATCAACCCGGCACGATGTGGCGCTAAGGTGCGGGCGAAGACCACGCTTTTATCTTGTGAACGACAAGGTCGGCGCGTCGACTTGCGCTTCCAGATCATTGCTCGGAGTGACGCCATCAAACGGCGAGTCCTGTGTGAGTCGGACGTTGCGATTCGGGTTTACTTCTAGCCGGACGATACCGAGTTTTGAGTGCGGTACAGGCGCTTGCTTGGCGGGATATCCAGCTTGCCTCACCGAACGATGTTCATGTTTGGCTGGTCAATACGGAAGACTTTTCTGCGGGTGACGCACTTGCCGAGTTTAAACAGCACCTTGAAGAGGACGAGATAGTTCGTCTCAACGCATATCGGTTCGCGCACGACCAACATCGCTTTCTCGTGAGTCGTTGGTTGCGCCATTGTGTGCTGTCGCATTATTTGCAAGGGGCCAGCCTAGATTGCCCAAATGCAACAACGAATCGTCAACGCATTAACGTTCGGCACAGCCCACAGGGGAAGCCAAGGCTGACGCATTTTAATGCTGATGCGTTCGGCTTTAGTATGAGCCACAGTCATCCCTATGTGGTCATGACTGTCAGTCACCGCACGGCCATCGGCGTCGATATGGAACTGCTTCCCGACGATGCTGTGAGGCCCGATGCCTGGTTTGGAATTGCGTCGTCATTTTTTGCACCACATGAAGTCGATTCGATTAAGCGAATGCCGGTTGAGCGACAATATCGTCATTTTCTTGAATATTGGACAATTAAGGAGTCTGTGATTAAAGCGTGTGGCACCACGTTGCACCATGCGCTGTCAGAGGTTATTTGTGACATGAGCGCAGATTCGGTGCTTGCGACCGTGCCCGCGTCCCGCGTCGAGCGTACTTACACAGACCTAGAGATAGACCAGATTCAAGTGTTGGGTGCATGCTTAGTTACGGTAAGTGCAGCATCTTTTGAGCCCTCTCCACCATTGCGAACCTCGGTGTTCAGTTTGCATGAGGGCTTGCAGTGTCGGCCTCTTCACTATGAGCGGATACGGCGAACGTCACGCGCGAGAGGCGAAGCCTAAGCCATGCGTGCCTGCCACGCTATAATTCGTCGGCGGGATTCTATGGTATTGTGGTGTTTGAGGCTGCTATCTAGATAAGCGAACAACGGTGTAAGCAATGAAGGCGGAATTCTACAGTCAACAGATCAATAAACTGCTGAGTATGGTCGAGCTTGGGCGCGGCGATGAGTCAGCGTCGGTGCAGACCTTAGAGGCCAGTGATTATCGGTGTGAATCGCGTTTATCAGACGAGAAGGCCATGTTTCGGCGTTTACCTCTGATGATTGCACACACCTCTGAAATCGCCAACCCGGGGGATTATCTCGTGCGTGAGGTCGATGGACGGTCGTGGTTGATCACGCGCGACCAATCCGGCGTGGTGCACGCGTTGATGAATTACTGTCAACATCGAGGCACTAAGCTGGAGCACAGCGAGTCGGGTTGCAAAAAACGTTTCAGTTGCCCGTACCATGCATGGACTTATGGCGCTGATGGTCGTTTATTGGCGGTGCCTAGGTCGGACCTGTTTCCTGGTCTGGATAAAACTGAGCTGGGGTTGCCGCGTGGTCACATTGAAGAGGCTTATGGGTTCTTGTGGTTGATCCAGGAAACCGGCACCACCAAACCACCGTCGATTGAGCGCTATTTAAATGGATTAGGGCCGGAATTTGAAGCACTAAAGCTGGGCTCATATTCGGTGTACTTTGATAAGACTCGGCACTTAAATGCAAACTGGAAATTTCCGATCTACGCGTTTCTGGAGTCGTACCACATAGCAACGTTGCACCGTGATTCGATTGCGGAATTTTTTGTCAAGAATGTGGCTTTTAGCGAGACATTTGGGCCGCATATCCGATCCTTTGTGCCGCGCAAAAATGTCGATGAGTTGCGTTCAGCCGATCTCAGTGCCCAGTCGATGGCGGAGTACATAACCCCAACCAACATTATTTTCCCAAATGTGTGTATGATCGCGCATCCCACCAGTTATACGGTGATCGCGATGTGGCCTGGCGATAAGCCTGGCACGAGCACTTGGCGACACATGTTGTTGGTGCCAGAGTTGCCGAGCTCTGATGCACAAAAAGCGCACTACGATAAAACGGTGGCGGTGTTAGATGGGGTTACCTACGAACGCGAGGATTTTTGGGTGTCTGAGCAGTTACAACAAGGCGTGGATGCCGGGGCGATCGATAAGTTAGTGTTGGGCAAGAACGAGTTAATGCTCAAGGTTTTCAGTGATACGGTGGACAGATACCTCAAACAGACAGACATGTGAGGTAGGGCACTTAAACCAGCCGATCGTCTGCGCGTTAGCGCGCTGTCGCGCGGCGAGTTGTGCCCAACAACACGTACACGGCACCAGTACCACCATCATTCGCAGGTGTCGATACGACGGCAACCACGTGTTGGTTTTTACTTAGCCAGCCAATCAGCATATTCTTCAATACTGGCATACGGCCCGCCGAATTCCGACCTTTACCATGTACGATACGCACCGCGCTTACTTTTTCCAGTGCGCATTGGTTTATGAAAGCATGAGTCTCGCGCTTGGCGTCACTGACGATCAATCCGTGCAAATCCAGCTCGTCCTGAATGGCATAGTCACCGCGACGCAACTTTTTCAACAACCGAGACGAATACCCGGAACGTAGGAACTTGAGTTCATCCCCGCTCTCGTAGCTGGCACTCTCATCCGACTCCTCCAAGAGCTCGTCCATGACCCGTTGCTCGTCTAGGAGGCGCTGCGCCGGCGTTGGGTCCAGCGGCTTACGGTACGGACGAACACGATCCTGCTTCAGGGGCTTAACGCCATGCCCCAGAAGTCGGTGCATTCTATCTGAGTGGTCGCCTGCCATGTCGCTGGTCGCGCCGAGCTTTAGCTCTCTTGCTCTAGCTGTTTAAGATATTTGTCTGCGTCGAGTGCCGCCATGCAGCCAGAACCAGCAGATGTGATCGCTTGCCGGTAAACGTGATCCATGACGTCGCCGCAGGCGAATACGCCGGGCACACTGGTGGCTGTGGCGTTGCCCTCACTACCGCTTTTGACCTTAATGTAGCCGCCCTGCATGTCCAGTTGGCCCTCAAAGATGCCGGTGTTGGGGCTGTGACCAATGGCGATAAATGCCCCGTCGGCCTTAATTTCTTTGGTGCTGTCGTCTTTGGTGCTTTTGATGCGCACACCGGTCATGCCCATGTCATCGCCCAACACTTCGTCCAGCGTGTGATCCCATTCAACATTAATATTGCCGTTAGCAACCTTGTCGTGAATATGGTCAACCAGAATGGCTTCGGCACGAAATTCATCACGGCGATGGATTACGGTCACTTCTGAAGCAATGTTTGATAGGTACAAAGCCTCCTCAACAGCCGTGTTACCGCCGCCGACGACCACAACCGGTTTGCCGCGATAGAAAAACCCGTCGCACGTTGCGCAGGCCGAGACACCTTTGCCCATGAATGCTTCTTCCGACGGCAGGCCAAGATACTTGGCTGATGCGCCAGTGGCGATGATCAGCGCATCGCAAGTAAAGGTGCCGGAATCGCCGCTTAAGGTAAATGGTCTCTTGCTAAAATCCACGGTGTGGATGTGGTCGAACACGATTTCAGTCTCAAAGCGTTCGGCGTGACGCAACATACGCGCCATCAATTCGTTTCCATCAACGCCTTGATCGTCGCCAGGCCAATTGTCGACCTCGGTGGTGGTCGTGAGTTGTCCACCTTGTTGCATGCCAGTGATTAATACTGGGTTCAGGTTGGCTCTGGCAGCATAGACCGCAGCACTGTAGCCGGCTGGCCCGGAACCAAGAATCAGAACCTTGCAGTGTTTGACATCAGACATGTGGGAAAACTCCGTAATTGAAAATGTGATTTTTAATCGGGTAAATTTTAGCGCACGATTTTAATGAATTTGACTTCGCTTTGACAGTCAGTAAAACAAAACAACGCTGAGCGTCGAATTGATTGCATAACGTATCGTTAGGAATGGTGTTATTCATAAATTTTCGCGTTAGAATACACGGTTTATGGGCGTTTCTTTGCAACTTTCAATCCTTTGCGCAACGCGTTTTACCATTCACATTTATTTTTCGACGTTTTTGCGCAGTAACGATCAACTGGTTCGCGCGAAAACGTGATTGAGTAATTAGATAGATCAGTATGCCCCAGGCGAAACGAAAACAGATCAAAGAAACAGAGCAGGGCCTACTTTCACCACGCGTCAGAGAGCTGAGTTCTGAAATTGTGGTGGTGGTGAGTGCGTTCTTGTCCATTTATGCACTGCTGTCCTTGATGACGTATGATCCGGCGGATCCGGGTTGGTCTCACAGTGGTGGGGCGGGGCGCGAGGTCAGTAATCTGGGCGGCCAATTTGGTGCGAACTTTTCCGACATGCTGTTGCATGGCTTTGGTTACATTTCATTTTTGGTGCCGATTATGATTTTGGCACTCGGGATTAACTACTTTCGTAAGCGTCACGACACCGCAGAACCCTCATACTTTAAGCGCGTATTAATTGCCGCTGGCTTTCTAATTACCGTGATGGGTGGTTGTGGGCTGGAGAATCTTCACTTTAACCACTGGGCAGCCACCAAGCACTTCAATGCTGGCGGTTATCTAGGCGGTTGGTTGACCGGTGGCCTGGTCGACATGTTTGGGGAGATTGGTTCGACCTTGTTGATGGTGACGCTGTTCTTGACCGGCATCACAATTTTTAGCGGTTTGTCCTGGTTTCGATTGATGGACAATATTGGTGCGGCGATCTTTGGGTTGATTGAGCGTGTGCAAAATCAGCGTGAAGAGAAGGTCGATCGCGAAATCGGAGCTAAAGCTCGGATTGTGCGCCAGGAAACGGTGACTGAGCTAAAAGAAAAAGTCAAAGTTGCACCTACCATCATGCCTAAGATTGCGCCCTCCGATGCCAAGCGCGAAGACAGTGGTCGCATGGAGCGAGAAAAGCAAACCACCTTGTTCGACTCCATGCACAGTTCCAATGACGCGCTCCCGGCTTTGTCACTGCTTGACCCGCCAGAAGCTCAGGTGTTTGGCTATTCTGACGAGGAGCTTAATGCTTTGTCCGTCCTGTTGGTGAAAAAGCTTGCTGACTTTAACGTGTCAGTCGAAGTGGTCAGTGTGCACCAAGGGCCAGTTATCACTCGGTTTGAGATCGATCCGGCACCTGGAATCAAGGCTGCAACTATCACCGGTCTGGCAAAGGATCTTGCCCGTGCCTTGTCGACTATGAGTGTGCGGGTGGTCGAAAATATTCCCGGTAAGTCGTACATCGGGATTGAAATCCCCAATGAGTCGCGTGAAATAGTGCGCTTAGTCGAAGGGTTGTCATCCAGCCAGTTCGAGGACATGAGTTCGCCCTTGGCGTTGGTGTTGGGAAAAGACATTAGTGGTAAAACCGTGATTGCGGATCTGGCTAAAATGCCTCATGTGCTGATTGCGGGTACCACCGGTTCCGGTAAGTCAGTGTGTATTAATGCGCTGATTTTGAGTTTGATTTACAAGGCTACCGCACAGCAAGTTCGAATGATCATGGTTGATCCAAAGATGCTTGAATTGTCAGTCTACGAGGGCATTCCGCATTTGTTGTGTCCTGTGGTGACGGATATGAGTGAGGCGGCGAATGCGCTGCGTTGGAGCATCGTTGAGATGGAGCGCCGCTACAAGCTTATGTCGGAACTGGGCGTGCGTAATCTCGCTGGCTATAACCGCAAAGTGAAACTCGCAGAAGAATCCGGCAATCCCGTTCTTGATCCGATGGTGCGCGAGGGCGAGGTGGCTGAACCATTGCAAGAATTGCCTTGTCTGGTGGTGATTATTGACGAGCTGGCAGATTTGATGATGTCGGTCGGAAAAAAAGTTGAAGAGTTGATTACACGGCTGGCGCAAAAAGGTCGCGCCTCGGGCGTGCATTTGATCCTGGCGACGCAGCGGCCGTCGGTGGATGTCATTACCGGTCTGCTCAAAGCCAATATTCCGACCCGAATCGCATTTCAGGTTTCATCTAAAGTCGATTCGCGTACGGTAATTGATCAAATGGGCGCTGAGATGCTGCTCGGCCATGGTGATATGTTGTACTTGCCACCAGGAACCAGTATTCCAGAGCGTGTTCACGGCAGTTTTGTGTCGGATAAAGAAGTGCATGCCGTGGTGGCCTCGCTCAAGGGCAAAGCTCCACCGGAATACGATGAATCGATTCTGAGCGCGCCAAAAGAGGTCAATGATGCGTTGCCAAGCGCGTTTCGCGACGACGCAGTGAATGATGATCCTGAAAATGATCCGTTGTACGACCAGGCTGTTGAGTTCGTTACCCGTACTCGAAAAGCATCCATCTCATCCGTGCAGCGGCAGTTGCGAGTGGGCTACAACCGCGCTGCCCGTATGATCGAGACCATGGAGATGGCCGGTGTGATTACGCCGGCAGAAGAAAACGGGCGCCGAGAAGTCATTGCGCCGCCACCGATAGAGGATTGAGTAATGCGTACCTGGATACAGTGTGTTTGTCTGACGGGCTTGCTTTGTATGAGCTCCATGAGTTCGGCCTCCGAAGTGATGCTGCGCGATTTCTTGAAACAGGTCGATACCTTACAAGCAGACTTCGAACAACGCATCACCGATGAAGGTGGGATGACGATCGAGACTGCCAAAGGAATTTTTTCGCTGTCTCGTCCCGGTAGGTTTCGATGGGATACTGCGTCGGCCGATCCAGATTTTGAGCGCGGCCCGCAGATTGTCTCCAATGGAGAGTCGATTATTTTCTACGAGCCTGACTTGGCCAGCGCTAATGTGCGCAGCTTTGATGAGGCGGTGCAGCAGGCGCCGACGATTGTGCTAGTGCAATCCGGTGAAAAGTTGGACGACGTTTTCACCATCACTGATTACGGTTTGACGGACGGACTCAGTTGGGTTGCCCTGCGCCCTAAAAGCGACGATGCTGGTTTTAACGAGTTGATGATTGGATTTGATAACGGCGCGCTTGCGCAAATTCTGATAACCGATATGTTGGCTAACGAAACGCGTTTGCGTTTGACAAACGTCAAAACCAATCAGTCGCTGCCCGCTGCCCTGTTCGAACTCGAATTACCTGAAGGTGTCGATTTCGTTCACTGATCACGTATCGGTTATGTTGCTTTATATCGGGATTATTGTTGCGGGCGGGCTTGGTGCATTATTGCGCTTTTTGGTTGGGCGGGTACTGCTGCATTCTGGTTGGGCCGCTCTGCCATTGAGTACGTTGGCGGTAAACGCGGTGGGCAGTTTTCTGATGGGGTATTTGTCTTGGCTGCTGGTGCACAAGTGGTCTGCATCGCCGCACATCCAATGGCTGGTGATGACCGGTTTTTTGGGTGGGTTTACGACCTTTTCGGCATTCTCGCTAGAAACTGTTGTGATGATGGAGCAGGGTGCTGAATTGCGTGCTTTGTTTTATGTTTTGTCCCAGGTGTTATTGTGTGTTTCTCTGTGCTGGGTCGGTATTTTTCTGGCACGCCATTCTTAACTTTGCGAAATTATTATGATTGATCCACAGCTATTGCGGACTGATATCCAGTCTGTCGCCAAGGCCTTAAAGTTAAAGGGCCACTCTTTCGATGTTGATGCCTATCAGGTGCTGGAGTCGAAGCGTAAGTCGCTGCAAGTCGAAGCCGAGTCTTTGCAGGCGCAGCGCAACGCAAAATCCAAAGAAATTGGTAAGGTGAAAGCGCAAGGCGGTGATGCGTCCGCCATCATGGCTGAGGTGAACGGCTTCGCTGAGCGAATGAAAGCCGCTCAGAGTGAACTGGATGCGGTTAAAGAACAGCTGTTTGCGATGACCGATGTTATGCCGAATATGCCGCACGCGTCCGTGCCAGAGGGCAGTTCGGAGGGCGAGAATGTCGAAGTGTCTAAATGGGGTACACCGCCTCAGTTCGATTTTACGGTGCGTGATCACGTTGATTTGGGTGAGGCGACGGCGGCACTCGATTTCGAGATGGCAACTAAGATCGCCGGACCGCGATTTGTGGTGATGCGTGGACAGTTGGCTAAGTTAAATCGTGCCTTAATCCAGTATATGTTGGATGTGCATACACAGAATCATGGGTATGAAGAAGTCTATGTGCCGTATCTGGTGAATCAGGAGAGTTTGATTGGTACGGGTCAATTCTCTAAATTTGGCGATCATGATCTGTTTGCTACCCAGGCTGAAGACGGCTACTACTTGATTCCAACGGCGGAAGTCCCAGTGACCAATATTGTGCGTAATGAAATATTAGCAGTGGATCAACTGCCGATGAAGTTGGTTGCGCACACACCGTGTTTTCGACGAGAGGCCGGGAGCTATGGTCGCGACACGCGTGGAATGATTCGACAACATCAATTTGAAAAAGTCGAGTTGGTGCAAATCGTTAAGCCAGAGGATTCATACGACGCGCTCGAACAGTTAACAGGCCACGCAGAAGCGGTGCTACAAGGCTTGGAGCTGCCATACCGCAAGGTCGTATTGTGTGGCGGTGATCTCGGTTTCTCGGCCGCGAAAACCTACGACCTGGAAGTGTGGTTGCCGGGCCAAGATGCGTATCGTGAGATTTCATCGTGCAGTAATTTTGAAAGTTTTCAAGCGCGGCGTTTGGGTGCTCGTTATCGTGTAGAGCAAAAGAAGACTGAGCTGGTTCATACTTTAAATGGTTCAGGTCTCGCGGTGGGGCGTACTTTGCTCGCGATTATGGAAAATTACCAGCAGGCCGACGGGAGTGTCGTAATACCTGATTGTCTGCGTCCATATATGGGTGGCATTGAGGTTATTCTCCAGTCACACGCATAGTGTCTGAAGGGTTTTTGAACGCATGTCCAGTATATTTTTGCTTTAAATAAGCAAGCTAACTGACTGGAATCTATTATTTTTTTTGTTACTTTGCTATCATGCCGATAGGTTGGAGAGCTTCTGGGTGTGTATATGTCTATATAGGCAGATTGTCCGGGGCTCATTAAAAGTGTCGGGTGGTTTAGTTTGCGGTCATGTGGCGGCAAGCTATGGCGTATTTTGTTTATCCGTTGCGGTGATCTAGGGTCAAGCTAAGCACTGTAATAAGTCGTAATAACGAGATGCGCGGTAATAAGATTAAATAGGTCTACTATGTTGGCTTTGAGTTCGAAAATAGTTCGTGGTTGGTTGGAGATTGCGCAACACGTTGGTGCTGTGTGTGGTCAGCGTGCGCGCGCGTCCTCGGTGCTGCTTGTGGGTGCTTGTGTTCTGATGTATTCAGTGTCATCGCATTCGCAAACGTATCGTGTGCCTCCGGCGGGTGAGAGTGAGTTTGACAATAAGAGCGACGCCTACGTCAAGGATTGGCGTACATCCGTGCCGAAGGAAGACTACGAAGATACGGAGTTTGGCGAGTTAATGTATAACGAAGCCAGCACGCCAACTCGCCTGGAAGTATTACGACTGCTGAGTAAGGATACACCGTCTGTTTTGGTGTTTCTCACGGCCGTGTCTATGGGCTTGGATATCGAGTCTGTTTTGCAAGCGTCGGTTCGTTATCAGCCGGAAAAGAGTCGTGACATGACCGCGTCGGCGATCGACATTCTGCCACTATTACCGGACTCCCCTGACTATGTTTATTCCAGTTATGATCTGGAAGATCTTGATCGAGCGGGCCCAAGTGATCCATATTCCGCCAAAGAAGTGGCCAAACGATTCTTCGACGGTCGTGATGTGCTTATGCCTGCACCAGATTGGGTTGACGGTCAGTACCATTTTCTTGCTTCCGCTGCGGAACTCAATGAGCTGGTTGACGACAGCGAAGGCGTCCGTTGGTACCATTCCAAATCTTCAATAGATGTCGCAAAACGGCCGATTTTCGTATCACTTTATGAGGGCACACAGTCGATCCTCATTGACGACGAAGCGCGAGTAAAATCGGCGTTGCGCGCGGACCCGGATGCGTTGTTACCGGTTGTGTTCGTGTTTAATCGAGTGCGTGAGTTTCCTGCTGATAAATTGCCGGATTACCCGAAAACAATTAAAGGAATCCAGCGAGCTTACACCGAGCGCGGCTTAATGCTGACTCCAACCCCTGAGTGGGAAAAAGGCGAATATCATCTCTACGCAAAGATTGACGAATTTGTCGAGGTGTTCGACATTCCGGAAGAAGAGGACTTTGAGCCGGAAGCATGGCAGCGCCTGTTAACCGAAGCAAAAGAATACTCTGTTCCAGATACTTCATTTTTGGCCGTAATTATTGGCGGTGACACGGGTGACGATAACGAAAATTCTGCGCTGACCTACAGTGAATATCACCAATACGCACAGTGGGATGATCCGCGAACTGAGGCTGATTATCCTTACGTTTCGGCCGGCAGTGGAGATGACGATGACGAGCGCGATCAGAGTGACAGTGGTGGCATATCGGTGAAAGCAATCGTTGGTAAGGGGATAATTCTTAACCGCCCAGACCTGATTGCCGCATTAAAAGCACTTGGTGTGGAGGAAGTGCCATTGGCTTTCTATTACGTAGACAACGCTCGTGTGAAACCTTACGTCAAGCGACCACAGGCATTGGTCGAGTCCGTGCTGGGCATTCGACAGCCGACCGGTGGTTCATATGGCGGCGGCGGTGGGGTATCCCCGCCGTGTGCGTCTCCTCCGTGTACTGAGTAAGATTGATTCTGTGAACCGATTTAATTCTATCTGCTGACTTGGGCGGACAGTCGTTGATTTTATTATGAAAAATATTCGAAATAAGCATGCAGCAATGGTCATTGGATTGATCGTCACCGGCGGGGCCGGAAGTGTGTATGCGCAAGTTTCCGACAAGGGGTTGACGCCCGCTGCGAATACCTACCGCTCCTATCAAAATGCGTCCATCGTGCGTGACAGCGGCTTGAGTCAGCCTCTGGACCTGCTGAATGACTTTTATCCTGCGATTTCGCTCACTGCTGCAAAGCATGATAATGTCCGACGTCGTCCTGATTTAGCTGAGGACGATCTCAAAATAACCGCCATACCCAGCTTAGGGTATCGTACCAACATCGGTCGACATAAATTTTATGCCGCATACAGCGGTGTTTATACATTTCATCAGGATGTTGAGCAGGAAGATGCTGAGTCGAACTCAGTGCTAGCCAACCTCGGACTGGATTTGAGCAGGCGGTGGGACTTGGATCTGTTTGGCGGTTTTGGGGACTCTTTTGAAGAACGCGGGATCTCTGGTGGACGTGACTTCGTCGGGTATACTGGCAATGCGTTTGATCGAGGTCCTGAACAGCTGGAGTACAAAGCGTACGGCGCTGACCTGATTTTCGGACGTAAAATCGGTATTTTAAAAGGTGTCCTGGGTTATGAATACGTCGAAACAACGTTTAGCAGTGACGATGAGCTATTTCAATTCGATGCGAGTGAGCGGGATCGCGAGAGTGACGCACTCCATTTAGATCTTGAGTGGCAGTTTGGGGCGCGAACGTCGGTTTTTGGTAGAATTGAAGAAACTGAAACGAACTATTTTAGTGCTGCGAACCAACTTGATAACACGCAGACTGACTACCTGATAGGCCTACGTTGGAAACCATCCAACGCATTGAGTGGTGTTGTTGGTGTCGGTCGCAGCGAGAAAGATTTTGTCAGTCCGGATCAGCCGGACTACGACAGCAGTGTGTATTACGCGAACTTGAATTACTCCTTCAGTGCGTTCTCTAATTTACAGTTTGCTGCCTCGCGACACGTAGAGGAGCCAGCTGATGGCTTTTCAAGCTACTACGAAACTGACTTTTATGGCATTGGCTGGAATCATGCATTGAGTCAACGCGTGGTACTGGATGCCTACTATAAATGGTCTGATGATCACTACAATATTGGTCGAGAAGACTCGTTTGTTGATTGGGGTGTTGGTGTTGATTACGTCTGGCGTAGCTGGATGACAGCCGGTATCTATTATGGGGAGATCGAGCGTGAATCCAATTTTGCAGACATCGCATATGAAGACGCTTACATCGGGTTGCGTTTTCGTTCCGATTTACGTTCTTTGTTCAGCGGCTCTCGACGTGATGAGGTCGAGCCAGCGTCGTTTGACTACCCGAAACGAACCGGCCGTAGTCAATAAAACCCCCGGCGTTTCGTTGCTCGATGTGGCGTCTCTGACTGCGTCGATATCTTACTAAGCGCTAACTTGTACAAAGGCTGCACGTCGAGACAGGTATCATGCTCATTGAAATGCCACAGCGAGTCTTTTCGGGCGTGTGCTGTGCGTTAGTAAGTGTCCGAGTTAGACGCAAATTTGTTACATATATTAGTCCAAATGTCGACGCCAGCTTGAGGGTTGGTATTTGAAATTAGTGCAAGAGTTGATGAAAGAAATGTTTACTTTGAGGTGGCGAATGCAAACAATACTGCGCACTCCGAATTCGCTTAACAACCTGCGAAGTGTGTGTATTGTTGCTGCGCTTTGCGTTGCCTCACTGGTTTCGGCTCACGTCTCAGCTCAGAATACGGATGGCCCCTCAACATCAAAGCTGCAAATTTATCTTCAAAAGCCATACCAGAAAATCACTGATCTCGAGACGGTGGCTGACTACACTGTGGTGGCGCGCGGCACGCGCTGGTCAACCGTGCGATTTAGCCAGCCGGTTGTCCCCGGTTGGGTGAGCAAAGCGTATGTTGAACTTGCCGACGATAAGGTCACGGTCACGGCTGATGTGCTGAATGTTCGGCTACGACCAAGTCAAGAGTCCCGAGTTATGACTCAGGTTGAGCGAGGTTATGTCAGCGATGTGGTAGGTCGCTATGGCGATTTTGTGCAAATCAAATTGCCCCCTCAATTTGCGGTTGCATTGCGTAATTCTGGGGTGGCTACAGTGTCTGTGGCAGGTGCACCTAATAGTACGAAACCGTCGACGGCCTCCAGTACGAAACCGTCGCCGGCCTCCGAATTGCACCGCATCGCGCCGGGTGATTCCATTTCACTGCGGGTTTTTGGCGAAGACGATTTGAGCACTGAGAATGTGCGCGTACCGCAAAGTGGTCAGGTTTCATTCCCGCTTGTAGGTCCGGTGAGCGTTGTCGGTAAAACAACCGACGAAGTGGAACAGCAAATGGTGGCGCTGTTGTCACAAGGCTACGTTCGAAACCCGCGAGTCTCAGTGACGATATTTAGTTATCGGCCCATTTTTATACGTGGCGGCGTAAACAATACAGGAGCATTTCCTTACACTGAAGGCCTGACCGTCGCCAAGGCGATCGCGCTCGCAGGTGGTAGCAAAGCGTCGGCTAAAGACGACGGCGTCAGCATTTTGCGTGATGGAGAAACGTTGGCTGAAGGGTTGAGCGTAGACAGTACCTACCGGATCGCATCCGGCGACGTGATCAGTGTGACGGAAGAGCTGGGTGAGGATGATCGGCTATATATCTACGTTCACGGCGAAGTCCAGGCGCCGGGTGAATACGTGTATCGTCGAGGTTTGACTGTCGAGAAAGCCATTGTGCTGGCGAGTGGGTACACGCTTCGTGCTTCCAAACGCAAAATTAGTGTCACCCGGTATGCCGGGATGAGTGAAGACCAAGAGCCGATCAAGATGAAGCGGGTTGAGTTATATACACCGATCGAACCTGGCGACGTCATCAACGTTGGTGCCAGCTGGTTTTAAGTGATGAATTCAACACCACACATTTCCACTCATTCTAAAAGCGCAGAAAATCTGGTTCAGGATTTCCTCGGCAATGGGCAAAATCAAATAGCGGCATCGCAAGACACATTGTCAGCCACGCTGGCAAATTTCTGGCAGATCATTAAGGATGGTAAGTGGGGAATACTCGCCTTGATGTTGCTCGGGTTGATTGGCGGGATATTAAAGGCGGTTTCAGAAACCCCGGTTTATCAAGCGCGCCTGACGATGGCGGTGGAACCAAGCATGTCGCACCAGACCAACATTAATGTGTTTGATCCGTACGCCTATCGGTTTTACGAGACACAATATGAACTCTTAAAAAGCCGATCTGTTGCGGAACGAGTAGTTGACCGGCTGAACCTGGTCGAGCGTGAAGATGTGCATCATTTGTTGGTTCCACCGAGCACAATGCGTTCCTTAGCGATTGAAGCCTCGAAGCTTACCGGAATTGAGTTTGTGGACGACGTTGAAGTGTCGCCCAAGAAGCTCGATCTCAGTGCAACGCAGGCGCGTCAAAAGAAAACATGGTTGACCAGTGTTATTCAATCCGGCGTGAATGTGAGCGGCGGTGAGAAGACCAATCTTGTGCAAGTTACCTTTAACTCAATTAACCCTGAGTTCGCGGCTGAAATCGCTAATGAGTTGGTCAGTGCTTATATCGATCTGGGGTTAGATTCGCAAGCTAATCGATCTCAACAGACGTCGCTCTGGTTGTCGCAGCGAATTGATGACCTAAAAACGACGCTGGATAAAGCGCAGTCCGATTTACAAAACTTTTTGGTCAGCGAGAATTTATTGGATACAGATCGATCCAATCAAATCACCACCGTTGAACTACAAGCCTTAAATTCGGATTACATTACGGCACAGTCGAAATTGGATGAGCTCGCGAAGCGCTACGGAACCCGGCATCCTAAGATATCGGAGGCACGGGCTGAAGTGGCTGCTGCGAGACAACGGCTGGAATCAAAGTCTCGGTCAATTGCGTCATCGCGTGAAAAGCAGGTGGAGCGCGAGCGACTTGAACGGGATGTTCAAGTCAATCAAGAATTGTACGAAGCATTTCTAGCAAAGTTTAAAGAAGCAGATCTGTCATCCTCTGGTTCACGTCTTGCGTCTGCCCGTATTGTCGATCGTGCACTACCGCCGAGAAACCCGATTTACCCGCAGAAACAAAAAATTGTCATGATGTGGGTCTTCGGTGGACTCTGTTTAGGTTTAATGCTCGCCTACGTCAGAGAGCAACTTGATACGTCTTTTCGAAGCGGACGTCATGTCGAAGAAAAGTTAGGGCTACCGCTTCTTGGCGTGATTCAAGATATGACAAAGCAGGTAGATAATGTAGAACGTCATTATCTAAGTAATAAGCGATCCGTATTTGCCGAATCGTTTAACCACATTCGAACTGGAGTGATGTACTCCAATGTCGATAATCCGCCCAAGGTCATGTTGGTGACATCATCGGTCCAAAGCGAAGGCAAGACCACCGTCGCATCAAACTTGGCGCTTTCTTACGCTCAATTGGGTAACACATTGCTGATTGATGCGGATCTCCGACGACCACGCATAAAGCATATTATTGATTCGGATACACGGTTTGGTTTGGTGGACTACGTTGCCGGCGTTGTGCCGCTTCAAGATTGTGTTCGACAGGATGCTGATGAGAAGAATTTATTTGTGCTTAATTCTGGGACGACCCCGCCCAACCCGCTCGAATTGCTTGCGAGTGACCGTTTCAAGAGTATTTTAGAAGAGTTGCGTTCCAGATATTCTTACATCGTCGTTGATACTGCGCCTGTCTTACCTGCCAGTGATGCGGTGGTGTTGGGGCGGCTGTGCGATGCCGTGCTGATGGTGGTACAGTCTGATCGTACGACGCACCACATGGCGCGAGACGCAATCAAGCGATTGAACGCAAGCAAAGTAGCGATTGAGGGTTTGATACTCACGCAAGCGAATATTAAGAAGGGGAATCCGTATCAATACGGTGGTTACTACGGTTACGGCGCATACGCTTACGTTGAGGACAAAGATAAAGCATAATAGAGACCGAAGGAGGGGGCTTGGAGCATGACTCGTGTCTCAACGAATAGGTTTTCATACAAAATTGGCATCGCCGTCCTGCTGGGCTTGTGTTTTGCATGGCTGGGCAAGCAGGCTATCGAGAGCGCTTACCACCTGGGCGAATCGCCCCCTGAGGGTTTGAATCTGTTTTCCGTTTCTCAGGCTCAATTCGCTGCGCAAAATACGCTGACTCAATCGATCGATCAGTTGGAAGTCAACGTATGGGGGCAGGAGCGTTCGGTGTTGATTGGCCGGGTTGAATCGCTACTGCAGTTGCAAATTAATCAGACGCCGTTTGATGCACAGAATTGGCGCGCATTGGTGGAGGTGCAAGCCGAAGCTGCAGGCGGTGTTGAAGATCGCGCGTGGACACTTGCGCAAGACTGGAAGTTTAACAATTGGAATGAAAGCACGCGCTTTGACATAACTCATCACTGTGTTGATGAGTATGAGATGTTTAACGTCGTCGCCCCAAGGTTATGTGGGCAGCTTATTCGTAACTTGCCCGCGACGAGTAACAAGCGGGTCCTGGCGCGCTTTTTGGGCGTCACTGAGGCTCGGTTAGCACAGGTACTGGTGGCGGAGGGGCTGCGTTATGAGGAGTTGAATCAATGATGGCAACGGACGCCTCTGAATTTCGAATATTTGCGTCGGTGGTTGGAAAATTGCTTGATCAATTTGCCTGGTGGAGCTTTCTTTTATTGCTCGCAGTTTCCAGTTTTATTGATGATATTTATCCGAGCAAACACTGGCTTCTCATTACGGCCGGTTTCTGTTTTGCCCTCACGTTACACCTTTTTGGAACCGCCCTGGGCGCTCGATGTAATTACCGAGGTATTCGCTCCAGTGCGCCCGTCGTTGGACTCTTCGCCGTGGGTTTGCTCTGGTTGGTGTTACAAATCTTGGTGCCTGCGCAACACTATGGCCATGAACTGCTACTCTCAAATGCGTTAGACAAGCATGCGGCACCGCCTTGGTTTAATCCGAATTTAAGCTGGAGCGTCACACCAATAGAAACGCGTCACCTTTTGTTTAGCGAACTAATTTGTCTTTTGGCTCTGTTGCTGATGCTCTCGATGTTGTGCACACGGCAACGATTAAGACAGGTATTGTTGATCGTAACGATTGTGGCGGGTGTTCATGCTGTGTCTGCCATCACCGCAAAATACGCGGATACCTCCTTGGTTGATACAGCTCAGTTGGATGGTCACTTTACTGTGGCCCGAGGCTGGTTTATTAACCGAAATCACTTAGCAAGCTTTTTGATTCTTACCAGCGTCGGATGGATGAGTGTGTTTCTTCACCGCTGCCTCAGAAGCGACACAGGTGGGACTCTCATAGCCCGAATTTTTACTAAGCGAATGCTAGTCAGTATTCCCAGCGTGATGGTGATGGTTTTAATTGTGATTGCGGTCACGTTGACGTCTTCGCGTGCGGGTATTGTCAGTGTGCTCATCTTATTCTTGGTGTTCGCACTGACTACAATGAAACGAAATTCGCAAGCGCGATGGACGCTGTCATTGCTTGCTGGCATGACACTCTTTGTGTCTCTCTTGGTGGTTTATTTTGGAGAGGGGGTTCTGCAGCGGTTCTCGGGGCAGGAAGGGTTGCTCGGCGAACGTGGAGAACAATGGCAGGCAACTTGGTTGCTGATCAAACACAACGTGCTGCTAGGCTATGGGGGCAATAGCTATGCGACTTTGTTTCAAATGGTGCGTGACAATGATGGTCTTCGGCAATTGATCTACAATCAGGCACACAACGATTATCTGCACATTTGGTTTGAGCAAGGGATAGTCGGGTTGGCACTTTGGTTAGGTGTTATCGCGGTCACCTTTTACAAAGGAATCGCGAGTCTAAAGCGAACTCAGAGTACGCTTGTGGCCGCAGCTATTATTGCGTCACTTGCGACTCTCGGCGCTGCGTTGATGCAGTCTTTGGTAGACTTCAACTTGCAAATTCTTAGCATACGTATCTACTTCTTTGTAATAATAGCGATAGTGGTTTCGGTTCCGAGCATCCGACACATCAAATTAAATGATGTTCATGTGCGTAGTCAGTAGTCAAAATAATAATCAAGGGGCTCTATGACAAAAAAAATTCTAGTGACGGGTGGAGCAGGATTCTTGGGGTCCCACCTCTGCGAGCGTTTGCTCGAGCAAGGTCATGAAGTTCTCTGCGTAGACAATTATTTTACCGGAGCCAAGGCTAACATCCGCCACCTGCTGGAGATCCCGCAGTTTGAGCTGATGAGGCATGATGTGACGTTTCCTCTGTACGTCGAGGTTGATGAGATTTACAATCTCGCTTGCCCTGCGTCACCGATCCATTATCAACACGACCCAGTTCAGACCACAAAAACCAGTGTGCATGGTGCGATCAACATGCTCGGGCTCGCGAAGCGCGTCAATGCAAAAATTTTGCAGGCGTCCACGAGCGAGGTGTATGGCGATCCCAGCGTGCATCCTCAAAGCGAATCGTATTGGGGGAATGTCAATCCAATTGGGATTCGGTCTTGTTATGACGAAGGTAAACGCTGCGCTGAAACGTTGTTCTTTGATTATCATCGTCAACATAGTGTCGGCATCAAGGTGATGCGGATCTTTAATACCTATGGTCCAAGAATGCACCCAAACGACGGACGTGTGGTATCGAATTTTATTGTCCAGGCTCTGAAGGGCGATCCGATAACCATATATGGTGAAGGTCAGCAAACACGCTCGTTCTGCTACGTTGATGATTTGATCACTGGCATGATTTTGCTCATGGAAACCGGCGCCAACATCACTGGACCGATCAACATCGGTAACCCAAATGAATTCACGATCTTAGAACTGGCTCAGCGGGTGATCGAGTTGACCGGTTCTAAAAGTGAACTTGTGTATAAGCCATTACCTGGGGACGACCCGCAACAGCGTCAGCCAGATATATCTCTGGCCGAGCAGGAGCTCGGATGGAACCCAACCATCGCACTCGATCAAGGGCTTGAAAAAACAATCGCCTATTTCAGATCCGTCATTTAAGGCGATGAGTAAACATGATGTGCAAACCCCAGGTGCCCGACAGCGGCCAATGACTTGATATGTTAAAGCCAGCAAAACAATTTTTCGTAGGGCGGCCCAATATTGGCAATCGAGATGCGTTGTATCAACGGGTGGATTCTATTTTCGATAGTTATTGGCTGACGAATGATGGCGGTTACGTCCGGGAGTTGGAAGCCAAGCTTGCCGACTACCTGGATGTGGAACACTGTATCGCGATGTGTAATGGCACCGTGGCGTTGGAGCTGGCCATACGAGCCACCGGGATGACGGGTAACGTGCTGGTACCGGCGATGACGTTTATCGCGACCGCGCATGCATTGCAATGGCAGCAGATTCGGCCTGTTTTTGTGGATATTGATCCACATAGTCTAAATATTTGCCCTGCTGCTGCCGAGCGTATGATCGACGAGACAACCACTGGCATTTTAGGGGTTCATCTCTACGGTCGTCCGTGTGATATCAAATCGCTTTCCAGTCTGGCTGAAAAACACGATCTACGCTTGGTTTTTGATGCTGCGCATGCTTTCGGTTCAAGCTACCAAGGTAGAAAACTGGGCGGGTTTGGTGACTGCGAAGTATTTAGTTTTCATGCCACCAAGGTATTTAACACGTTTGAGGGCGGGGCTGTTACGACCAATGATTCAGAATTAGCGGCGCGGCTCAGATTAATGCGCAACTTTGGTTTTGAGGGCGAGGACGCTGTGTCATATATCGGCACTAACGGTAAGATGGCTGAGATTAATGCCGCCATGGGGTTAACGAACTTCGAGCAAGTCGATGCGTTCATTAACGTCAATAAGGAGAACTATCAGGCCTACCAAGCAGGGTTGCGCGATGTCTCTGGTGTCCGTTTGATAGATTTCGATGAGAATGAATTGAATAATTATCAATACGTCATTATCGAGATCGACGCGAAACGTGCTGGGCGTACGCGCGATGAACTTAAACGCTTCCTGAGCGAGCACGGGGTGGTTGCGCGTCGATATTTTTACCCCGGTTGTCACCGAATGGAGCCGTATCGTAGTTTGTACCCGCAAGCGGGTGAAAACTTGCCCGCGACCGAGGCGTTTAGCGAAGTGATGTTGGCGATGCCGACTGGAACACAGATAACCACTGACGAAGTTTCGCAGATTTGTGAAACGATTCGCGAATACCTTCGGGCGTAACTGATGGTCGCCAAACTGCTTATTGTTGGTGCGGGGGGACATGCTCGTTCAGCCATTGATGTGGTTGAAAGTGACGTTAACTACGAAGTCGATTGCTTGTACGACCCTACCGCCAGTGAAGAAAGTGACGTGTTTGGCTACCCGGTCTATGCTGCGAACACTGGGTTGGACGAATTGATTGGTCGGCGGCGCTGTGACGTATTTGTCGCCGTAGGTGATAATTTTCAACGGCAACGAATTCAACACGAAATTACCTCCAACAATAACCACGTTCGATTTGCAACCTTAGTCCATAAACAATCGTCTGTTAGTCAACGAGCGTCAATTGGTGCGGGTTGCATTATTATGGCAGGCGCAATCGTAAATGCTGGCAGTCGATTGGGGGCGGGCGTGATTGTGAATAGTAGCGCCAGTGTGGATCACGATTGTGTGATCGGTGAATTTGCTAGCTTGGCACCGGGCGCTGTAGTGGGTGGTGCTGTATCGGTCGGTGCGCGGACGGCAGTTGGTTTGGGAGCCAAGGTTATTCACGCAGTTACGCTGGCAAACGATATTGTCATTGGCGCTGGCTCCTTGGTGCTAAGCAACATCGAGCAGGATTTAAGCGTAGCCTACGGCCATCCCGCACGTATCGTGCGACAACGCGCAGCCGATGAGCCGTACCTTTAACCCTTAGGATGGTAATAATATTGAGAAAAATAAGGGGAGATAGCAGTTTGCAAACATCATCCCGAGTTGCGTTGCCAAACACAAACAGCTGTTACTGATCAACTTCGACTGGTATTCTGACGACCTTGAAAAGTGAAGGATAATTGGGGCGCATCCGTCCGTCATTTTTCTCAGCGTGAGTTTTGCTATTTTAGACGGTGTGGTGTGTTAACCACGGCGCGTTTCGTGTCCGGATTGCTCACAGTTTTATACGCGCTTACTCAGCTGTGTTTGGGTCTGATATACCCCGCGATGCGGGGAGCAAGGCGATACACGTAACCTAACAACTATTTCAACACGCAGAATTACATGAAACAGGGTCGAACAAGCGTACAACTGCTTCGTTGTTTCAATAGTGATGCGCGAATGAGTATGGAAGTGTATGCAGATTCTCTCAGTGCTGCGCTGGCGTTGGCGGGCGCCGAAGTAAGTCATTTTCGACCTGTTAGTTGGCTCGAAAGGAAGGCACAAAATCGCTTTGTGATGCGCTTCCTGCGCTACGTTTCTTATCCGTGGCAAGTAAGGAAAAACGCAGCTGATGGCGCGTTAATTCAGCATGTGACCGATCATGGTTATGCTCACCTGTATCCTCAGCTGTCCGCTACCGTCAAAGTTTGTTCGGCGCATGACCTAATCCCGTTGCTGAGCTGGAAGGGCATCATCGAAACGGTGTTGGCACCGGACGGTACGCCGAGTGACTCGCGTGCCGCAGCACGAAAACCAGTGCTAAACCTCCATTCATTGTCATTTTTGGATCGCTTCGATCATCTAATTACCATCAGTGAGCAAAGTGCCGCTGACTTAGTTCAATACTTGGGAATCGACAAGCAAAAGATCAGCGTGGTGCCGCCTGTGATAGCTGCCCACTACGTGCCTCAGGCGCCAGATGAAATCGAACGAGTGATGGCTAAGTATGGCCTGCAAATGGATCGCAAGTGGATCATGATTAGCGGCAGTGAGTACTATAAGAATCATCGGAATTCGTTATTGGCGATTGCACAGTTGATAAAACGCACCAAGCAAAAGATTGGCATCTTCAAGAGCGGTTGGGTGACGCCGGAGTTTGCACAGATGGTCGAAGAGCTTGGTTTGTCGAGTTATACGGTCACTTCTCATATAGCCGGCGATGATTTGCCAGCGATCTATTCTGCAGTCGATTGCCTAAGCTTTCCGTCACTTTATGAGGGTTTTGGGATGCCCGTTGCCGAGGCTGCAGCATGTGGGACACCAGTGGTGATTTCAGATCGAGGAGCTCTAAAAGAGCTAAATTTGGGCTTGTTTTCGAACCTGGATCCATTTGATACGCAGGCCATTTCGTGCGCGATTGAGAGGGCGTTGTTTGATAAACCCTTCCGAGAACATATTCAACATGAAGGGCCGCAAGCGGTGGCACGGTTTCGAGAAGCCGCTGTGGGTCAGCAATGCATAAATCTATACCGAGAACTATTACGTTGAACTTTGGAGCAATCATTGCGGCCAGGTTGTTTGAATTGCTGAGATCAAAATGCCGCCAGCTTGGGCCCCAACGTTGTTGAAACACGGTTTCATCGGCAAGCCGCTGTTGTTGTGCAGTTGAGGTAGCCCCTTTAATAGGTTCCGTTGGCGCGATGTCGTTTGTATCCATTTTGTCTAAGTGCGAACGTTAATTTAAACTGACTGCAATGTGGCTAACTCTGATCATGTGTTGAGAGCCAAAAAAGTTCTCACATTAGTCACTAATTCTGAGAAAATCTGACTGTGTACCTTGCTGCGACGTCACTATACAGTCTGGGCTGTCTTTTTCCGTAAGGTATTATCACGCGTGGCTGGGGTCATGCCCATCAAACGACGACCCCTTTGAGCATCACAAGCGACGGTCGTGATGATTTTAGCCGCAGTAAACTAACACTGAGAGAAGTGCGCAAATTCCATGCAAACACCATTAATTAGCACAATAATTCCAGTGTTTAATCGCGAATCGATGTTGCAGCGCAGCGTGCATAGCGTGTTGTCGCAAACCTATCGTAACATTGAAGTCATCATTGTTAACGATGGCTCCACCGACCAAACTGCGCGTGTTGCCGATGCGTTAGCGAGTTCTCACCCAAATGTCGTCAGAGTTATTCATAAAGCGAATGCCGGGCCGGGATTGGCTCGCGAGGCGGGTCGGCTGCGGGCTAAGGGTGATTTTATTCAGTATCTTGACAGTGATGATTGGCTGTTACCGAATAAATTCAAGGATCAAATTGACGCATTAAATAAAAATCCGCAGGCCGATATAATCTACGGGGTAACGCAACTCGTCGACGAACATGGACGAATACTAAAGGAACCGAGTAAAGACACCGGTGTGCGACGCACACACTTGTTTCCAGCTTTGTTGGTTGATCGTTGGTGGCATACATCAACACCCATCTACTCCAAACGGATTTCCGATTTGGCCGGCGAATGGTGTGCTAAACGCCCTGAGGATTGGGACCTTGAAGCCAGAATGGCTGCGTACAATCCACAACTGGCATATGTGGATAAACCTGTGTCGTGCCACCTTGAGCACAACAACCCTGGGCGCGTCTCTCGTGGCAAACTCGAGACATATTTGGTGGATGAAGCGTGGTTTTTGCCTCGTCTCTACGCGAGTGCAGTTCAAGCGGGGGTGTCAAAGTCTGAACCCGAAATGCTGCATTTTTCAAAATGGGCCTTTATGCGTGCTCGTCATTTGGGCGCCATGGGGAGGGTAGATCTTGCGATGCAACTGTTTGAACTGTCCATGGACGCAGCAGTGAGTCCGAGTGGGTATCAACGGATTACAAAGGCGGTCTTACCCGTGGTCGGTTGGAAGTGGATTGGCAGGTTGGGCCAGATGGCGGAGAAGTTTGCATGAGTCGACTGCAAGTCAGCGTGCTGATGCTCGTGCATGAACATGCTGCCTTCGTTGCGCAAGCTATCGACAGTGTACTTGCGCAACAATGCGACTTTGAGTTTGAACTTGTCGTTATCAATGATTGTTCATCAGACTCAAGCGCCCTCATTTGTCAGCAGTACGCAGACCAAAACCCAGACAGAATCACGTTTATTAACTCGTCAGAGAACAAAGGTATGCATGCCAGTTTTCAGCTCCTCTGGGAGGCTTCTCGCGGTCCGCTGTTGGCATTCTGTGAGGGCGATGACTATTGGGTTGACCCGCTGAAGTTACACAAGCAGGTAGGGCTCATGGCACGTAACTCACACTGGACAATGTGCGGGGCTAACGCGCAGGTGATCGAGCTGAACGAAGCGCGCGAGTGGCAAGTCTGTAGCGTGTTGGGGCCCCGTGTCAAGCAAGCCGAATATAGCTTCGAGGAATTGATTCGTGGGTACCACTTTCATTTTTCGACCGTGATGGTGAGAAAAGATTCGGTGCATTTTCCAGTGTGGTTTGACTCGGTGTACTGTGTTGATCGACCGCTTTATTTGTTGGCCACAGAGCAGGGGAGTGCCGGTTATTTGGATGAAATAGTCAGTCATTATCGGCTGCACCCTGGCGGCAACTGGTCCAGTATTTCCGGTGCGCGTAAAGCTGAACGTAGTATTGACTTATTTCGAAAAATGGCTCGACATTTTGCTCCGCATTACCGGCAACACTTTGAAGCGACTCTGTTCTATGCTTTACAGACCTATGTGGCGGAAGAACTCGTTAAACAGCGATTCAATGTCGCGCGTCGAATTTTTTGGCGTGCTTTTGCCAATGTTCATGATTTAAAGATGAAATTCAAATTCTTCAGGCAGTACTACAAAACGGCGCTTTTACTTGTGGTGAAAAGGTAGTTGACATGCTAGTTATTGTTCAAGATGTGCCAACGCAGTTCGATGTTCCGCTGTACAATAAGATTGCGCGTGAAGGCGCGTTGCCGATCAACATTGTGTACACGCACGCCGCATCGACGGATGTCGAAATCGGCCAATCGCCTCGGTGGGATCACATCAAGGAGCACGCATACCCGCATCGGTTTCTGACCGAATCCGAGCGTCGAGACGCACGCGAGGTTGTGCGCGCAATCATGCAAGATAACCCGCAGCATGTTGTGATTAGCGGTTACTGGCCAAAGCTTCACCGAGATATTATGCGACAACTTAAAGCGCAGAATGTGTCGGTCGGTTTGCGGTCAGATAATACCATTCAGCACAGCCGTTTGAGTGGTCTCCGAGGGGTGGTGAAACGGCAATACCTGAGCCGTTTGTTGGCAAAATATGATGCCTGGCACCCGGTTGGTCATCAAGCAGCTGATTACCTCGCACACGTGTCATCACAACCTCGACCGGTGCACCTTTTTCCGTACAATATTGATCGCGATTGGTTCCGCCACCATGCGGGGCAGATTCGAGCCGAGCGTGAAGCGCATTTATCGCAATTGGGTTGGCCGACCGATAGCTACGTGGTGCTGGGTATTATGAAATGGTCCGCACGGGAAGATCCAATAACCTTAATCCATGCTTTTGAGCGGTATCAACAATTACATGCACGTGCACGTTTAGTTTTGGTTGGTGATGGACCATTGCGCGACAAGGTGAAAACCGAAGTGCAACGACTGCACAAGACCGTAACCACGCCGGGCTACGTGAGTTATTCGGGCTTGCCATTCTGGTACGGGTTGGCCGATGTGTTTGTGCACCCTGCGCCGGGTGAGCCTTGGGGAGTGTCCGTGTCGGAAGCCTTGGCAAGTGGCGTGCCCGTAATTGCGTCAACAGGGGTTGGTGCTGCTCAGGAGCAAATAACACCAACAATGACAGGTGAAATTTTCGCGCAGTGTGATGTGGAAAGTTTGTTCCAGGCATTGCAGCGATGGCAGTCATCCGCAAAGGCTGTGGACGCCACTGAGTTGCGTGAGCGCTGTTTCTCTGGCCTAGATTCATGGTGCTATGAGCAGACAATTCAGATGTTTCAGCGAGTGCTCAGTCATGTATGAGGTACACCGAAACTTGTCGATTGTGATCGTTACCTACAATCGCAGCGCCGTGCTGGTCGACACCATACGGTATTTGCTCGAGCAGGTGTGTTTTGCGGAGCTGGTGCAAGAAATAGTGATCGTGGATCAGACAGTCTCGCACACCGTCGTCGCCGAACAAGCGCTGTCCGACTGGGTAAGTCAAAAAATAATCCGCTGGATTCGCTTGGATCAGCCGAACTTAACAGGTGCTATGAATCGCGGTTTATTGGAAGCGCGCGGTGACTTTGTGCTGTACCTCGACGACGACATCGTGCCGCACCCTGAGTTGATCAAAGAGCATATCGAAGCGCACAAATTACACCCGGATGTGTCGGCCGTCATTGGTCAGGTATTGCAGCCTGGTCAGTCGCCCTCTGACATTGATTATCGTCCGCGTGAGGGTGTGTTGCGGGCGTTTATGGACTTTCCTTTTAACTCAACGCAAGGGTGCTTTATTGAAAACGCAATGGCGGGAAATATGAGCTTAAAACGACACCATGCACTAGCGGTGGGTGGTTTTGATGAGCAATTTATTCCGCCAGTTGCTGCTCGATTTGAATCTGAATTCGCCAAGCGCCTGATTCAACGCGGACACAAAATTTGGTATCAACCTAGCGCATCAATTCGGCATTTGGCCGTGGCGTCGGGCGGTACCCGTGCCAAAGGGAGTCACCTCAATTCGGCTGCTGCTCACTTTGGTTTCGGAGACTATTATTTTGCATTACGGCTGGGCTCCGCATGGGAGAGTACACGGTATTTATTGAAGCGTTTCTTCCGTGAGGTACGGACCAAATATCATTTGCGGCATCCTTGGTATATACCGGTGAAATGGCTGGGTGAAATTCGTGCGTTTTTGATGGCGCGTAAGGCGTGCAAGAAACCGCAGGCGCTGATTGAGCAGTACCTGCATGCTCGGGAAAATCGACCGCCTCAAAAGTAAGCTTTGATGAGCTTAAACCACACTTTAAGATCGAATGGCCTGTTCACCAGCGCTCGCTTGAAATAAGCACGACAGTTTTTCGAGCCGGTCTGAAGAAGTAACGAACCAATAAAGTAATCGTACTCTGTAGCTGACTGCCCAGTGGCGGTGAACGGCTTAGTAAGTTCGTTTGCCACAACCTGCAGCGCCGACGCATCGGTGCCTAGGTCGGCACGCTGTTTAATACATTGGAATATTAACCGACGCGCGCGCTCCTGGCGGTCTCGGTGGGTCGAACTGATTGCGTTAGGCCGCAGCACTGCTTGATAAAACATATCCGGGAGCGCCACGTGTAAACCAAGTTCGATCATTCGTGTCCATAAGTCCAAGTCTTGTGCTACCTTAAATTCAGCGCGGTATTGCCCGCACTCGAAATACGCCTGTTTTCGAAACATGACGCACCCGTGGTGAGTTGGCCCAATCAAATCATCCAAGGTATTTGGCCGCAAGCCGGCGTTGGCTTGATGCGAACTGATGGTTGCTTCCATTAAACGTTCACCTAGTTCCGAGAAGTATTGTGTTCCGGTCGAGCACAAGACGGCGCCGCGCTGACTTCGTAAAATCGAAAGTTGCGTTTTGAGTCTACCAGGCAAGGAAATGTCACCGGCATCTTGGCGCGCGATGAATTCGCCCTCCGCATGTCTGCATCCTTTGATTAAGGCTTTGGTGATACCCTGATTGTCTTGGCGTAGGATACGTATTCGTGGGTCAAGCCGAGCTATTTCTTTTAATATGTTGACAGATGCATCCGTTGAGCCATCATCAATGATAATGAATTCAAAGCGAACGCCTTCCTGGTTCAATACGCTGTCGACCGTTGCTCGCAAAGTGTCTTGTTCATTGTAGACTGACATGACGACGGAGACATCAATGTGATTCGCAGAGTTAGGCAAGGGTCGGTTCGGTCGGTATAATTCTAAATTTGGTTAATTGTATCTGATGCCTCACGGCTTGGTGACACCTATGTTACGTAAATCTTTCCTGAGGCTGCGCAGGGCCGCACTTAAATTACTGGTTCCCGAATGGGTCTGGCCGCGTCATGTGCAGATTGGTCCAGTAGAAGTTGCGTTACGGGGCACTCCATACTCGTTCGGCATAAAGCGTCTACTAAGCAAAGACCCTGATTCTTATGAGCGCGCGGAACGTACTCTTTTGGCGCACCTGCGCTCTGATGATCACGTCATTGAATACGGTAGTTCGATCGGTGTGTTGACAGCATTGATTTGTGAACGCGTCCAGAATGGCAAAGTTATTAGTGTTGAGGCCTCGGCGACACTGATTGAATATTCGCGTACTTGGCTGTCACGTTACTCGCAATTAACGCAGGTGCACGCGGCAGCGTTTCCGGTGAATGATCGCATCGACCTCAGTTTCTCGTTTGACGATGCCGATGGCTCGTTGGGCGGGATGGTGAATTACGACAAATCCAAGCCCATGGCGGGTGGATTAAATACGTTTTTTGTCAGTGATGCGAAAGACGTTGATGGTTTCCGGCCAACTGTGTTAATCGTCGATATCGAGGGAAGCGAGGACATTATCCTCAGTGAACCGATGAATCTTCCGGTGTCGATTGATCGTATTATTATCGAATTACACTCGTTTATTTATGGACGTGAAACCGAGAAACAGATTGTTGAGCGAATCCAACAACAAGGTTTTCAGCTCGAGAAGCGGGTAGAGTCAGTGCATTATTTTACCCGAGCATGAGCAAGTCGAGACACTGTTGCTTGCGGCGGTCAGGTTACTGAGTGCGTTTGCCTGCTGAGTTGGTGATGTTGATACTACCGACTTTGCGTTCCTGAACCAGTGCATCCCACTGCGCTGACACTTCGAAACCGCCGATAAAGTCGCTAATCATCCACTCCTTGAGCCGAGGGCTTTGTGCGCCGATTTTGAGAGCGTATTGGCCAGGTTGGAGCAAATTTGGCGGAATCACAAAGGTGGAAGTGAATTCGCCTTCTATCAACGGCGTGGTGGTTTCCTGGTCGAACATGGTTGCCAGTCGATAGCCGTCGCAAAACAGGGCGATGAATATTTCGGCATCTTTAATCAAGGCCTGGTTGATGCCAGACAGGGAGATTGTGATCGGTTGTGATGGGTTGACACCAACGCGAGCAGCCAAATCATGGCCGTTTACCGTTAGATGAGTAAAGCGAATCTTATTCTGGATCACACCACGGAATTTTTCCTTCGAGATATCAAGAGCCTCGCCGTGATTGGTCATGTACAGGTTTGTCGCTTCCTGAATTCCGCCGTCAAACCCCACGCTGCCATGGTCGATGATGATGCCGCGGGTACACAGATTCTGAACAATATTCATATTGTGACTTACAAACAATACAGTGCGGCCATGACCCGCTACGGACTCCATTTTACCAATGCACTTGTTTTGGAATTCGATGTCGCCGACGGCCAATACTTCATCAATGATTAAGATTTCAGGCTCCAAGTGCGCGGCCACTGAAAAGGCCAGTCGCACGCGCATGCCAGACGAGTAACGCTTGACTGGGGTGTCGATGAACTGAGCCATCTCAGCGAACTCGATGATTTCATCCAATTTGCTACTGACCTCTTGTCGAGTCATTCCGAGAATCGCACCGTTTAGGTAGACATTTTCACGTCCAGTGAGTTCTTCGTGAAATCCCGTGCCTACTTCTAATAGACTGCCAACCCGACCTTTCATTTTGATGCGACCGCTGGTGGGAGCGGTGATCCGAGACAGCACTTTCAATAACGTGCTTTTACCGGCGCCATTTTTTCCGATGATGCCAAGAATTTCGCCTTGGCTTACCTCAAAGTTAACGTCATTCAGCGCCCATATTTCACCTTGGTCGCGCCCAGTCATATGGCCGTGTATGGGGTCAAGCGGATCCGTCTTGCCGCGTAAACGGCTCATCATCCGGCTGACATCTTCGCGTAACGTACCAGCGCCGATTAACCCTAGGCGATAATACTTTGATAGGTGTTCGACTTTGATTACGGTGTTAGCCATGTTGATAGGGTGTTAAATAGTGTCAGCAAACGTGCGTTCGACACGACTGAAAACAATTGCGCTGAACATGAACATAAGGCTGATAACGATACCGCTGTAAATCAATTGTTGCGGTTGAAATTGGCCTACACCCAAAAACGCGTAGCGGAAACACTCCAGGATTGGAGCAATCGGGTTAAGGTTCGCCCAGAACTGCCATTTTTCCGGCAGCGATGAAATCGGATAGATTACCGGACTGGCGTACATTGCGAGTTGCACGCCAAAACTGACTAAAACCGCCAAATCTTGGTAGCGCGTTGTCATGGCTGTAATTAGCAGGCCGCAACTCAACGCCAGCATCGCCAATGCAAGTAACAGAGCTGGTGTCGCGAATACCCATAAGTTGGGTGAAATTGATACGCCGGTGAGTTTAAGGTACGCAAGATAGGCGATAAAAAACAAAAACTGTATCGCAAACGCGATTAATTTTGAAAGGGTGGTTGCGATCGGTGTCACTAATCGCGGAAAGTAGACTTTGCCAAAAACGTGGGCGTTCTTTGAAAATGTCACGGATGTGTCGGTGATAACATTTGCAAAGTAGGTCCAAATTACGGTGCCACTTAAGAAGAACACAAAAGGAGGGACACCGTCTGTCGGCATCTTCGCGATACGACCAAACACGATGGTAAACACGATGGTTGTCAGCAATGGTTGTAGAATATGCCAGGTGGGCCCAAGAATTGTTTGTTTGTACTGAGCCACGAAGTCTCGTCGCACGAACAAATAAATTAAGTCACGATAGCGCCATAATTCACCAAGCTTCAGATTTAGCAGCTTGTCATGTGGTTCGATGATCTGATCCCAGTCATCGGCGCTGGCTTTCTTGGGATTTTGCATAGTAGATAGTCGTCTGGTCGCGGCTGTTTGACGACACACACTTTATTTTGGCTTTGATATGGACTGTTAGTTGGGTCGTGTCGTGAAAGTCGGAGTGAATACAAGGTCAATCAGTAAAGCTGAAAGGCGGCGTCTCGAGGACCGGTAGTGGCAATTCTTCATTTCTAATGTTGACCCTCTCGTGTACACTCGGGGCTGCTGCTGAATAACTCTTCGTCTTCTTCGATGCGTCTTATTCCAAACTCCCCATTCGACCGAAAACTACCATAAATGTGGGGATTATTCACACTATTGTTTACCGGTGCCTGTTTGTTGTCATTCCTAGATTGGCGCAAAACGATGGGGGCCGTGCTGCTTATTGGCTTCACCCAGGATATTTTTCGTAAATTAATCGCCGGCGAACCTCGGGTGTTTATTGTGATGGTGGGTGCTGTGTTCGCGGTTGGGTTAACGTCGTTGTTAGTTCGAAAGGGGCGGACCGCATTGACCGAGCCATTTCTGCGGTGGACGGTTGGGATTCGCACACCGCTCATACTTTTTCTCATTCTGCTAGTTTTGCAGTTTTTTCATTCTTTTTTTCGATATGGTAATCCGACCGTTAGTTTGATCGGCCTGTTATCGTATGGAGCACCATTTCTCGCCGTTATATTTGGTTATTTCTGGGCCACAGACATGGAGAAGGTGCGCAGTTTGTTTCGGCTTTATGTCGTGATTGGGATTGTGGTTGCAATCACCATTATGATGTCGTTTCAAGGTGTGCGTTGGACGATCTTTAATGAGGTTGGTGCTGGTCTGAAAATCTACGATATGGGCACAATCCTTGAGTCACATTCGGGCATTATGCGCACCGGCGAGATTGCTGCCTGGCACGTTGCGACGGCCGCTTGTTTGCTGCTGATACTGTTCTTCACTGCATTGAAACGTGGCTCGAATACCATCGTCGCAATTTGTGTGGTCGCTTTGATGATTGCAGTTTTTCTGACTGGAAGACGAAAGATGTTTATGTTTTTTAGTCTGTTCGTGTTGTTTTACGTGTTTGGTATCGCCTATTTTCGGCGTGGCGTCGCGCTCGGTTATGTGTTTACAGGGCTGGTTATCGCGCTTGCGGGCTGGCTGGCTGTCGAAATTGTTTTTCCCGGCGGATATGGTGAGTCGATTAACAACTATATTGCGAGGGGTACGACGGTATACTCGGATGCATCTGGTCGTTTTATGGAAATTGGCATTAATCCGATCTATTGGGCATATAACCGTGTTGGCCTACTCGGCGGAGGGCTGGGCATTGGTTCACAAGGCGCTGGCTATTTTGGCGCGGCAAATGTTGCTGGCGGGTCCAGTGAAGGCGGTTTGGGTAAAATTATGGTCGAGCTTGGGCTGCCAGGTTTGATTATACTGGCTTGGCTCGGGTTAAGTGGTTTTCGCTATGTGATTCGAATATTAAAACTTGCAGCTGCTCAATCCTCCGAACCGCGCTGGTTAGGTTTCGCGTTGGGGGTGGTGGTGCTACTGTTTGCCAACTTCTTAACTTTTTCGGTGGCAACGCAGCTCTATGGAGATATCTTTATACTAATTATGCTCGGCACGTTCGCAGGTATCTTGTTGGCAATCCCTAGGATGATTGTTAACTCAACGGAACTAGAGGGGCTACGAAATCTCTCTGTGCAGAGGTGAATTGAAGGTGGCTACGATTGATTTAATGATAAGCCTGGGTGGGGCATTGCTTGCAGTATGAACATTATTGGTTTAAACGCATTCCATGGCGATTCCTCAGCCTGTTTGTTTGTAGAGGGTCGCATGATTGCGGCGGCGGAAGAAGAGCGGTTTCGGCGGATAAAACATTGGGCGGGGTTTCCGAGTGAGTCCATCCGGTTTTGCCTCGCTCAGGCAGACTTGAGTCTGAGTGACATCGATGTCATCGCGATCAATACCGATCCCAAAGCAGCACGCTGGAAGAAGGTTGGCTTCGTGTTGTCTGGCCAGTCCTCGATGGCATTGGTGAAAGAAAAAGTATTGGTCAGAAGGAAACGCAAAAGTATCGACGAATTTCTTCGAGAGGCGTTTCCAGGTCAGCGCTTTTCAGGCCAAGTTGACTACGTAGAGCACCATTTGGCGCATTTTGCTTCCGCGTATTCAGTTTCACCGTTTGAGCAAGCGAGCATTATATCTGTCGATGGGTTTGGCGACTTCGCCAGTGCCGCAACTGGTGTTGGGCATGGTGCTAACCTCAAGCTCGAGCATCGCGTGTATTTTCCGCACTCACTGGGGATCTTCTATCAGGCCATGACGCAATATCTTGGTTTTTATCATTATGGAGACGAATACAAAGTGATGGGACTAGCGCCATATGGTGAGCCAGTTTATGCGGCGGAAATGGATCGTATTCTGCAGCACACTCGCGATGGGTTGTTTACGTTGGACCTCAATTATTTTCTACATCACAAGCAACCAATTGGCTATGAGTGGGACGGTGGTAGCCCCCAGGTGAGTCGTTTGTATGCGCCGCCGCTTGAATCATTGCTCGGCACGGCACGTGAAAAAGGTCAGGAAATAACCCAGTTTCACCGCGACCTCGCGCGCTCTGTGCAAGACGCCTACGAAAGAGCATTCTTTCATATGCTCAATCATATGCACGATCAGCACCAACTGGATGCCGTTACGGTGGCTGGTGGTTGCGGCATGAACTCCGTTGCTAATGGGAAAATTCATTTGCGCACTCCCTACACACAGGTGTATGTGCAAAGCGCCGCCGGCGATGCCGGCGGTGCGATTGGTGCTGCGGTGGTAGCAGGTCAGCGCCATGGTGTGTCCACACGCTTTCATATGGCGCATTCCTACTGGGGGCCATCATTTGACGCCTCTGAAATCAAGCAGCTACTGGGTGATCATGCATCTGAGTTGGCGGCAGCACAGTGTGAAGTGCAACACGATCTAGACGCATCGGTTCTGGCTGACAGAGTATCTGACGCGATCATCGAGGGTAAAGTGATTGGCTGGTTCCAAGGTGCCATGGAATGGGGGCCGAGAGCGCTCGGGAATCGCTCTATTCTTGGTGATCCTCGGCGTGCTGATATGAAAGATATCCTGAATTTGAAGATTAAGCGCCGTGAGTCATTTCGCCCATTTGCGCCGTCGGTGCTGCGCGAGCATGTCGCGGATTGGTTTGAATCGGATGCGGATGTACCATTTATGATGAAAGTGTTTCAAATCAAAGCCGATCAGCAATCTAAAGTACCTGCGATTACACATGTGGATGGGTCTGGTCGTCTGCAGACAGTGAGCAAGGCGCAGAATGCGGCTTATCATCAACTGATCGAAGCGTTCTTTAATAAGACGCAAGTGCCGATGTTATTGAACACTTCTTTTAACGAGAATGAGCCGGTCGTCTGTACGCCGAGTGAGGCGCTTGACTGCTTTTTACGCACGAATATGGATGTGCTGGTGTTGGGGTCACAGTTAATAACAAGAAAACCATAGTTAGAGAGGGTCACGTTGGGTTGGGTAAATTTAAGTCTGGTTTTTCTCACGGCGCTGTTTGTGACCGGTTTGCTGGTACGCTTTGCATTCCGGTTTGGCTTGGTTGCCGTCCCGGGTGAGCACCGCCAGCATACGGCGCCAACACCGATGGTTGGCGGTTTGGGCGTTTTTGCTGGGTTGGCGTTAGGCGTGCTGTGTTGGTCGCCAGCAGATTTGGGTCTTCTCTCATGCTTGGCAATCTTATGTCTAGTCGGTATGTTAGACGACCGAATTACGCTACCGTCCTGGCTTCGATTGTTGGTTCAGGGGGGCGTCGCATACTTGATGATCAAGTTGACTGGTGTTCGGTTAGAGTCGCTCGGTTTTCTGGTTTCAACCAAGTATGAGGTTGTGCTCGGCCCGTGGTCCATGCCAATGACGATATTCGCAGTCATTGGCGTGATTAACGCGACTAATATGTCCGATGGTATGGATGGCCTGGCTGGTTCATTGGTCATAATCTCGTTGGGAGTATTGCTGCTTCTCACGAAGACGGATGTGACTTTGATCTGGATTGCCATCGCCAGCGTGTCGGGCTTTCTCGTGCTCAACTTGCGGATTGGGAGGGCGCGGGCCAAGGTCTTTATGGGTGATGCTGGCTCGACCATGATTGGTTTGTTGTTGGCGTATTTGCTAATAAATGCGTCGCAACAGAGTGCCGGTTTTCCGCCCGTGGTGGCTTTATGGGTTTTGGCGTTGCCGTTGATTGATGCCGTGTCCGTGTTGATTGTCCGTCCGCTTCGAGGTCGATCTCCGTTTGACGCGGATCGAGTGCATTATCACCACTTAATTCTGGATCGAGGTTTATCGGTAAATCAAACGTTGATATTGGTGGTCGTAGTGCAGACCGTGTGCGGAGGATTCGGCGCTTGGATGTTCAAAACCGGAGTGGCAGATAACCATATTTTGCTGGTGTTCCTAATAATGTTCATTCTTTATTTGGTTGCGCTTTATCAATACACTGGCCGTAAGGCATAGCGGCGAGGGGAGTGCTGGATAGGTGAAATTAGTTAAAAAAAGCCATTGTCATGCACAGCTGTGTCGGTTAATATTCGCCCTCGATTCAGCGAGCACATCGCATGCAGTAAGTTTGGAGAGGTGGCAGAGCGGCTGAATGCACCGGTCTTGAAAACCGGCAAGGGTTAATAGCCCTTCGTGGGTTCAAATCCCACCCTCTCCGCCATCACTTACCCAGTCTCTGAAATATCCCTGGATTTTCAGAGGTTTTTTTTGAAATTTGATGTGACTCCAGAATCGTGTTGTGTGGATTATTTGTTTGATATTTTCAGCACTAAACCACCAAAAATAGGTGTTGTAATAACAATTCATTTTGTTTAATATACGCCTCCACTTGATGTTGCGGGGTGGAGCAGTCTGGCAGCTCGTCGGGCTCATAACCCGAAGGTCGTAGGTTCAAATCCTGCCCCCGCTACCAAGTGATTCATGAGAATGCAATTAACTGCTCGATTGTGTTTTTCTCTGGATATCGCGGTGATTGAAAATTTATCCACTGCAACCATATTGTTTGGGAGTACAACCGATTTGCTTTCTGTTGAATTGCCCAAGCTCACTGGAAGCCCCGCGTTTGCGGGGTTTTGTGTTTTTATCGCAGGCCGTTTGAATATGATTGTAAGGTGTATAGTTGACATCTTGTTTTCGAAGCGCGGTCAGTAAAGTATCTTAATAGCGAGTTTATTGTGAATTAAGCTTTTAACTCTGGTTCGTTCTAATCGCCTTTCCCGCAGTTTGCGGTACTTTTGTAGGGCAGAATTGCGAACACACTTTGCGGTAGAAAGAAAGCCAGCTGGCGAGCTTGGTTTTGATACAAGGTGAGCAATGCTCGCCTTTTTTTGTTTGAAATTTGAATAGGTTTTAATTAAATGGCACTGACAGTTCCACACATCGAAGAGTTGCTTCAACCTGGTGCGCAGGCGTTAGGTTATGAGCTCGTGGCCGTCGAGATGAGTGGTGGTGACACATCTATTCTGCGGATTTATATCGATACCCCGAGCGGCGTCACGGTGACCGACTGTGCTAAAGCAAGCCGTCAGTTTAGTGCGATTTTGGATGTTGAAGACCCCATCAGCAATCGCTATACCTTAGAAGTTTCATCACCGGGTATGGATCGGCCATTAGCCAAACCGTTGCATTTTAAGGCCGTGGTTGGTCAAGACGTCAAAATTCGTATGAATACGCTGGTAAATGGCCGTCGTCGGTTTACCGGCGAGTTGGTCGAGGCAACTGACGAGTTTGTGGTTGTTGAGGTTGACGGCGAACAAACTGAACTTTTATACACTGAGATGGATCGTGCGCGATTAGTGCCCGTCTATAACTTTGATATTTAACACTATTTACTTTATTTACATATAGAGAGCTAGACTCATGGCAAGCGAAATTTTAATGATGGCAGAAGTGCTGTCTACTGAAAAGGCGGTTGAAAAAGACGTTATTTTTGAGGCAATCGAAGCCGCTTTGGCAACCGCTACTCGCAAGCGTCATCGTGAAGATATTGATGTGCACTGTGTTATCAATCGCAAAGACGGCTCTTATATTCCTTACCGCGTTTGGGAAGTCATCGAAGACGATGCAGAGTTGGAGTTTCCTTCCAAGCAAATCTGTGTCAGCGCGGCTAAAGAGCATGATCCAGACCTTGAAGTCGGTGATTTTGTAAAGGAAGAGCTGGAAGCGGTACCATTTGGCCGGATAGCAGCGCAGGCGGCCAAACAAGTCATCATGCAAAAGGTGCGTGAAGCCGAACGCAATAAGATTAGTGAAGAATATGAACCGCGTATCGATGAGATGCTTTCCGGCGTGGTTAAGCGTCAGGAGCGCGGTGATACGATTATTGACTTGGGTGGCATTGAAGCAATCTTGCCGCGTAACCGCACGATTCAACGCGAAGCTTTGCGTCCAGGCGATCGTGTGCGTGCGATTCTGAGTGAAGTAAAGCAAAATAACCGCGGCCCCCAATTGGTGTTAGACCGTGTAACACCAAAGTTGGTGCTTGCGCTATTCCGCACTGAGGTGCCAGAAGCAAGTGAAAATATAATTGAAATAGTTGGTGCCGCACGTGACCCAGGCTTGCGTGCCAAGATCGCGGTGAAATCGAACGACAGCAAAGTCGATCCGGTTGGTGCTTGCGTTGGTATTCGAGGCTCGCGGGTACAAAGCGTTTCTAACGAGATCAATGGCGAACGTGTTGATATCATTAAATGGTCTGAGGATCCGGCACAATTTGTGATCAACGCGCTGGCACCGGCTGAAGTCGAATCGATTATGGTCGACGAAGACAAATCCTCAATGGACGTGATCGTTGATGAGTCTCAACTGTCGCTATCAATCGGCCGCGGCGGTCAAAATGTACGCCTTGCCAGTGAGCTAACAGGTTGGGAAATCAATATCATGACCTTCGAGCAGGCCAATGAAAAGCTCGAAGAAGAGTCTTCCGGCGTGCGTGAACTCTTCATGCAGAAGCTAGACATCGATGCTGATGTTGCTACCATTCTGATCCAAGAAGGCTTCAGTAGCTTGGAAGAGGTAGCCTATGTGCCACGCGATGAAATGCTGGACATCGAAGAATTTGATGAGGCTCTGGTGGATGAGTTGCGTCAGCGTGCTGATGATGCGTTGGTGACCTTGGCGATTCAGAAGGAAGAGTTGCTCAAAGGTGCGGATCCGGCCCAAGACCTGTTATCTATGGAAACCATGGATGAAAACACCGCCAAGTTCCTAGCGATTAATAACATTAAGACGATGGAAGACCTAGCTGAGGCGGCCACAGATGAGTTGCTCGAGATCGAAGGTCTGGAGCTCACCGAGGAGCGCGCGCAAGAGCTAATTATGATTGCACGTCGTCCATGGTTCGAAGAAGCAGAGACAGAAGAAGATGTTGAGGCGGAATCGTAAGTACAGAATCCGAAACTAAAATTCCTCAACGACCAAAATTAATTAGAGAAACAGAGTATGTCGACTATTACTATCAAAGCGTTTGCTGAACAAATTGGAATCGATCCAGAGCGGCTGGTGAAGCAGCTCGGCGACGCCGGTGTTGCGGGTAAAACGGTGGAAGACTCATTGCAGGACGACGAGAAACGCCAGTTGCTCGAATTTTTGCGTGGTGGCCCGGCTACGAGTGCGCCGACTGGTCGGGGCAAAATTACTCTGAAGAAAAAAACCACGTCCGAGATTCAGCAAACCAGCAAAACAGGTATCGCGCGTACGGTGCAGGTGCAAACCAAGCGACGTCGAACTTTCGTCAAACGTGAAGTGCTGGAACAAGAAGAAGCGGAACGTCAAGCTACCGAGCAGGCGCGATTGGATCAAGAGAAAGCGAATGCCGAGCAAGCTCGATTAGAAGCCGAAGCAGCGGCCAAGCTTGCTGCGGAAGATGAAAAGCGCAAAGAAGCTGAGAAGGCTGAGGCGGAAGCCAAAGCAGCTGCTGAGAAAGAGGCGGAAGAACGAGTACAGAAAGAAAAAGCGGAAAGAGAAAGCAAATCCAAAGTCGAGGCGCAAGCCAAGGCTGCGGAAGATTCGGTGAAGACGCAGCCTGTAAAGCAGGAGCCTGCGAAGGAAGAACAGAGTAAAGAACCTACGAAGTCCATAGAGAAAGCGGATGTCCCTGCAGCGGAAAAACCTGCCGATAAGCAGCCGCAAGCTGAGGAGAAGCCAGCACGACCTCGTCGGGAAGTAGCCATGCCATCGATTATTCGAAAAGCCGGCGATCGTAAACGTGTGTCGCCGATTATTAAACAAGCAGACCCGAAACCGGCGCCTGCGCCCAAGGCAGCTGAACCAAAATCGACTAAAAGCAAAGGGAAACGCAAGCCGTTTACCGGTCGTGAAGAGCTTCATGTATCTACATCAGGTCGTCGACGCCAAAAAGGTAAGCGACGTCCCTCCAATATTAAGTCCAGCGTGTCAGACCAGCACGCGTTTGAGAGACCTGTTGCACCGGTTGTTCGCGATGTGCAGATTGGCGAAACCATCAGTGTTGCTGATTTGGCCGCACAGATGTCAGTAAAAGCGGCGGAGGTTGTTAAAACCTTATTTAAGATGGGCACCATGGTGACTATCAACCACACACTTGATCAAGACACTGCGATGTTGGTGGTTGATGAAATGGGGCACAACGCGGTGGAAGCTCGCCAGACTGACCTTGAGGTATTTTTGTCGGAGAGTATGGAGGTCGAAACCAATGAGTCCGACTACGCGCCACGCTGTCCAGTGGTGACCGTGATGGGCCACGTTGATCATGGTAAAACCTCATTGCTTGACTATATTCGCAAAGCGCGTGTCACTGATGGTGAGGCTGGCGGTATTACTCAACATATCGGTGCCTATCAGGTGGAGACCAGTAACGGTCAGATCACGTTCTTGGATACCCCTGGTCACGAAGCATTCAGTGCGATGCGCGCACGCGGCGCGCAGGCAACTGACTTGATTATTTTGGTGGTTGCTGCCGATGACGGCGTTAAACCACAGACTATCGAAGCAATTAAACACGCGAAAAGTGCCGAAGTGCCCATTATTGTTGCGATCAATAAAATGGATAAAGAGTCGGCCGATCCCGATCGTGTTAAGCAAGAACTGGCTAACGAAGATGTGATACCTGAATCTTGGGGCGGTGATGTGATGATGGTGCCGGTATCGGCACACTCCGGTGATGGTATTGAAGAATTGCTTGAATCGATTGCGGTTCAGGCTGAATTGCTAGAACTTAAAGCTCGCCCATCGGGTAACGCAACCGGATTGGTAGTCGAGGCGCGTCTGGATAAAGGTCGTGGTGCCGTGTGTACTGTGTTGGTTCAGCAGGGTATTCTAAAATACGGCGATGTCGTGTTGGTTGGGCAGGAAACTGGCCGTATCAGAGCGATGAACGATGATACCGGTAAGCCAATCAAAGAAGCCGGGCCGTCGACTCCAGTCGAAATCCAAGGTTTGAGCGGTGTGCCGGCGGCGGGTGACGAAATGGTTGTTGTCGTTGACGAACGTAAGGCGCGCGAAGCGGCTGAATTCCGTCAACAAAAAGACCGAGAAGCACGCCTGGCACGTCAACAGGCAGCGAAGTTAGAAAACATGTTCTCGCAAATGAGCGAGGGCGACGTCAAGAACGTGAATGTGTTGATTAAGGGCGACGTACAAGGCTCGATCGAAGCACTTACCGAGTCGCTGATTAAACTGTCTACGGATGAAGTAAAAGTGAGCGTTGTGCATGGTATGGTTGGTGGCATCAACGAGTCCGATGTGAATCTCGCGATGGCTTCATCTGCGGTGATTATCGGTTTCAATGTGCGAGCCGACGCACAGGCCCGTAAACTGGCTGAACAAGAAGACGTGCAAATACGATACTACAGCATCATTTACGAAGTCATTGATGATGTAAAAGCGGCGATGGAAGGTCTGCTTGAGCCTGAAATTCGTGAAGATATCATGGGTTACGTGGAAGTTCGCGAAGTATTCCGTGCACCGAAGATTGGTACCATTGCCGGTTGTTACGTCACCGAAGGCGTGGTTAAACGTAAAGCTCACGTTCGTGTTTTACGTGACAGCGTGGTGATCTTTGAAGGCAATATCGACTCGCTGCGTCGTTTTAAAGACGATGTATCAGAGGTCAAAATGGGAACCGAGTGCGGTATCGGTATCGTGAACTACAATGACATTAAAGAAGGCGACCAGCTCGAGATTTTCGAGAAAACTGAGGTCAAAGTAACGTTGTAGGTCGGCGTTCGGTACAGGTTAATCAGAGATGCCTAAAGAGTATGCAAGAAGTGAACGTGTTGCACAGATGATCAATCGCCATTTGGCGGTCATTCTGCGCAACGAGGTAAAAGATGCTCGCGTGTCGGCACTCACAATCACCGATGTGGAGGTTACAAAAGATTTGCGCCAAGCAAAAATTTACGTGACCTCGATGGCGGATGATCAGGTGGACATCGAAGATACAATGGGCGCGGTTGAACATGCGAACGGATTCTTGCGTCGGGCGTTGGCGTCGGTGATTGACCTGCGGCACTGTCCTAATCTTGTCTTTGTCTACGATAACTCGATTTCTGAAGGCGCGCGAATGTCGGCTTTAATCGATCGTGCGTTGAATAGCCGCGACTAGGCCTCTGTTTTAATTTTCTGAATACGGTTCCGGTGCCAATATGGCGAGCCGGCCTAGTGCTGATTAAGGCGCGCGATTGTCATGCAATATCGATCCAAAAAACGAGATATTCATGGGGTTATCCTGCTGGATAAGCCTACCGGAATGAGTTCAAATAAGGCCCTGCAGCGGGTTAAAAGTCGATTCCAAGCCCGTAAAGCTGGCCATACCGGTAGCCTTGACCCGCTTGCTACGGGGTTGTTGCCAATCTGTCTCGGTCAAGCAACTAAGGTTTGCGAATACTTTTTGCACTCACATAAGCGCTACTCGACAGTGATTAAGCTGGGTGTCATTACCGACACGTGGGACGCCGATGGTGAGGTGTTAGAAACCCATATGGTAAATGTCTCTGACCAGGTTCTGCAAGCATCACTGGAGCAATTTCGCGGCCAGATACAACAGGTTCCACCGATGTTCAGTGCTTTGAAAAAGAACGGTCAACCATTGTATAAGCTGGCTCGACGAGGTGAGGAAATCGAACGTGAGTCTCGGACTATGACGGTGCATGCGTTACACGCAGAACGACTCGACCACGATCTCGTAAGACTAGACGTGCATTGTTCGAGTGGTTTTTATATCCGTTCTCTTGCCTACGACCTGGGGCAGATCCTGGGCTGCGGTGCGCATGTCACCGAGCTGCGAAGAACCGAGAGTAAAGGTATTTCAGTTCGCGATGCCTTGTCGCTTGATCAAATCGAACAGGCAGATCTCGCGGATATCCTGTTGCCTATTGATACGTTGTTACAGGACTTCCCGAGTGTGCAGCTGAGCGCAGCGCAAATTGAAAGCCTGCGCCAAGGTAGACCAACGTCCGCTGGTGAGTTGACCACCTCAGCGTTGTCACGCTTTGTTGCGCAAGACGGTGCGTTATTTGCAGTTGGCGAGGTTTTGGCGAACGGGATTTTGAAGACGCACAAAATGTTCGTATATGATTAGGAAGTTATTGATTTTTTGATAAATATCGCGTTTTCAGTGATTTTGTGGTGCTTTTTTAGCTCAAACAGTTAGAATACGCGCCATGTCGACGTGTTGTCGATTTTGGTGCACTGGTTTCCACCCTTCAGGGAATCCGTGTTTAGTAACGAATGAAGAGGATATTATTATGGCATTAACCGCCGCTGACAAAGCTGCCATCGTGGCAGAATACCAAGTAAAAGAAGGTGACACTGGTTCGCCAGAGGTTCAAATTGCGTTGCAAACTGCACGTATCAAAGACCTGTCGCCACACTTCAAAGAGCACATTCACGACCACCACTCGCGCCAAGGTTTGCTGCGTCTGGTTAACAGTCGTCGAAAACTACTCGATTACTTGAAAAAAAGCGACGTCGAGCGCTATCGATCACTTATCAAGCGACTAGGCTTGCGTAAGTAATCAACGATTTTGCAAAGGCCTTGTCAGATGATGAGGCCTTTGTTTTATGGACCTTTCAAGTCTGGGGATGCTTGGCTGGTGCAGGAACGGAAACCAGTTTAGTGTGTATTCCAACTGCCTTGCCGGCAACTCAGATTATGGGTTCAGAATGTGTAGGAAAGCCCAAGCGCAATAGGGCGTGCGGGAAGATAAATATTTATAGGTAATAATGTATGTCAAAGGTAACGAAAACCTTTCAATTTGGTGAACACGAGTTCAAATTAGAAACCGGCGAGATTGCTCGCCAGGCCGATTCGGCCATCATCGCAAGCTGTGGCGATACCACAGTCATGGTCACGGTAGTTAATAAAATTTCCGGTGAGCCAAAAGATTTCATGCCCCTCACAATTGATGTTGAGGAGCGCACGTACGCCGCTGGTAAAATTCCAGGTGGCTTTTTTCGCCGCGAAGGTCGTCCTTCTGAAAAGGCAATTCTGACCTGTCGATTGATCGACCGTCCACTGCGCCCATTGTTTCCGAAAGGTTTCGGTTACGACGTACAAGTCGTGATCACCATTGTTTCGATTGACCCAAATATCGATACAGAAGTGGTGTCGCTTGTCGGTGCATCTGCGGCTCTGGCTACCTCCGGCATTCCATTTAATGGTCCGGTAGGCGCTGCGCGTGTTGGTTACATCAACAATGAGTACGTGTTGAACCCAACGATGGAACAGCTCGAGGCATCTGATTTGGATCTGGTGGTTGCGGGTACGCAAGACGCAGTCTTAATGGTTGAGTCAGAGGCAAACATATTGTCAGAAGATGTCATGCTTGGTGCGGTGATGTTTGGTCACCAAGAGTCTCAAAAAGCGATTAACGCAATCAAAGAGCTGGCGGCCGAAGTGGCTAAGCCAATGAAAGAGTGGACCCCGCCTGCAGAGGACGCATCGGTCAGTCAGAAAGTGTCAGAGATCGCCAAAGCGGCTCTGGAAGATGCTTTCTCAACCGCCAGCAAGGTTGATCGTGTGGCGAAGATTTCAGCTGCGCACAGCGATGTGTTAGCAGCCTTAGTCAACGACGACTCCACAGTAGCCGAAATTGATGCGGTTAACACGGCATTCAAAGACCTGGAAAAAGACATCGTGCGTGGTCGTATCATTGCCGGTGAGAAACGAATCGATGGTCGTGATACCACGACGGTACGCCCGATTGCTGTGCGCACCGGCGTCTGGCCTCGAACACACGGTTCGGCATTGTTCACGCGTGGTGAAACGCAAGCAGTGGTTGCGGCCACCTTAGGTACAGAGCGCGATGCACAACGTATTGATGCGTTGGAAGGTGATATCACAGACCGTTTTATGCTGCATTACAATTTTCCACCGTATTCGGTTGGTGAAACGGGTCGTGTGGGCTCGCCCAAGCGTCGTGAAATTGGTCATGGCCGATTAGCACGCCGCGGTGTTGCCGCAGTGCTGCCAAGTGCGGAAGAGTTCCCTTATGTGATTCGAGTTGTATCTGAGATCACTGAGTCAAACGGTTCCAGTTCAATGGCATCGGTTTGTGGTTCTTCTTTGGCCATGATGGATGCCGGTGTGCCAATCAAGGCCCCTGTTGCGGGTATCGCAATGGGGCTGATTAAAGAGGGCGATAACTTTGCTGTATTGACTGACATTCTGGGTGATGAAGACCACCTGGGCGACATGGACTTCAAAGTAGCGGGTACCCCAGCTGGAATCACCGCGTTGCAAATGGACATCAAAATTGATGGCATTACTGAAGAAATCATGACGCAAGCTTTGTCGCAAGCGAAGGAGGCACGTATTCACATCCTTGGGGAAATGAATAAAGTGATCTCTGAACCTCGCGCTGAGATGTCAGACCATGCGCCACGTATTATCACTTTCAAGATTAACCCAGATAAAATCCGTGATGTAATCGGCAAGGGTGGTGCGGTGATTCGCGCATTGTGCGAAGAGACCGGTGCAACCATTGATCTGGAAGATGATGGTACCGTCAACGTGGCGTCGGTGGACGGTGCTGCTGGTGCTGAAGCACGTCGTCGTATTGAAGAGATTACCGCGGACATCGAAGTCGATCGCGTATACAAAGGCAAGGTCGTCAAAATCATGGAATTTGGTGCGTTTGTAAACGTATTGCCAGGTAAAGACGGTTTGGTTCACATCTCACAAATCTCAAATGAGCGTGTCGAGAACGTATCGGATCACTTGTCAGAGGGCGACGAAGTTACCGTTAAGGTGCTTGAGGTCGACAAACAGGGCCGCGTACGTCTGTCTATGAAGGCGGTTGAGAGCAACTAGCTCCCAACTTGTCTAAAAAAGGCTCGCTGCGGCGGGCCTTTTTTTGGGCTTGTAAAATGTGGTGGGCATTTTTCGATGGTGCTAGCAACCGCAAATTACCAATATTCGCTAGACATGCGGCGGTGCTGAGAACACAATACGGCCATTATTGTTCAACCTAATTGAACGTCTATGACCGATATCCCGAACGCCGCCTCAGACATCATCCAGCGTATTATGCAAACCGCGAAAGCCGCCGTGCCGGATACCTTAAGTACCGACCTGCGCGAGAATGTCCGTGCCGCGATTCAAGAAGTCATTAGTGACCTTGACGTTGTAACGCGTGAAGAACTGGATACACAGAAAGAAGTGTTGCAGCGCACACGTGCTAAAGTTGATGAAATGGAAAAGGTAATTTCTGAGTTGGAAAAGAAACTCGGTATGTAGCTGCACGTATGCATCATCGTTCAGGCGGCAAACAGGAAATGTCTGAGTTCAGTTTGCCCCGCCGATGTAAGAGCGATGTGGATTTTTTCGCGCGCACCACGTGCGGCCACCGCGACCACGGTATAGGGTTGCAGCGATTCTAGGTCATGCGATTTCAGTGGTTCGTTGATTACCCATATTGGTTTGCCCCGTTTGCGGCGGTTTTGCAGTTTCGGGTTTACATCAATAAATTGGCGCACATGGACGCCAGCATGTTCCAGTAGGTCGTGTAACTTTAGCCCGGTTGGACCAGTACCCCAGATCACGCACTCTTCTTGACCTATCTGCTGAAGGTATTGGCTTAAGTAGTGTGCTTTACACGCCAGAAACTGAGACTTGTTGTAACGTGATTGGGCACGAGAAGTTCGTTCGGGGTAGTCGCGCCATTGCAACAATGCTTCTGCATCAGGTTTGCCGAATCGAAAACCACGCAGATGCGCGCGACACCAAAGGTCATAGTCCTCAGGCCACGGTGTGTCATGGTAGCCTCCCAGTGCGTCAATGACATCGCGGTGAAACATCGCCGTTGGATGTGGTATGCAACTTTCAACAAACATGTTGCGCTCGATGGCGTGCGGTGTACATTGTTGATTGATCCATGATTGGTAATGACGGTACCCGCCACCTAGTTTCCCGGTATCGGCGAACAGGGCCACTTTAGCGCCAGCAATGGCTATCTTAGGGTTGTGGTGTAAGTAAGCCAGTTGCGTTGCGAGCCGACGTGGTGCGGCAATATCGTCACCATCCATACGTGCGATGTACGGGTATTTTGCTAATGCGATTCCTTGATTTAGCGCCGGAACAATGCCTTTACTTGGTGAATCAACACAACGCACGCGGTCGTCAGTGTCTAAATGCGCAATCGCTTGATCGGTAGAGCCGTCATCGACGATGATCAGCTCTAGCAAAGGGTGGGATTGTTGCAGAATGCTGTCAACGGCAGTTTGAAGATATCGGCCGGCGTTATACACCGGCATGACCACGCTGATACCTGAGTTGTGCACTCGTTTTGCTTAGTCGGCCAAGACGCCACCGCAACTACTCCCGGCACCAGCAGTGCAACCAAAGCAATGGCGATTGGTGGCGATGCTGCTGCCTGCCACTTCGTTGACATCAAGCTCCCAAAGGTATCGCGGCTTGCCGCCACCCATGGGCAACTCAAGCATTTGATTAAAGTCACAATCGTAGATACGGCCATACCAGTCCAGATTGATCAAAGACCGACACATAAGTTGTTCCACTGTCTCAGGGTTGAAGTTCTCAACCAGTAGGTGTTGATACGGCTCGAGCTGCTGGTCACGCAAGAGCGCGTGAGCGAATCGATTGATTGGAATGTTAGTGATCGCTAATAGGTTGGAGAACTCAATCGAAAATTTGTCTCTCAGCATTCGACGATAATCTGCTTCTAGGCTGTCCTGTGGTGGTGGTAAAAATGCGCCGCCCGGATTGTAAACTAGGTCCAATCGTAAGTTTGGATCAACTCCGTAGCCTACTGCGTTTAGTTGTTGTAACCCAGCGATGCTTTTGTCGAATACGCCTTTACCGCGTTGGGCATCCACATTGTCTTCGGTATAGCAGGGTAAGGAGCATACTAAGCGGATTTGTCGGTCGGCATACCATTGAGCCAAGTCGCTTTGATTAGGTTCGAACAAAACGGTGATGTTGCAGCGCGATGTGATTTCGATTCCTAGATCGATCAGAGCATCACAGAATTTGCGGAAATCGGGATTCAATTCCGGCGCACCTCCGGTTAAGTCGGCTTTCTTGATTGCCGCAGTATCAGCCCATTGGAGAATGCGTTGCATGACTTCCCAACTCATGATTTCGGTGCGTTTTGGGCCGGCATCCACATGACAGTGATGACACGCTAGGTTGCACAGTTTACCCAAGTTGATTTGTAGCTCATTCGGCGTGCTGTGGCGCAAATTCAAACCGTGTTGTTTCAGGACACTATGAAAATGCGGTCCGGAATAAGGTATTTTGACTTCATTGCTTAGCGCAATATCGTCTTGTACGAATTGGCCGTCGACCACGGTGATTTGAATTTGAGATACAGAGTTGCTCATACTGATAGATGTATTCCCCGATAAGGCGTGTTAACCGACATTGTGTATTTAGACCGGATGACACGATATTAGCATGCAGATCAATCCGCGATGTCATTGCTCCCAAAACAGATTAAGCACGCAGCTGTGGTGGCGGATCAATCCCGAGAGCTGCGCCCCGGGTGCGATTTCGGCGTTGCCGTAAAACCCTATCATGGGTGTACTTGGGAAGGCGGATTGAAATGCCCGTAGGTCTTCGTCGACACCACTGAAGAACTCAGCGCCGCGACTGATGTTCGGAAACATCAGTGCGAACTCGGGAGATGGTGGCGAACTAGCTGCATCGAATTTCTGCTGCGTATGGGCCTTAGCCGTGTCCGCGTCCCGGGTAACCCAGCGTAGCCAGTGGCCCGCCTTTACAGAACCGGAAATACGCACTAGCTGTTTGTTGCGATCAACAGAAATTACGTGGTGTAAACGATAAAACCCTCTCTCGAGAGACACTGGATCAGGTGTCTCGGACACAGCGCACAGCAGACCAAAAAACTCATTTGGTTCGGCGTTGTTGACATAAGACAATAAATTATCGCTTGCGTCCTGTAAGTCGATTTCATACAAGCTATGATTTTGTGCGCGATTTATCTGTAAGGCCGGAGACAGCGGCTTGATGCCCTCGCAAACGAGGACTTCTTTTCGTAAGCGATTGGGGAATCCGGCATGCATGTACTCGCGTTCGACGATACGGCCACTGGTCCAAACGGAATAGGGTCCATCCCCGTATTCGTCGGTGGTGATCGCGCCGAACTGATTCTCCTCAGCTGAGTTGACGGCAATGATCGCGGCGTTTGGTGTTGCGATGGTAAGCAACAGATCCGGAGTGACTCCTTGCTGCTGAAGAATCGAGAGAGGTTGCGGTCCCAGCTCACTGGGAAATACCATCGCTACGGCGCCTTCGACATCCAAGATCCACTCGTCTTCGGTCAGTAGCCCTTTAGCACAACAGCCGAATACTTGTGGTGTGCCAGCGGTTTTGGCGGCTTCGCGAATCGCCTGCTGAGGTTCGTAGGCATAGCCATTCGTCAAAAACAACAGCACACTTCCAACGGTACACGCGGGCATTTTGTTGAGAGCGTGTTGGACCGCATTGCGAGCATGTTCGAGCGATGCGGTGGCGCCATAACTGAAGCCAGAGGCGACGCGAGTTTGATCAGTCATCGATGACTTTCTCTTTGTATTCGCATAAATCGGCGATGATGCAGGAACCACAACGTGGCTTGCGGGCGATACAGGTATAGCGTCCGTGTAAAATCAGCCAGTGATGTGCATCTACTAAGAACTCTTTGGGGACGAATTTAAGCAGTGCTTTTTCCACCGCTAATACGGTTTTACCAGGCGCAATTTTAGTTCGATTGGCGACGCGGAATATGTGTGTGTCGACCGCCATGGTTGGGTGTCCGAACGCGGTATTCAGTACCACGTTGGCTGTTTTTCGACCGACGCCAGGCAGTGCTTCAAGCGCCTCACGATCATCAGGTACTTCGCTGTTGTGGTTGTCGATTAAAAGCTTGCAGGCCGCAATGACGTTCTTCGCTTTGCTGTTGTATAAGCCAATGGTTTTGATGTAGCTGCTCAGGCCGTCAACCCCAAGCGCGTAAATAGTCTCGGGTGTATTGGCAACCGGATAGAGTTTTGCGGTGGCTTTGTTAACCCCAACGTCGGTGGCTTGAGCCGATAGGATGACCGATATGAGAAGCTCAAAGTTACTCGAATAGGCGAGTTCCGTTTCCGGTTTAGGGTTGTGTTCGCGAAAACGTCGAAAGATTTCGTACCGTTTTTCTTTATTCATTGTGATCCGCGACTATGTTTGATTAGCGGTCTAATCACGCGCCTTCACGCGCGCAATGGCCGCAGCGATATCCATCTTTATCTGTTCACTGCCTTTCTCTTTCCGCAGCTCTTTCAGCTTACGCAGTGAACTCTTTGCCTGATTGCGTTGCTGTTCTCGGGCCAGTTTGGCGTTGGTTTGCTGACGCGCCCGCGTTGTCGCTGTTGGCGAATAATCTTCCCAACGCCAAGTCAGATCGGGTTGTTGTGGTTGATCAACCATATCGATGCAATCTACCGGGCAGGGCTCTAAACACAATTCGCAGCCGGTACAATCACGTTCGATCACGGTATGCATGCGCTTGGCACTGCCGATAATGGCGTCAGTTGGGCAGGCTTTGATGCACATAACACACCCAATGCAGACCGACTCGTCGATCACCGCCACTTGTTTGGGCTTGTGAACGCCGAATTTGGGGTTGAGCGGTTTGCCGATCTTGCCAAGCAGACTTGCCAGGCCGCGAATGGTGACGTCACCACCGGGCGGGCATTGATTGATATCGGCATCCCCATCGGCAATAGCGACGGCGTAGTCATGGCAGCGTGGATAGCTACACTGCGTACATTGCGTCTGCGGCAACCATTCGTCGATGGCTTTGATTTTTGCGTCGCGTTGCATGGCGTGAGAGCTTACTTGACGCGCATACCTGGCTCAGCGCCATCATCCGGGTTGAGAATAAATAAATCACTACCACCCGGTCCGGCTGCCAGCACCATGCCTTCCGACAGACCAAAACGCATTTTTCGAGGTGCCAGATTGGCCACCATCACGGTTAATTTGCCGATCAGGTGTTCGGGTTTATACGCGGATTTGATGCCGGCAAAGACATTGCGTTGTTCGCCGCCTAAATCTAGAGTCAGTTGTAGTAATTTATCGGCGCCGTCTACATGCTGCGCATCAACGATCTTGGCAATACGCAAATCGACTTTGGCAAAGTCGTCGTAATTGATTTCCGCCGAGATTGGGTCTTTGGCGAGTGGCGAGTTCGGGTCCAGCGTCGGTTCAAGGGATTCTTTACTCTCTTCAATCATGGCATCAATCGAATCGCTTTCGATTCGGGTCATTAACGGGGTAAATTTATTTATCTGGTGGTCGAGCAGAGGTTGCTGCAAGTCGTCCCAGCGCAGTGGGTCAACATTTAGAAACGCCTCCGCTCGGGAAACGAGGTCGGGCAGCACCGGTTTTAAGTAAATGCAAAGCGCACGAAAAGCGTTGATTCCCGCGGTACACACAGCCTGCACTTCGTCAATTTTAGCCTCGTCTTTGATTAACACCCAAGGTTTGTGCTCGTCAATAAATTGATTGGCTTTGTCGGCCAGCGCCATTATTTCGCGCATGGCAATGGAAAATTCACGCTTTTCATAGCGTTGGGCGATGGCATCGGCTGCGTCGGCGAAGGCTTGATGCAGCTCCGGCGCGGCAGAAGCCTTGGCTAGGTAGCCGTCAAATCGTTTGCCAATAAAGCCTGCACAGCGCGAGGCAATATTAACCATTTTGCCGACCACATCGGAATTCACGCGCGCAGCGAAGTCCTCAAGGTTCAAGTCCATGTCGACAACATTATTACTGAGTTTGGCTGCAAAGTAGTAACGTAAGTATTCCGGGTTCAGGTGTTTTAGATAGGTTTCCGCCATCACAAATGTGCCGCGAGACTTCGACATTTTGGCGCCATCAACGGTTAAGAATCCATGCACGAACACGCCGGTAGGAATCCGAAAATCTGCTGCGTGTAGTAGTGCTGGCCAAAACAAGGTATGGAATCGAACAATATCTTTGCCGATAAAATGATATAGCTCGGTGTTGTGGTTACCGGCATCCCAGTATGCGTGCCAGTCGTCGCCACTTTGTTGGCACGCCACCTCGTGACTTGCCATATAACCGATCGGGGCATCGAGCCAGACGTAAAAATATTTACCAGGTGCGTCAGGAATTTCAAAGCCCCAATAGGGCGCGTCACGGCTGATATCCCAATCAATCAGCCCGCTCTCAAACCATTCGCCGAGTTTGTTAGCAATCTCGGGTTGTAGGGCTGGTGAGTCTTTCCACTCATTCAGCATGGCTTCGAAATCACTGACTTTGAAAAAGTAGTGTTCGCTTTCACGTTCGACTGGCGGCTTGCCAGACAAGACTGAATATGGGTCAATTAAGTCAGTTGTGTCATACGTCGTGCCGCAAACTTCGCAGTTATCGCCGTATTGATCTGGGCTCTTGCACTTGGGGCAGGTGCCTTTGACGTATCGATCCGGCAGAAACATGCCTTTTTCTTCGTCATAGGCTTGCTTGATGGTGCGTACATCGATGTGTCCCTTGGCTTTGATGCGCTGGTATATTTCACTACTCAGACGTTGGTTTTCAGGGTGATGTGTGCCGCTGTAATTGTCCAGGTGGATATGAAATCCTGCTAACGATTCAGCGTGTTGTGCTTCGACCTGATCGATTAATTGCTGAGCGGTAAGTCCTTGCTTTTCAGCGCCCAGCATAATCGGTGTACCATGTTGATCATCACCGCCGACAAACGTGACTTGGTGGCCTCTGAGTCGTTGAAAACGTGCCCAGAAATCGGCCTGCATGAAACCAACCATGTGCCCAAGGTGGAGCGGGCCATTGGCGTATGGCAGCGCATTGGTGATCAGGATTTTACGTGGCGAAATTGGGTCAGACATTGAATCGTAAATACGCGTGACGAGTGGGCTTTAATAAGCCCGCTAATGTAACCGTTTTAGGGCCTGATCACAATGTTTTAAGCGCCTTGGCTGGCGCTACTGACGTACGATATCTTCGATTTTTAGTCCGGTTAGGCGGCCAATGTTTTTGAACACATAGATCATGGTGAAGATGGTGATTACCATGCACGGCACCACGATCACCGGGTAACTATAGAGATTCATGGTTCCCAATTCGCTGTTGAATGCATCGGTGCCGGACTCGCTAACCACAATCCACTTAGCAAGCAGAAAGTTTAGTATTGATGAGAGCACGAACGAGCTGGCAAGCATCCAGGTTGCGTTGCGCAGCATGCTATCGAATTCGGTTGTTCTGCCATTCGATTTGAGGTGGTGCTCAACCTTCTCGGTATCCAGAATGGTGTCGTTGAATAGAAACAGTCGCACCAAAGGCTTTTTTGTATAAGTTGAGAGAATGGTCGCCAGCGCGATGATGCCGGGAATCAACGCTTCTTTGTAAGCAATGTACTCTTTCGGCAATTTCAGAATGCCGATGCCCCCGGTCAAGAGAATGCTGATAAAGCCGAGCGCTGGCACGAAGCCAATTTTCTTTTCAGAGATAAAGCCCCATAAACCAACCGCAGCAGGTAGGCTGAGCGCCACGATCAGCGCGTAGGTTGGTCCTAGACGATCATCCCCACTCGTATACTTCAGAATCAGGGTGGGGATGATTACGCAAACGATCAGGTCGACGAATAAGTGGCTGGCACCGGCCGGTTTTGGCGCGTTGCTGGCCTGCGCTGATTCCATCTCAGTGGTTGTTTTTGGGTCAGTCATAAGTCGGCTTTTATCGAATTAGAAGCTTAGGCGAACACCAATAGATGTGGTATCAAATGAGCCTTCGATGCCATCTTCTTCTGCTTCCAAGCGACGTAGATCGAGAGTGATTCCCAAATTATCCGTTACAAAAAATTGCGCACCAACTCCGTAGGTGCTGCCTTCATCTGCATCGGGTTTGCCAATATGCGCGTTGATCTCGAAGCGATCCGTCAAGTTAATTCTGGCACCAGCCTCCGCGCCAACGTAATGTAAGTCTTCATCTTCTTCAAAGCCGCCTGCGCGTAATGACAACTCATCGCGGCGACCGCGAATCAGTCCATAAACTTGGGTCTGAGGCAGTTCAAACGTTAAACCGAATGCAATCGATGAAATGTTGTCTTCAATATTGCCACCAAGGATTTCATCACTTTCGAGTTCGAAGCGGCTGGCCTGCAGAAAAAAGATCCCGAGTTCAACGCTACCGGTCAGTGCGAAGCCATCGAGATTGAGGTCGACCGACGTGGTGTCGTCCGAGACTTCCAAACTACCGGAAGCTACGTATTCCAGGCCAACATAGGTGAAGCTTGGCGTGTCTGCGCGTGCGATTAGACTAATTGTCAGTGCGCTGATCAATAAAACGGACAGGAGTAGGTGTTTCATGGTTCGGTTTTGGTCTGGTTTAGATTAAGTAATGATACGCGAAATTTTAACCCGATCAGAGTTAAAGTTATTTATACTTCGCGCTTGTTATCAACGCCGTCTATTTTATCGTGAAGTTAAGCGAATCTCAGTCGAACAGTGCAGACTCTGTCGAAGTCAGTGCTGCCACCGCCAGTAAGTATCTTGTCATCGAAGGGCCTATTGGTGTGGGGAAGTCGAGTTTGTGTCGCAAGCTCGCGACGACCTTCGATTCCCCTCTGTTGTTGGAAAAGCCAGCAGAAAACCCGTTTTTAGCCCGGTTTTATAAGTCTCCCAAGCGCTACGCTTTGCCGACCCAACTGTTTTTCTTGTTTCAGCGTGTAAGGCAACTGTCTAACCTCAAACAAGAAGACATGTTTTCGCCGGGGCGCGTTGCTGACTTTATGTTGGACAAGGACCCGATTTTTGCGCAGATGACTCTAGACGATGATGAGTTTCGTCTGTATCAGCAAGTGTTCAATAACCTGGCGATTGATCAACCGGAACCCGATTTGATGGTGTATTTGCAGGCGCCGGTCAACGTTTTACAAGAACGCATTCGTAAACGCGGCATCAAGTATGAGCAAGACATTGATGCCAATTACTTGCAGCGTTTAAGCGATGCGTACACCACTTATTTTCACCGCTATTCAAAAACGCCCTTGCTTATCGTGAATGCAGCCGATATAAATCCCATAGAGAACGAGGCGCATTATCAGGCTCTATTGCAACACATAGACCGGATTGATGCGGGGAAACACTTCTTCAATCCGTTAGTGCCTTAAGCTCGGGCCCTCACGGCCGCGCTTAAACGCCATGCTTGACTGATTGGCATGCAACACCACGATTGATACCACCCTGAAAGAGGAAAGTTTGATGGCTGTAACTGTCACCACCATGCGAAAGATGAAGGAAGCTGGGGATAAAATCACCTGGTTGACGGCATACGACTATAGCTTTGCTGCATTAATCGATAATGCTGGCATCGACGCAATCTTGGTTGGCGATTCACTCGGTATGGTGATGCAAGGGCATGCCACACCGGTACCGGTCACCATTGAACACGCGGCATACCACACCGAATGTGTCGCGCGCGGTGTCAATAACTGCATGATTGTCGGCGATCTACCGTTTGGGAGTTACCAAGTCAGTAAAGAACAAGCGTATGAGAATGCGGTTAAGTTGATGCAGGCTGGTGCGCATACGATTAAGCTGGAAGGCGGTGAATTGCAGGTCGAAACAATTAATTTTCTCGCCGAGCGCGGTATTGCTGTCTGCGCACACATTGGTTTAACACCGCAGTCCGTACATCAGCTGGGTGGTTTCAAGGTTCAGGGCCGTGGCGACGCAGCACAACAGCTGCTTGACGATGCTCGAAGAGTGCAGGAGGCCGGTGCGTTTGCGGTGGTGCTAGAGGCTGTTCCCGCCGCATTGGCAGCACAAATCACCGAAAAACTCACCATTCCGACCATTGGGATTGGTGCTGGCGTTGACTGCGATGGACAAGTTTTGGTGCTGCAAGATATGATCGGTATCTACCCGCATAAAAGTCCCAAGTTTTGTAAGAATTTTATGACGGGGAATCAATCGGTTGCCGATGCGGTATCGCAATATATTGCGGAAGTGAAAGCGGGGACTTTTCCAGCCGATGAGCACAGTTTTAAGTAAGTCGTATCGCGGACGCCAGTCCGCTTTTTCGGGGAGCCGCAGTTGAATAAAGTACAAAGGGTGTCGTCGTTGCGCGCAGCTGTATCCGCCGCACGTAAAGATAAAAAAATAGTTGGGTTTGTGCCCACCATGGGGAACTTGCACGAAGGGCATCTAGAGTTGGTGCGCCAGGCCAAACAGCGTGCAGAGTTCGTTGTGGTCAGTATTTTCGTCAATCCAACACAGTTTGGCGCGCACGAAGATCTGGATAACTATCCCTCCACGCCAGAAGAAGATGCGCGTTGCTTGGCAGAATTGGGTGCTGATTTGTTGTTTTTACCCGAGAAAGAAACCATGTACCCGGGCGATCTGGCTGAGCAAACGGTTGTTTATGTGCCTAAGATCGGCGATCTTTATTGCGGTCAAGATCGGCCTGAGCACTTCTATGGTGTGACCACCGTGGTCAGTCGTTTGTTCAATATGGTACAACCCGACGTGGTGGTGTTCGGCAAGAAAGATTACCAGCAATTGGCAATTATTCGTCGCATGGTCGCGGATTTGGCGTATCCGATACAGGTTGTCGGCGTCGACACCGTGCGCGCAGACGATGGTTTGGCATTGTCGTCACGCAATGGGTATTTGAGCGACGTTGAGCGGGCCAAGGCCCCGGCGTTGCAGCAGGCGTTACAGTCGATCGCCACGGAGCTTCAGTCACGGGGCGCGGTGGCGTCTAAAAAGGCCTTGAAACAGTTAGAAGACGATGCCAAAAAGCGACTGGCTGCGGATGGTTGGGCGCCGCAATACATTACGGTGTGTCGACAGGACGATCTTCAACCTGCGAAACGTGGTGATGAAGAGCTGGTAATTCTCGCCGCCGCACAGTTGGGTAACGCACGCTTGATTGATAATCTGGAAGTGTCCTTATCCGCAGCAGATTAGGCGCGCTGAATATCTTGGTCTTTAAAACCTAACAGATAGAGAATACCATCCAGTCCGTGTGTCGACATGGATTGCTTAGCCGATTCACGCACCAGTGGTTTGGCACGAAATGCAATACCAAGCCCGGCTTCGGCCAGCATTAATAGGTCATTAGCACCGTCGCCAACGGCAATGGTCTGCTGCGGGTCAAGGCCCTCCTCGGCGGCGATTTGTTTGAGTAGATGCGCTTTGCGCTCGGCGTTCACCACTGGGTGGATGACGCGGCCAGTTAGCTTCCCGTTGACGATTTCCAACGAATTTGCGTACACGTGATCGATGCCGAGCTCGCGTTGCAGATGGTGACCGAAATAACTAAACCCGCCCGACAGGATCGCGGTTTTGTAACCGTAGGCATGGAGGTTTTTGATGAGTGTACGCGCCCCTTCCATTAACGGCAGGGTCGCTGCGATGTCCTCTAGCACCGTTTCACTTAAACCTTCGAGTAAAGCCATGCGGCGTGTGAAGCTTTCGGTAAAATCGAGCTTACCCTGCATTGCCAACTCAGTGATTTGAGCCACTTGATCGCCAACGCCAGCCCGTTTTGCGAGTTCATCAATAACCTCGGCTTTGATTAGTGTTGAGTCCATGTCAAAGCACACCAGACGGCGATTGCGGCGGAATGCATCATCACGCTGGATGGCGATATCGATGTCAAGTTCAGAGGCAATTTTCAAGAAGCTGGCGCGCATGGCAGCTGAGTTCTTTGGCGATCCTTGAACCGAGAATTCGATGCAGGATTTAACCTCATTGCTGATCGGTTGATTGAGTGGGACGCGACCGCTAAGACGCACGATATCGTGAATATTCAGCCCTTGTTCTGCCGTCACTTGGGTTACTCGGGCGATTTCTTCTGCGGAAACCTCGCGCGTCAAGAGCGTCAAGGTATAGCGTTCGGCACCCTGTTGCCCGACCCATTTCTCATACGCCTGAGCGCTGATATCGCGGATCTTAATTTTTAACCCAAGTCGCTTCGCGTGCTTTTTCAACTGCGATTTAGTTTGTTCTACATCCTGGTCCTCAGGTAGTTGAAGCATCATGCCTTGAGAGACTTGGTCGTGGATAACGGATTGACCGATGTCTAGAATCCGAACGTCGACTTCGCTGATCACGGAATAAAAGTCCGATGACAGGCCGATGCGGTCATCGCCAGAAATGTTTAACAGTATAATGTTGGCCACGAGTATTATGCAGATTGATCGGTCTTTCAGCGTGTCGTGGAGTGTACACCAAAGCATGTAGACTGATAATCTCTGATGCTTAAAACTTAGCAATCTGTGTTTACTGAAACCTCCTGCGCGGGATTTTCACGTATAATCCTGAGTGCAATTTGAAGAGCGGGTAGAAGCCCAACAACTTATGACAAAAAAAACTAAGGTCGGCGTAGTCGGAGTCGGGTACCTCGGTCAAATTCACGCTAAGATTTATCACCAGATGGACAATGTCGAGCTGGTGATGCTGGCGGACACCAACCTGGAAACCGTCACCGCGCTCGGTGAGCAATACGGTTGCGCAGTCACTACCAACTATTTGGAGATGATCGATAAGGTCGATGCGGTGAGTATTGTGGTGCCAACGTCGTTGCACTACGATGTGGCGCAGCCTTTTCTGGAAGCCGGTATCGCGACGCTGATGGAGAAGCCGATCGCCGCGACCGTGGATGAAGCACGTAAGCTGGTGGATTTGGCAGCGCAAAACGAAGCGCCGTTTCTAATAGGGCATTTAGAGAGATATAACCCGGCTATGCGTGAAGTCGTAAACCAGGTTGCTGAACCTAAATATATCGAGGTACATCGGTTGGGCACGTTTGTTGAGCGCGCGACTGATGTGGATGTGATCACTGATCTTATGATTCATGACCTGGACTTAGTCTTGTCGTTGGTGGACGAAGAACCGTGTGATGTGCAAGCAATTGGCGCCTCCGTGATCACTGAGCATGTCGATCTGGCGAATGTTCGGTTGACGTTCCCGGGCGGTGCCGTGGCGAACATCACCGCCAGCCGTGTCTCGAATAAACGATTCCGGCGTTTTCGAGTGTTCGGGCCCGAAGGCTACTACGGCATCAATTTAATGGATCAAGAACTGGACATCGTCACTAAGGGTGAAACCCCTGTCGAAGGCCGCTTCCCTGGTTTGGAGGTGGATCACGTGAAGTTTGAAACTGAACAACCACTGCAGGTGGAACTCGCCCATTTTGTCGAAGTCGCACAAGGTCTTGCAATGCCGATGGTGACCGGTCTGCAAGGTTTGCGCGCTTTACAGCTGGCAGAGCAAATACAGTCGATCATGCGCGACTCGGTGTCCAATGTTTAATCGGGCAATCATTTACCTGGTTTTTTATTTAACTTTTGGGCTTGCTATCAGCCAGCCGGCCTCTGCTCGTCAGGCATCGTGCCAAACAGATAATGCGCATTTACGTGCAATGCCAATGGTCGAAGTTTCAATCGGGTTATCAGACGGATCACAGCACACGCTGAATGCACGTTTGGCCGATAATAATGCGACACGAGCGGCTGGGTTTCAGCGTGTTTGTGCGTCGACCATTGCAGATACCCCCATTCTGTTTGTGTTTCCACGCGCATTCAAACCGCAGTTTCATATGCACAATGTTGTTGCGCCGATTGACATCGCGTTTATTCACGAGTCGGGCGCGATTGATAGCATACAAGCAATGCAGCCGTATGTGCTGGGTTCTAGAAACAAGCCTCTTTATGGTCCGAACAAACCTGTGATTGCCGCGTTGGAAGTGCGGCCAGGGTTGTTCTCAGACTTGCGCGTGGACCTTGGTGCTGTCATTCAGTGGCAGGTACCAGCAGCCTCGGTTGAGTAGTGGCACTGTGAGTCATATTCGAATACTGGTATGTTAGATTATCTGGATTGGTCTTCCGAGATCACAACCGAAGACGTCTTTGCCTCAAATGATGCATACAGTTACCCGACGCTGCTGGCGGATGGTTCGGGTCGCCTACTGTATGTGGCAATGCTCAAAGAGGAGCAAAGTCGGTCAGCGTTAATGCTGTTCGATGGTGAGCGGCACCACTGTTTAACACCGGCGCCGTTTAATTTGCGCACTCGCGTGAATGAGTATGGCGGCAAACCGTACTGGATACATGGGCAGGAGATCATCTTCAGTCACAGTGACGATCAGTGTTTGTATCAGATTCGACTGCCGAAAGGCGATGGCTGGGATACCTCGGTGCCGAGCGCGCCTGAGCGGATATCACCGCAGCACACTCAACATCCGTATATGTATACCGACGTACACCGAATCGAAAACGGCGACCTGCTGGCGATCGTAGAGCAGGCAACATCGGATAACGGCGCCGATAACAGCATGTTTATCGGTTTAATTCACTCTCCTGAGTCACCGGTAACTGTGTTGGTTGATGGTGCTGACTTCTACAGTAATCTGATCGTGAATCCGTCGCAGAAACAGATTGCTTGGGTGCAGTGGTGTCATCCTGCGATGCCGTGGGATGAGACAGAGTTGTGGATTGCAAACCTCGATAAAGGTCAGGACTTGGCGATAGCGGGTTGTTCACGCGTCCCGCTCGAGCCTTCAGCAAGTGTGTGTCAACTGATGTATGCCAGTGATGGGCGCTTGTTTTTCTCTGCGGATTACGCGTTGTCGGAGTGGCCGAAAAATTATTGGAATGTCCATGTGTGGGACCCGCGCAAAAAAACCGTTAAATCGGTTACACGCGAAGCAATCGAATTCGGTTATCCGCACTGGCAATATGGCGACCACCGGATTGTACAGGCTGACCCGCATACATTGGTGACTATCGGGAGCACGCCAGAGAGTGATCTATTGTTTGCGATTGACCTGCATGACTTGCGCGTTCATGCCTTAGACGGTGATAAAGGCACCATTCAACACTTGAGTGCGGATGGCGATGGCGTGTTGGCTGCTATGCTGTTGAAACCCGACGCACGTCCAAAGTTGGTACGCATAAGCCTGGATCGTACTCATTTTGAAGCCGACGTATTGTTGGATGACGGTGCTGAACTGCCCAGCGTCTCCAATGCGACGCATGTCGAGTATTCTACGCGAGATGGTGGTAGTGCCTATGCGTTTTATTATGATCCGAGTAATGAAGCCTGTGAGAAACACACTGACCGCGACGCGTTACCACCTTTGATTGTCATGGTGCATGGCGGGCCGACAGCCAGAGCCTACGGCCATTTTGATATTCAAAAACAATTTTGGACGTCGCGGGGTTTCGCAATATTGGATGTCAACCATCGGGGTAGCAGCGGTTACGGACGACGATATCGTGACGCCTTGTACGGCGAATGGGGCGAATTGGATACCAGTGATATCGTCGATGCTATTCGTTGGTTAATCGACCAACGCTTGGTCGACCCTCAGCGGGTTTGCATTCGTGGCAAAAGTGCAGGGGGATACGCAGTGTTACGAGCGCTAACCGAATACCCTGAAGTGTTTCGCGCAGGAGCCTGCTATTACGGAATCGGTAACCTTGCCACCCTGGCCGAAGTTACCCATAAGTTTGAAAAATTTTACACCGACAGACTGATTGGCGAAGCCTACGCAGCACGCTCGGAGGATACGTCGGTGAGTCGCTATTATCGCCGCTCACCCGTGCATAAGTTGCACCAACTCCAAAGCGCGATGATCGTGTTTCAAGGTGCTCTGGATAAAGTGGTGCCGCCTGATGTGGCAAAAGAAACGGTAGCTGAATTGCAGCGCGCCGGACTCTGGCATGAGTATGTCGAATATGCGGAGGAGGGTCACGGCTTTCGTCAATTGGCCAATTGCGTCGATGCACTTGACCGTGAGCTGGCATTTTATCGAGCTGTATTAAAATAAACCTAGGGTGGCGCAACAATGTTGGGTGCGTCACCAAATTTGAATCACAACTATTTGAACAACAACGGATCATATGGACTTAATCGAAGAACGCACGATCGCGCTCGCTGGTGTATTACAAGCTTGCCAGCAAGTTCAGTCACTGGCCCGTGAGGGCAGTGCCAGTCAGGGTGAGATGGCTAGCAGCTTAAAGTCTATCTTGGTGCTCGACGCGGTGAGTACGCCAGCTGTATTTGGTGGTCTGAGCGGTGTGCGAGCAGGCTTACGCATGATTGCAGAGGGTGTATTTACCTCCACTCAGGGCAAGGATATCGAATTGCTCCGCTATGCTGTCTCGATTTTACAATTGCAGGCACAGCTATATCGGGATGCGGAAAAATTCGATCAGTTTGCCAATGATGTCGAGCGACTCTCCAGTTTTTCGGAAGATACTATGCTGGAGGCCTGTTCCGATGTGTATCAGAAACATATCAGCAGCATGCGTCCGCAGATCATTGTTCAAGGTGAATCCGGTCACCTCCAGAACCCGGATATCCCACCAAAAATCCGGGCATTGTTATTAGCAGCATTTAGAGCGGCAGTCCTATGGCAACAGAAAAAAGGCGGGCGGTTTCGTTTGCTGTGGGAACGTACCCGGATGCAGAACGCGGCACGTCAACTACTAACACAAGGCTCGGCGGACTGATGGTGCGCTTTGTGTTTCTATTCAGGCTGTTGATGGTTTTATCGCTGGCGTACGTGGGCATGGCTCGGGCCTCTCAAGACGAACCGGTTATGGCGCAGCTCGTGTGGGTTGAGTCTGCAGCGAATAACCATCAAATTTTCATCACAAGCTTGCATGGAGAGGACTGGTCCGAGCCGCAAGCGGTTTATCAGAGCGAAAACGAGCTGGCCAGTCCGGTTCTGGTCACGGACCTTGCCGGTGACAAGTGGCTGGTGTGGAGTGAGCGCAGAAAGAAGAAGTTGGTCCTGATGTCACAGCGTCGCAATGCAGGTGCGTCGACGTGGGGGCAAGCAAGCATTGTAAGTAACCATGGCAACGAGAGTACTGCGCCCGCGGCGCTGGTCGACTTAACGGGGCGCCTCTGGTTAGTCTGGGCCGCTAATCCCGGTGGCATGGACGATATTTTTCTAGCCATACGTGAGCCAGGCAGCGCGTGGACCGATGCTATTCAGTTGAGTGCTGATAATGATGTGCCGGACATACGGCCAGAAATAGTGCTTCAGGTTGATGGTGATGTATTAGTCTCATGGCAAACTTTTGACTTCCATCTGGGCGGATATAGATCAGATCAAAAGCAGTTTGCGCTTGATAGTTCGGCTAAAACTCGCTATAAAACTCCGCTGGACCCTGCATCGGATATGCGGCCGGAAGAAATAGCGTTACCTGGTTTTTTACCGGGTTATGCCATGGTATCTCTACACCTTCCAAATAACCGGCTCGTTCAGTCTGTGCGTTTGAACTAATTAGCAGTAGTGGCCATTTACTAATGGAATTATTAAACAAGAAAATAAGTGTGGGCAGGTTGGGGCGACACTGGATTAAACCACTGGTTGGTGTTGCTCTTGCCGCTGGTTCATTGGTTGCTGGTGACGTAATAGCTGGCGATGCATCACGCACGGTGATCGCATTATTCGGAGACAGCACCACGACTGGCTTTAACGCCAACTTCGGTGATCGCTACGGTAACGGCACGACAACTCGAGGTTGCCCGACGATCTTGCTAACCAATTTGTTGCTGCGCGCACCTCAGATAGAGCCGCCCGAAAGCTGCCCAACGACGATTTACGATTCTCCCATTTTTGATGCTAATACCCAAAAGCGTAACGTGATCGTTGCGAATTGGGGAATTGGCGGAAGTACCACGGAAAGCGGTATCTCTCGCATTTCCTCGAATCTGGCACAAACTAAAACCGACCACGTGGGTAAGGCTTATATCACTCTGATAATTTACGGTACTAACGATTTTAATTCTGGTATCAGTACATCGACCACACGTTTTAATCTTAGACAGATGATTCAGAGCGCCCGTGCATTGGGATACACGCCCGTCTTGGGAACGCTCACACCGAGAGATGATCGTGATATTTCACCGTACAACTCCGCCGTCAATGGCGCGGCTAGCGATGAAGGTGTGGCTGTGGTAGACCATTTTACGCGATTTGTGAACCAGTCCGGTGGATGGCGTAGTATTTTGCAACAAGAAGTAAGTACTACTACGGGCAAGTTAGTTCGATTCCACCCAACTGATGAAGGGTATATGATCATTGCCGAGACCTGGTTTGATCAATATTTGCGTTCCGCGATTAAGCCTGAACTGTCACTCATTACACCGATCCTCCCCTTATTACTTGAAGACTGATTGTCGGTGTGGGTCGGCCCCCAGACCTGGCTAAGTCTGGGCGCTAGCACGATACTCACCTGTTTGGTGGATGAAAGTTTGACCAGGCAAAATAAGCGCGAACCCCAAAAAAATTTGGAGCACGCGCTTTTTTTAATTTATCGACGCTTCGCGTTACCCGTCTACCTCATCAGCAAGAAGTAGATCGATAGCAGGTCCGACGTTTGGTACTTTTTCTTCTTCAGGAGTGCCGCCACCGCCATTCGAATGGAACAACGCCAGAATCCCAGCGATAAAGTACCACATTGGTTCGTTCACGCACGTTGTTACCAGACAGGTTATCTCGTGCCACACCAGATACCATAAAGCCGTAGATCTCGCGGTTCACTTTGTTAAGTTTGTTGATGGGCGACCGGAAGTGACAGTAACCACCAAATGCTTTCTCTTTTTTAGTGGTTTGGCCAGGACGCAAATACTCCCAAGTACCTGCGTGCCAGATGCCGGCGACTTTTACAAAGCCCCACGCACTAGCGACACGGCAGCCACCCAAACGAGATGAGCGAGGTCAAACGTTGGCTTTGTCATAGCTCATGGTGATGTTGCCGCCACCGATTGAGACATTTAGGCGTGACGTGACCGGCCAGTCTTTTACCGTTAGTGATTCAATAAATACCATATCGCTAAAATCTTGTGGAAAAGCTGCTGTTGCGGTGTTCGAGATAGAAAGAAAGGTAATAAATGCCACCGTTAATAGTGTGCTTAGATTCATAGAGATCTTATGGTTACGTAACTGAATTGGTGGCTGATTATATTTTTTATGAGTCGAATGTCGCGGTTATTGCAACCGCATGCGGGCTGTAAGATCGCATGAAGCGTGCTGGTTTGACCAAGGTGTTTTGAGCGGAAATATTGTGTCGGTAAATCGTGACAATCGTCTGGCACATAGGCTTGGCGTCCAAGCTTGGTTATAATCGTTGGTTTGGATCAATCCGTGGTTCTTTGTCAGTGACAATCCGACGTTTTACTTCTTCACTCATTGTGCTCTGTGTCGCTCTGGCGGTGTTTTACTTGCTCCACTGGTATTTCGGTGCGACGGTAGGTCGCTTGTCGATTGAAGGCAAGTTTCCTCCGGGCGCGGTGTTGCAAGTGCAGGTTAAAAATGCGTTTGGAGGCATGAGAACAGAGACGATCGCGCTCGGCGATCAGGCAATCAATGTAAAGAAGCGCGTCGGGACAACCCGAATGAATGCGCCTGCAGCGTCACTGGCGCTAGTATTTTCGTTGCCTAAAGGCGTCACCTTGCCCAATCCGCAACGCGTGGTGAATATCTATAATGTGCAAATAGAACAACCTTTCGCCGGTCTCACGGTGGTATCAAAACGGACCTTGCCGAAATTTTTCGCCAGCCAGCAGTTCTTTGGTAAAAACGACGACTTTATTTCACTGAAAGGCGAGATGGGGTCCGCGATACTAGTTAGTCAAACCGAGTTACCCAGTGCTTCAATTGCTTGGGCGATCTGGCCTGCGGTGTTTATTTGTCTGCTATTTGCGCTTGTGGTGCGCAATCACCGCTTGCGTGATTTGCCAGCGTTCAAGGATTTGCTACTTGGCCCCAAGATTTCGAGTCGTACGGAATTCGATGCAGTGAATGGCCTCCGCGGGTTAGCGGCGCTTTTGGTACTGTTCAGTCACGCTGCCCCCGGTTTCGAAGCCGTCAACATGGGGATCGCTCTGCTGTTTGTGATCAGTGGTTTTTTATTAAGCAAACCGTTCGTTTTAGACTCTCAGCGAATCTTTCGCTGGGATACGATTGAGCGCTACCTGGTTAAGCGTATCAAGCGCATCTTGCCGATGTACTACACGTTTATTTTTATCACGTATGGCTTGGCATACGAATTCGATACGGTCGTGAGAAACGTGCTTTTTATAGAGGCATCCGGACATCTATGGCCAATGACACAGATTTTCACCTTCTACATGTGTTTGCCGTTGGTGCTGCTGGTCACGTCTTGGCTTTGGCGGCAGCATCGTTGGCTACCGGTAATTGTGTTGAGTGTGTTAGCGGTAATCTGGCACCAATTATTTTCTGATTGGAAACCTTACTATAACGGACGATTCTTCAAGGAGTTCTATCTTTATGCTTTTGTTTTTGGTGTGGCTGGCGCCTACCTTCATTATGGTCTATTGAGGCGACCGAAACCGGCCTGGGTTGGCGCCTTCGGACCTTGGTTGCTGATCGCACTGACCTTCATGTCGATTGCTTGGTCTGCGCCAGTGCAGCCGCCAGTTTGGGCGCACGTGTTGATTAAACCTTTCTTTGCCAAGTGTGTCGTCAGCCTCGCAATGATTGTGTTGTGCTTGCAGTTCGCAGACACTTGGATTAAATATCTATTGGCAAACCCGGTTTTTCGTTCTGTCGGGGTTATTGGATTTAGTTTTTATTTACTACACGGAATCGGCATCGACATGGCCTACGCACTGCAAACCCAAATTCTGGGTCTGAGCGGGGCGAGTGAGCGTTCTTGGATGACGACCGCGCTCGCTTTTGCCACGACTTACCTGATGGCGGTATTGACCTACTCCTATATTGAACGTCCGTTTTTTGGGTACCGTGAACGTCAGTCTAACGTTGGCAAAGCGTAGTAATCGTCGCTGATTGTTGTCATCAATTTACGTGCCACCATGTCGTAGCCCTTGGGGTTCAAATGGCAGCAATTGTCGATATACAGTGTGTCTGGTATGTCGCTAAACATGTAGGTCAGATCGTAGAAATGGACACCGCGATCTTTCAGCGATGTAACGCGTTCAAGTAGCGCAGGGAATAATTGCTTGTAAGCATTGCCATAACCACCATAATCCAGAATTGCGATCTTGCGTTCTTCTGGATTCAACGGTTTGGCACCTTCAATATATTGATTGGGTTGCAGAAAATGATAGTACCGCGCACCGTTTCCCTCGGCCAGATCACGCATGGCTAATGAGCTGTTTAGCCAGAGATCGGCTGCATAATTCGCCATTTCGTCCGGTGTGTTTAGGGTCATGTCCGGACCCAGAGCTTCATAGGCAAAGTCACGTTGGTCCTCCGGCACTCTACTCAGTGCATCAATTTGGGCATCGACCGCAACGATGCGGTTCACATAGCCAGGATCCATAATTCGCCAGAAAAAATTGATCATTGGACTCCAGCGGGTCGGGAAGCCACTGGCAAACTCCGCCAGACCAGATCGACTCTCTAAGAGTTGAAATTTTTTGCCATAGGCCAACATGCCTTCACGGCTTATAGATGAACTGACGCGGTGATTCCACGATTTCGGGAAGGCAGGATGCAGGCCGGAATCCCGCCACCCATAATAGGTGGCAGCCAGTTCATTAAATCCGTCTAGATTAATAACGACATCAAACTCTGCGCCCAACGCTAGATAGTAAGACAATTGCATCAACTGCTGCGGCTGCTTGTAGGCCCCCATCGCCATATTGTAGACCACGACCTCTTTGTCTTTGAATGCGGGGATATATTGCATCACATGGTCGAAGTATTTCTTGCTGCCGCCCCGTGCTGTGCCATCTGCGAAAGAGCCGCCGAGAATACCAATCACGGCGACTTTATCTGATCGTTTTGCGAACGATCGATCGGTATCAACTCGGATTCGAGTCGCGCAGTCCATAATGTCTGCGGATTGGCAATTCGGGTCGATACGTTTACCGTCAACAGAAAACCCGACATATGGATGGAGTATCGGAGTCTGGATTACGCCGTTCTCGACGGCTGCTTCTGGGACGAATACCGTACTCTGGTCCTTCGCCTCAATTGCGTCCTGTTTGGCTAATTGCAGCGCGTGTAGGTTGTATTCGCCGAATTTGATTTTGTACGCCACCAATGCAGTGATTTCGAACAGTGCATAGGTGAACAGGATTAAGATCGAGCTGAATAGCGCTTTTTTCATAGTGTACTCATCGTTATTGGCGCATGTCCTGGAGAAGCGCGTAGTTTACCTGTTAGCGTTTTAGTCAAACAAGCATCAATTTGAATGCCGCTTGCAGTCCGATAAGGAAGCATGCAGACTCCGAAGTCTAGCTAAAAACAATCCTTCCTGTATGAAAATATCCTTACTGCTCACTGGCAATGAATTAATGACCGGTGACACCATTGATTCAAATTCAGCTTATCTGGCACAGTCTTTGAAAGATCTAACACTGGTCCCGTACATCAAGAAAGTAGTCGGTGATGATTTGAGTCTGTTGGTCAGTTCAATCAAAGAACTGGCAGCGGTGTCCGACGTGCTAATAGTGAATGGCGGATTGGGGCCGACCGTGGATGACCTGACAGCCAAAGCGTTGAGCCTTGCCATTGATTCGCCATTGCAGCAGAACCCGCAGGCAATGGCAAAACTCGAGGCCTGGGCTGAGCGTCGCGGATTTGTGATTACCAAGTCTAATTTGAAACAAACTGAGTTGCCGGCGCTGTGCAAGGTCATTGAGAATCCGCGAGGGTCGGCGGTTGGGTTTCATTGTGTACACGAGGGCTGTCTGATTATATGCACACCCGGTGTGCCGGGCGAATTCAAGCATATGGTGGAAGCGTCTGTACTGCCATTGATTCGTGCTCATGGTCACCTTGACGTGGTTAGTGAGATTACCAGGATTCGCATCTTTGGTATCACTGAGTCCGGTCTTCAAGATATGGTGGATGCCGAGTTTCCGGATTGGCCTGCGGAAGTCGAACTCGGGTTTCGAGTTCAGATGCCGGTCATCGAGGTCAAGCTGGCAACGATTGGTGAACAGGCGCGTGGTCTGAATGCGCTGTGGACCGAGAAGTTTTGTACGCGATTCAGTGATTATATTATTGGCCGTGACAGCACGCGCCTCACCGAAGCTTTGAATACGGCACTCTACAATCAAGGCTTAACCCTCACAACGGCGGAATCCTGCACTGGCGGTCTAATTGCAGCTGGTATCACCAGTGAGGCGGGCGCATCACGGGTATTTGAAGCAGGTTACGTGGTGTATTCAAATAAGATCAAGCAGCATACCCTAGGTGTATCCGAGGCATCCCTGATGTCCTTTGGTGCAGTCAGCGAAGTCGTGGTGCGCGAGATGGCTGAAGGTGCTCTGAACAAGTCAGGCGCGGATATGGCTCTGGCGATTTCGGGTATCGCTGGCCCAGACGGCGGCACCGAAGACAAACCCGTTGGTACTGTGTGGATGGCTTGGGGACGTAAAGGTGCAATCTCCGCGCGACGATTCTTTTTCCCAGTACCAAGGTTGGCTTTTCAAAAGACCGCGACCGCGATTGCGATGGATTTAGTCCGGCGCGAGGTGCTGGGTCTACCAACCAATGTCGATTACTTTAGTGAGCTGAAGAAAAAACGCGCTTAACTTAGTTTCTTTGCGTAATCGGTCAATGCGACGCATAGCGTTTTTAACTCATCGTCCGTGATCACATACGGCGGCATAATATAAAGTAGGTGTCCGAAGGGACGTATCCAGACACCACGCTCGACAAAAAAGGTTTGGGCTTGCGCTACGTCGACCGGTCCGGTCATTTCCAGCACGCCGATCGCGCCGAGGATTCGAACGTCTCTCACCGAGTTGAGCGTGCACGCTTTGGTTAGTTCGGTTTGAAGCGTGTTCTCGATGCGTGCGATGTTCGCCTGCCAGCCTGACGCACTCAGCAATTTCAAGCTAGCATTCGCGACCGCGCAGGCTAGCGGGTTTCCCATAAAGGTGGGGCCATGCATAAAGACGCCGCCCTGGCTGGAAATACCGTGCGCCACTTCGCGAGTGGCTATTGTCGCCGCTAGGGTCATATAACCACCGGTGAGCGCTTTGCCGACACACAGAATGTCGGGACTGACCGAGGCCCATTCACAGGCAAACATTTTGCCTGTCCTTCCGAAGCCGGTGGCTATTTCGTCGGCGATCAACAGAACCTCATACTGATCACACAGTGCACGAACTTTGGCCAGGTACTCTGGGTGGTAAAACCACATGCCGCCAGCGCCTTGCACGATCGGTTCCAATATGATGGCCGCTAATTCAGTGTGGTGCTGCTTGATGTCTCGCTCCAGCGCCTGCACGCTGGTTGAATCAAAGGCGGTATCGAATCGACAGGTTGGGCGTTCGGTGAAATGCTGCTGTGGTATGGCACCCTGAAATAAATGGTGCATGCCTGTATCGGGGTCGCATACCGACATCGCCCCAAACGTGTCTCCATGATAACCGCCTCGCAGAGACATCAATTTGTGTTTCTCTGGTCGGCCGCGGGCTTGCCAATACTGGATCGTCATCTTAATGGCGACTTCCACGCTTACGGACCCGGAGTCGGCTAGAAACACATGTTCCAATCCGTCGGGTGCCAGAGTTAGAAGCTGTTCACATAATTCAATCGCCGGCTGGTGTGTAATACCGCCAAACATCACGTGTGACATGCGGCTGCTTTGTTGCGCCAGCGCGTCGTTTAACACTGGGTGGTTGTAACCGTGGATTGCACACCACCAGGAAGCCATGCCGTCGATTACGTCGCTGCCGTCATTAAAGTGCAGTCGACACCCGTCAGCGCGCTCGACCAGGTACGTTGGCAGCGGGTTGGTGGCAGAGGTATACGGGTGCCAAATGTGCGCTCGGTCAAATTGCAACGGGTCGGTCATTAGAAAAACAACAGTTTGATTATAAAGGCCACGATCACAATATTCAGCGTGAGCTTGATAGGGCCGATGCCCTTTTTGACCTGCATGTTTGCGGCCAGCCAAGCACCAGTCCAAGTGCCGACACCCAATGCAATCCCGTATGCCCACACCAGCTCGAGTTCGGAGGCAAACACGATTAACGCGACGATGGTGTAGCACAAGACGATAAAAACCTTGTGCGCGTTAGTGGTAATCAAGTCGAGCTGCATGACACGGTTAAGCGTGGGCATCAGCAGAAAGCCGACACCAATGTGAATAAATCCGCCCCAAAAGCCGATCAGCACCATGAGTAAATGACCGGCAATTAGCCGATTTCGTGAAGGCAAGGCCTGGATGTTAATGGTTTTGGGCTGAGGCAGCGACATGATAATCAGTACAAAGCCCATGATGACCGCTAGCAGTGTATTAAACTGAGCGCTATCAAGTCGTGCAGCGAGTGTGGCACCAATCAAGGTGCCTGGAATGGTACACAGGCCAAGGCTGAAGCTGAGTTTAAAATTGGAAAAGCCTTTGCGCCAAAAAGCCCAGACTGCCGACACATTTTGCGGCAGAATCGCGATGCGGTTAGTGCCGTTGGCAATGGTGCCGGGCACGCCCATGAAAATCATCACCGGGACGGACAACATTGAGCCGCCGCCGGCCATGACGTTCAGGAATCCAGTAGCGACGCCAGTGATCGCGAGTATGATAAGTTCAAGCATGCAGCGGATTGTAACCAAAAGTGGCGCTGATTGAACACGCAAGGAGCAAAATAAATTGGTACACTCAGCGCCATGAATTTACATTATGAAGCGTATCCTGAAGCGCTGTCGGCGTTTGATTCTACGACGCCCCCAGTGGTTATCTTGCCCGGCCTATTCGGCTCCACCACCAATTGGCGAGGGTTTGCAAAAAAGCTCGCTCGGAGCGCCCCAGTCGTGGTGTTGGATCAGCGAAATCACGGGCGTTCTCCACATGCTAATACACACAGCTATCAGGATATGGTGGATGACCTGTTGGCGTTTTTAGATCATCACAATCTCAACCAGATAATCTTGTGTGGACACTCAATGGGTGGCAAGGTGGCGATGCTGTTTGCGCATCAGCACCCGGACCGGCTCAGTAAATTGGCCGTGCTTGATATTGCTCCGGTGATCTATCGTCACTCGCATGTCGACTTTGTGCGTGCCATGCTTGAGATCGATTTGGCACGACTAAACTCGCGTAGCGATGCAGATCGGCAGTTATCTTCGGCGATTAAGGATACCGCGACACGACTGTTTCTGTTGCAGAGTCTGGTAGGCTCGCCGGGTGACTATGAGTGGCGGTTGAATCTACCTGTTTTGCTGGAATATATGCCGCAAATCGTTGGTTTTCCTGAATCCGCCTTGGACCATTCCGTGGTCTCAGTGCCAGCTTTGTTCCTGTACGGCGAGAACTCTAACTATGTCAAAGCGCAGCATCATGACCTGATTCGACAGCACTTCTCCCAGGCTGAATTTGAGTCGGTGCCGAATGCCGGCCACTGGTTACATGCGGAACAACCGAAGCGGGTGTTGCAGGCGCTGCTCGGGTTCATACAGCGAGATTAAAAAAATGTCTGATTCGGGTAATAAAACCAGTTCTGAACAGGTCAACTATGACATGTTAGATAAGAATCACAAATACGCCTTATTGATCGAAGCGCATGCGCAGGACTTATATAAGTACGCGCTTTGGTTGTGTAAGGATAAAAATATGGCCGAGGACGTCATGCAGGAAGCATTTTTGCGTGCCTGGAAGTCGTTGGATAGTCTGCGCGAGGCGAAAGCAGCTAAAGGCTGGCTATTTACGATTTTTCGGCGCGAGCATGCCCGCCAGTTTGAGCGCAAGCAATTTCAATATCACGATGTTGAGGAAATGGATACGTTAGCTGATGCGCAGATTGGTTATGATGATCGCCCAGAAGCATTTGCCTTGCGTACCGCTTTGCGTAGTCTACCTGCCGATTATCGAGAACCTCTGGAGATGCAGGTCCTCGGTGGTTTTTCCTGTGATGAGATTGCCACAATATTGGATATCAGCAGCAGTGCCGTGATGACACGTTTATTCCGTGCGCGCAAGAAAATGCGCGAACTATTGAATGATGACGTTCTGCCTAGCTTAAGCGGTATGAAGCAATGAGGCATATTTTGCACGATGAATTAACCGATCACCAGTTCCCGACGGGTATCGTTGAAGTAAGAGTAGGGTTACGCTAAGAGATGAACTGTTTAGAGTTTAAGAGAGTGGCACTGGCTGAGCCGCAGAGCGAGCAGCAAGAGTTTGTTGCGCATGCGCGAAATTGTCCTGAGTGTCAGAAGTATCTGAGTGGAATTAAACAAATGGACACACGCTTGGCCGCGAGTCTTGAGGTCTCGATGCCGACAGATTTGGTGGCGCGTCTGAAGTTGCACCAGGGGATGGAGGCACGGAATGACCTTGACCGGGCCGCAATCTGGCGTCAGCCTCGATACGCGATCGCCGCGAGTTTTGTGGTGGTGTTTTTGGTCGCCGGCATATTGAGTACCAGTTGGTTTGGATTTCAGCAGCAGGTAAGCGACGATTACGAGGCAATGTTGGCCGGCGTGATTGAGCATATGGAGGCCGTGCCGATGACCCCTGTTTGGGAGGTCGGGCGAGCCAATGCCGCGGCGAATACGCTGCTGGCGAGCTATCAGCCAAACATGAAGTTGAAATATTTAGATAACTTACAATTTTCTAAAATTTGTCCGATGGGCCGATACCGAGGTATTCATGCGAGTCTTGAAACACCCGAGGGCACAGTGACGTTCGCTTATATTAAAGGTGAGCCTGTCGGTGAAATAGTGGATACGGCGTATCAAGGTATGGTGACACGAGTGAAGCCAGTGCGCGGAGGCAATCTGGTGATTGTTAGCCATTCCAGTCGCGGACTGCACTCGGCCGACCGTCAGTTAGAGCAAGCGATTTACTGGGATATATAGCGCTCGCTATGTTAACAACCGTGGCGGGTCTAACCGAAGCGTTGGTCCGCGACGAATGGATTCGTTTTGCGCTCCTGGCCAAACGTCGACATCGGCCCATGACCAGGTATAAACTGGATGTCGTCGCCTAAGGGAAATAGTTTTTGTCGGATGGAGTTTACTAAAGCGTGTTGGTCACCGCGAGGAAAGTCAGAGCGTCCAATCGAGCCTTGAAACAAAACATCACCGGCCAGTGCAAAACGCGCGTCATCCTCCACAAACACGATATGGCCAGGTGTGTGTCCAGGGCAATGTATCGCGTTGAAGGTGAGATTGCCGAGGACGACACGATCGCCATCCTGTAACCACTGGTCTGGCCTGAACGCATCGCCTTCAAATCCGAACTGTCGGCATTGTTCTGGTAGCAAATCGATCCAAAACTGATCATCACGGTGCGGCCCGACGATCGGTACACCGGTTGATCGTGCCAGCTCAGCGCAGCCGCCAGCATGGTCCAAGTGAGCGTGTGTCACTAAAATTTTGTCGAGTTCTAGGTCCAGCTTATCGAATTCGTCGCGTATGCGCTGTAAGTCGCCACCGGGATCCACAATGGCGGCCAGCTTGGTGTCGCGACACCAGACAATACTGCAGTTCTGCGCGAACGGTGTGACCGGAATGATGCGATACGCCAATGCCATCAATTGACCTCCGGTGTGCGAACCTCAACGTCGCGCGAAAAGCGTTCTCCATCGCTGGTTATCAGTGTGATCCGACGTACGTCGCCAAGCTGCAAAGGCTTCTCTGGTCGCATGAGCATGATGTGCTTACCCATCGGTGCCAAATGCACTGTGTGGCCAGCAGGGACGTTCAGTTCATCAACGTGGCGCATGCTGGTCATCTCATTTTGAGTCATCGTTTCGTGCAACATGCTCATTGCGAAGCCGTCCGCTTCCACCGTGGTGAAAGTAACGTCGACCGAAGTATTATTTGTAATGTCCAGATATGCCGCCATGCTGCTTGCTGTACTCGGTGCTGGGCGGATCCAGGCATTGGTGATAGTCACAGCGCTGCCTTCAGCGTTGACTGCCGATTGCGCGGAAGAGGGCATGGCGTTGACCTCGCGCGTTAGCGTTGCAGGTGATGTCACTGCGGCGGCTGTTGCAGGGCGATACGATGCCAGCTTGATCAAATCACGCGTCATGATTTCTGCACTGTGTGGTGCCGTCATGACACCGGCGTAGCGAGCTTGCGGGTCGATTAAAATGATCGAGGCACTGTGGTCGACATCGTAGTTGGCTTCGCCGCTATCTTGTCCGTTTATAAACAGAATTCCCATTTGTTTAGCGAACTCGGTAGTTGATTCGGTGTCTGCTCGTAAGCCGATGAACTCTGCATCGAAGAAGGGCACGTACTGAGCCAACCGTTCGCTGGTATCACGTTTGGGATCGACAGACACCATAATGATGCGAAAATTCTGCCATACGCCGGCGGTAACCAAGTCTGCTTTGACCTGTTTCAAGGTTTGCATCGTCGTCGGGCAAACGTCAGGACAGTTAGTAAAGCCGTAAAATACTATACTCCATCGACCCTGCCAGTCTACAGCATCAAATGGTTGGTCTAAGTGCGTACTAAACGGCACCATAGTAATTGGCTTCGGCTGTGGCAGAAGTATTGTCTTTTCAAAATCAGGTGCTTGGTTATCTGGGCTATTTGATAACTGTGCCAAGAAGCCGACAGCGATGGCGGCAATGGCGATAACGATAAACAGTAGGTTTGATTTTCCAGATTGGTAAGTCTTCATGTCTTGATCAAATTGAAAAAGCGATCATGCTCAGCACAACCGCTTTTTGTTGGACGGTGAATTCGCGTCGGAGTATACCTGATCCGGTCTCTATTCGCGTTGAGATTGGACCTAGCTGGAACCCCTGGGTTTATTCGGGTACTACATGCAATAGGCTGCCATCAACTGTGGTTACTCGGACTTTGCTGCCGACGGCGGCATCCGGTCCAGTCACCTTCCAGTGACTGTCGTTGATGATGACCTTACCGAAACCGTTCACAATCGGTTCCGAAAGCACTACGACACGACCTTGAAAGGCTTTGCTGCGTTGATTCAGGTAGGGCTGATCAGTCTCTTCTGACTCAGACTTGTTGCTCAGTTGTTTCCACATGACCAGCGACGCAACACTGAATACACCGAAGATGAAGTACTGGATCGCCCAGTTCAAATCAGGCATGAGTAAACTCAGTGCAGCCGACGCAATGGCAGCAAAGCCTAGCCAAAGAAAAAACGCGCCGGGCGCAAACAGTTCGAGCCCAAAGCAAATAAAGCCGAGTATCAGCCAGTGCCAATAGGTTGGGTTATAAAAAAAATCAATCATTCCACCTCCTGCAATCAAGACTTCTTCTCAAACGCTTCTTTAGCCAATTCTGAAATGCCGCCAATTGACCCGATTACACTGGCCGCTTCCAGTGGCATAAAGATCACTTTCTGATTCTGTGAGCTTGCCATCTGGGTGAGTGCTTTAATGTAGTCCTGAGCGACAAAGTAGTTTACTGCCTGCACACTGCCTTCATTGATCGCTTGTGACACCATATTGGTGGCGCGCGCTTCCGCCTCGGCTTCTCGTTCACGTGCTTCGGCGTCTCTAAAGGCGGCTTCTTTGCGGCCTTCAGATTCTAATATGGCGGCGGTTTTTTCACCTTCTGCACGTAGAATTTCAGACTGCTTGAAACCTTCTGACTCCAAAATAGCAGCGCGTTTTTCCCGTTCTGCTTTCATCTGTCGAGCCATGGCATCCACGAGGTCTTGTGGTGGCGCAATGTCTTTAATTTCAATCCGGGTGACTTTGACGCCCCACGGTGTGGTGGCTTCGTCCACCACGGTAAGAAGTGCAGAATTGATCACATCTCGCTTCGATAATGACTCGTCTAAGTCCATGGAACCGAGTACGGTTCGAATGTTGGTCATGGTCAAATTGAGAATTGCGACCTCCAGTTGATTCACTTCATACGACGCTTTGGCAGCATCAATCACTTGAAAGAACACAACACCATCCACACGCACTACCGCGTTGTCTTTGGTAATAACTTCCTGCGACATGACATCCAGGACACGTTCCATCATGTTCTGTTTTTTACCAACCTGATCAAATATTGGGATAATGAATGCCAGACCTGGCTTGAGTGTCTTGGTGTAACGCCCAAAACGTTCTATTGTGTACTCAAAACCTTGTGGCACCACAACCGCCATGGCTTTGAGAAAGAGTAAAATGACACCTGCGCCAATAATATAAAACCACGATTCCATTGTTGTCTCCTTAAGAGTTGTTATTAGGGGCTGCTAAAACGAATGAACTTGTTGTTGTCGAGACTGAAATAAGACCAATCAAGGCGTGAAGCGCGTGGTTCGCGTCTCGAGGGGGTACTCAGGTGGTCAGTCGTTTACAATTCGCAACGAATAACGCGCAGTGACCAAGTTTTGGCCTCAACGCGCAGGGTGTCGCGCACCGCGACCAGGTCCCTTTTACCATCCTGCGTTGTTACTATTGGCGTATTGAAACAGTTAAACTATGTTTTTGGTCACGCACTGGCCAGCGGCAATGATAAGCCCATTCGTGTTAACCGAACCCAGCTATAATATGGGGCCTGTGAGCCAAATTACAAGCATCGTTTGGTGCCTAACATTGCTTAACCAGCACATCTAGCTTATGAATTCTAATTCCGTTTTGCACCACCGTGCCGACAGCATGGACTGGCAGCGTGCGTTTTCCCGACTGGGTTACGCCGGCGGTTGCCCGCAGGTCCATGGTGCAATCAAATCCGTACCTGAAGACTTTCAAGTGACAGAGCTAATGGGGTTCGAGCCCGAAGGTCAGGGTGAGCACGTCTGGTTATGGGTCAGAAAGCGGCAGCAAAATACCGAGCAAGTAGCGAAAGCCCTAGCGCAGCATGCTGGGGTTGCGTATCGGGATGTTTCCTATTCCGGTATGAAAGATTTTCATGCGGTCACATGGCAATGGTTCAGCGTATGGTTGCCTGGCGACAAGAACACTGATTGGCAAAGTTTTACACTGGCGGGGACTGAAATAGAACGTGTGCAGCGGCATACTCGTAAACTGAAGCGTGGCACACATCAGCAGAATCGGTTCGAGATTATCGTCCGAGATTTGGCTGGGCCGACATCTGTTCTGGAGCAAAGCTTGGCGCGTGTCGGCTGTGACGGTGTGCCAAATTATTTTGGCGCCCAACGATTTGGTCGACAATTCAATAACATGCCGCTGGCGGTATCGCATTTGTGCGATGGCGTGGCGATTAAAAAACGTCACCTGAAAAGCATTGTTATCTCCGCCGCTCGCTCTTGGCTATTCAACCATGTTTTATCTGAGCGTGTCAGCGCAGCTAGCTGGAATCGACTGTTGCCAAACGAGCCAGCCAATCTGCATGGCTCGAATAGTGTGTTCACCAGTACCGGCAGCGATGACGAGCAGCGACGCTTAGCCGAACTAGATATCCATCCCACTGGACCGTTGGTAGGTCGGCATAGTGGGCCTGACAGTGCCTTTGAAGCACAGGAAATGGCTTGGCTCGAAGGCTATCAGGATTTGGTACATGGGTTACAGCGCGTTGACGTGGCTAGTCTCCGCAGACCATTGCGTACCCGTGTCGAAAATTTGCAGTGGCAAATACAGGGCACACAGCTGGCGTTAACGTTTACGCTTCACGCCGGCCAGTTTGCAACGTCGGTTCTACGTGAATGTATTGCCGAGACAGATCAGAGCTGAGCTCGAACCATGACTTTTAACCAAACCCAATTTGCTTATTTGGATGCGGCTGCGCTATTTGACCTAGTGGCGCACGAAGCTTGGGCAGTGATGTTGGATTCCGGCACCATCGCGCGACAACCCAGTAGTAGATTATCCTGGGGGTATGATGTGCTTGCTGTGCGTCCATACACGACGCTGGTGTACGATGGGTCTGACACGGAGATTCGACACGGCACGGCGCCATCACGCAGTGTGCCTGGAGATCCGTTGGACATAGTTAAAGCGCACATGCCGGCGATGCCAGATCAGGCGCAGGATTTGCCGTATATGCCTGGTGCATTGGGTTATTTTTCATACGACTTGGCAAGAACGTTTGAATCGCTCCCAGCTCAGGCATCGGATGCTGAGCAACTCCCGCCGATGGCAGTGGGGCTTTATTCGGTAATCGTGGTTATCGACCATGCCAAACATCAAACGGTATTGATTTCCGATCCGCGCCAATCAGGCGCGTCTGAATTGTTTCAACATTGGGTACGCCTGATCAAGGTCGTACTTAGTAATCAGGGCGAAGAGAATCCTACGCTGCAGTCAAGCTGTCATCCAGCCAACCAGGGCGGCCTGCGCTGTGATGCGTTGGCGGCGAGTTTCAGCGAATCCAGTTACCAGAAGGCATTTGAGCGGGTAAAACAATACATTGTGGAGGGAGATTGTTACCAGGTTAATTTGACCAATCAGTTCGCGACATCAGCGCATGGTGATGCCTGGAAAACATATCAATATTTAAGACAAATCAGTCCGGCACCCTATGGGGCGTATCTCAATTTGCCGTTCGCGACGGTGCTCTCGAACTCGCCAGAAAGCTTTATTCAGTGCCGCGACCGGGAGGTCGTCACCAGTCCCATCAAAGGCACGCGACCCCGTGTCCGCGGCAACGCCCTCCGCGACCAGGAGGTGGCACAATCGCTCTTGAATAGTCCGAAAGATCGAGCCGAGAATCTAATGATCGTAGACTTGATGCGCAATGATCTGAGTCGCAGCTGTGTACTGGGTAGCGTTCAGGTACCAGAGCTGTTCGCACTCCACAGTTTTGCCAATGTGCATCACTTGATAAGTCGAGTAACCGGGCGATTACGCGATAATCTGCACGCATTGGATTTGTTGCGTCGTTGTTTTCCCGGAGGATCGATTACAGGCGCACCAAAAATTCGTTCCATGCAGATTATCGAAGAACTCGAACCCTGTCGTCGAGGTCTATATTGTGGTGCGATTGGGTATTTGGGCATAGATGGTAGCCTCGAAACCAATATTGCCATTCGGACGATGGTGGTAAAAGACGGTGTCGTTCGGTTTGGGGCTGGCGGGGGGCTGGTAATCGACTCTGATGCAAAGGGTGAATACCAGGAGCTGCTGGATAAAGCCTCAAAGTTGCTCGCTGCACTGTTTCCGGAGAAGGCTGATGCACAGTAACAAACACTTTCGCTTGAAATTCCCGTGATCAAAGCGTAAAACACTAGATATACTCTGAATAAATCGCGCGTAACTGAGCTCAAGCGCACAAGTTATATCACACTGTCTCTTTTATGGTTTTAGCTGCTATCAAATCGCTCTCTGAAATGGAGTTGCCTGCAAATAATGTTCCAACTTGGTTGGAAGGCGTAGCGAATGGCCGTACGCCAGAAAATCTGGTGCGCATCGAAGAGGCTGCCTATTTCGCGATCAAAGCACACGAAGGGCAGAAACGAGCGTCTGGCGAAGACTATGTGAATCACACCTTTGCGGTCGCAGCCATTGTGCACGAGCTGGGTTTGGATTCAGACGTGGTGATCGCGGCGCTGTTGCACGATGCTGTCGAGGATACCGAGGTAGAACTCGACGATATCACTCATAAATTTGGTGCTGATGTGGCGAATCTGGTTGACGGTGTGACCAAAATGGAAGTGATTCAGGAATTGTCGGACCAGACCAATCAAGGGCGTTCCAATCAGGACGCCAAGGCCGAAAGCCTACGTAAAATGATGTTGGCAATGGTCGACGACGTTCGTGTGGTGCTGATCAAGTTATGTGATCGTTTACACAATATGCGCACACTGGACTCGATGCGGGCGGAGAAACAAAAGCGTATTGCGACGGAAACCTTGGAGATATTTTCCCCGTTGGCAAATCGCTTGGGGGTCTGGCAAATCAAATGGGAATTGGAAGACTTGTCATTTCGTTATATTGAGCCAGAGATCTATAAGAGTATCGCCAAGAAACTCGCAGAACGACGAGTGGATCGAGAAGGCTTCATTAATAGTTTCATCAACGACCTGACCGCGGCGCTGACAGAAGATGGTGTGGATGCCGAGATTCGTGGTCGTGCGAAACATATCTACAGTATCTGGAGCAAGATGCAGAAAAAAGGGCTCGAGTTTGAGCAGCTTTTTGATGTGCGTGCGGTTCGCGTATTGGTAAATTCGGTACAGGATTGTTACGCTGCACTGGGTTGTATCCATACGAACTGGAAGTACATCGCCGGAGAATTTGACGATTACATTGCGACGCCAAAGGAGAACAATTATCGCTCGATCCATACTGCGGTCATTGGCCCAACTGGCAAGGTGGTCGAAGTGCAGATCCGTACGCATGAAATGCACGAGTACAATGAACTGGGGATTGCGGCGCATTGGCGCTATAAAGAAGGCCGGCGTGACAATGACCAAGCCGTCAATAATAAAATTCTATGGTTGCGTCAGCTGCTTGAATGGAAAGATGAGGTTGCCGATGCCAGCGAGTTTGTCGACCGAGTCAAAGATGAAGTATTCGAGGATCGAGTATACGTGTTCAGCCCGAAAGGAAAGGTTGTTGACTTAGCCTGGGGCAGTACCCCAATTGACTTTGCTTACGCAATTCACACGGAAGTGGGACATCGATGTCGTGGCGCCAAGGTCAATGGCAAAATGGTGCCGTTGACCTATAAGCTCAATACCGGTGAGCAGGTCAGCATTATTACGTCAAAGACGGGTGGCCCGAGTTTAGATTGGCTGGACACGCACAAAGGGTATGTGCGTAGCCGCCGAGCGAAGGCGCGTATTCAGCATTGGTTTCGGCATGAAAATCGTGATACGACCATCGCGCATGGGCGTTCGATTCTCGAGCGTGAGTTGGACCGCATGAACCTGAGTGATGTTAATTTCGACACCTTAGCCAAGCAGCTCGGTGCGGATGATACCGACGAGCTGTTTTTTAAATTAGTGGATGGGTCAATTAAACCCGGTCGTGCTGCCGTCGTTGCCCAACGTATTCTAAAACCAGAGACGGATGACGATGAGTCGCTGGAGATCAGTTTTAAAGGCACCGCGAAAGCGGCGAACGACGATGCTCGTCCAGCCAATCTGACGATTCAGGGCGTTAGCGACTTAATGACTAATCTTGCGCGTTGTTGTCAGCCGGTCCCCGGTGACAAGGTGCTTGGCTTTGTGACACGTGGTACTGGTATAACAATTCACCGTGAATCATGCCCTAATATTCTTTATCAAAAGCACAAAGCTGGTGAGCGCGTAGTTGAAGTCAACTGGGGGCAGGCAAGTGAACAGACCTACCCGATGACGATTTTGTTGCATGCATTTGACCGTAAAGGCTTGCTGAAAGATGTGTCTACGGTGTTTTCTGACGAGCGTGTCAATGTGCTCGAGCTCAGTACCTACACCGAACCTAAAGATGCGTCAGTGACGATGGAAGTGGTGGTGGAAGTCACCAGCTTGGAAGCCATGAGCAAATTGTTAGCCAAGTTGGATCAATTACCGAATGTGTTAAGCGTGCGACGTAAAAAATAACAAATTGGGTCAATAGAATCTGTCGGCAGACGCCAGTTTACTCAGCGATAATCTCTTCAAACAGGGAGAAATAGAGATGTTCCCCATAGCCTTCTTTGATGTGCGTGGTCGCGTTGGGTAGTTGTGCAGCTAGGTGATCCACACCTTCGCGAGTCACTCGAATGTCTTCCGTTCCCCACCACAGTGAAACAGGCACCTGTATGTTGCTCAGGTCCAATTTGCGCGGTGACAGGCAGAAGATCATTTCGTTAGAAATACCCTCCAAACAGTTGCTGCTGCCCTCACGAAAACCCTCAACCACCACATCGGTAATACCTTGCTGGTTGAAGGTGTCCTGCTCGGCCGAACCAATGCTGGAGTTGAGCATACTGCGGTAATGTACTGGCAGGTTCATGTTCATGCTCTTGAGCCATAATTCATAGATTTCGCGCGCCACGCGTTTTGAAGCGCGAACCAGTCTCGCGGTGGGCACCAGAATGCCGGATAAATACTGTGTATCAGATTGCTGATTAACCAACACTGGACAACAAAGTTTGACCGCTTTGAGTCGATCGTCGGCTTTGGTTGCCAGGCAGAGGCACAGAATTGACCCGAATACGTGACCAACCAATTCATAGCGTTGGATACCGAGTTGATCAATGAATTCAGTGAACTGCGAGTGCCAATCTTTTGGGTGTCCCTTTTGATAGCGTGTGCGCCCGTAACCTGGTCGGTCTGGAATGATGACACGCTTGTTTTGGCGCGCCAGCATGGCTTCGTAACCTGGTGGAATCGAGAGCCGACAACCGTAACCGTTATGCATCACAATAACGACGTCACCGTCAGCAGGGCCATAATCGCGATAAGCCAATCGCAATCCGTTTGACAGCGTGGTGAATTTGTCTTTGGTTTTTTCACTGTCGGGCATAAATAGTCCACCACCAGTGCCGAAATAGGAGTCCAGAATTTGCGATTCGTGCGTCAAGACCAGGCGCACAATGTCAGCTTGAGACTTGGTATACGTTTTACGGTACAGTGATTTGAGGTGTGTCTTTACCGTATTCTCAGAGATAAACGATTCGGTTGAAATATCCTTGATGGTTTTACCGTGCATTAATTTAACCAGTACCATCTGTTCTCGATCAGTGAGTTCGTAGCGCGCACAGAAGTCCGGGTTGAGTTGCTTATCATTGCGGGTTTGGTCCAGTACCAAAAGCAGGTAAAAGCGGGTTGGTTCGGCGTCCGGCGAGGTTTGATTATGAATCGAGCGCAGATAGACTTGCTCGCCGCTACTGTCGAGGTAGTTCATTGAGGTTAGGTTGCTGCGATTTCCGGCAAGATAGTTGCGCGTATTATTCTGTGCCGCTTCGCGAGCCAGTTGCAGAACCTTAGGATTAAGTTTGCCTTCATCCACCTTGCTCAATAATTGCCGATACAGCCGTTCAGCGTTCTGGTTGAAGTAGATAGGGGTAAACTCTTCATCCAGAATAATCATTTTGAAGCGACTTTTATCCAGCAGCGTGCCAAACGCTGTCAGCGCCTCATTCGTGTCACTGAGGCGACTGAGGATCTCGTCGCCTATTTCCAGTTCAGTGAGTTTGCCGGGTTCTTCGAACGAATCTGTTTCATCGAGAACTTCTTGCATGATATCAAGGTAGTCATCATGCCAACGCTCTGGTTTACCGATAATGCGGTAAACCAGGGTGCTAAACCTAGAGTTATCCATACCGAGTTAGTAATTGTCGGCAGTGCCGCCTGAAAAGGCTCAGAAGGTAAGGTTGGTATCCCAAACAGCGTGTGACCAAAAGCTTCCAAGTTGCGACAGGTGGTGTCGAGTACTGCCTTTATTTTGGTGACTTGATAATAATAAGTTTGTGCGTTGATAGCAATCAACCATCGGTCGTTATGTCGACGGATTGTTATCTTACCGAGTAATGCCCGGTATTTTCGTCAAACGGTGATCTCGCATAGCCAGCTTCAGGCATTTTTAGTACACTCCTGCCAGTTTAACTCCTTTCTAGATAAAACGAGGACAGATCATGAAACAACCAGTTCGCGTTGCCGTTACCGGCGCCGCCGGCCAAATCAGTTACGCATTGCTTTTCCGCATCGCATCCGGCTCTATGCTGGGTCAAGACCAACCTGTGATTCTACAACTGCTAGAAATAACGCCAGCGATGGGCGCCCTGCAAGGTGTCGTGATGGAGCTTAATGACTGTGCGTTCCCGTTGCTGCACGACGTGGTCATTTCAGATGACCCAGAAGTCGCGTTCAAAGATGCTGACTACGCACTCTTGGTAGGTGCTCGTCCGCGTGGGCCAGGCATGGAGCGTAAAGATCTGCTGGAAGCGAATGCAGCGATTTTCTCAACGCAGGGTAAAGCCATCAATAAAGTAGCTAGCCGTGATATTAAAGTGTTGGTGGTTGGTAATCCAGCGAACACCAACGCTTTGATCGCCGCGTCTAATGCACCGGATTTAGACGCAGGTCAGTTCACTGCAATGACACGTCTGGACCATAATCGCGCATTGAGTCAATTGGCGGAAAAAACTGGTTCGCACACCACTCAAATCAAGCGAATGACGATTTGGGGAAACCACTCAAACACCCAGTACCCAGATATTTCGAATGCCACGGTTGACGGAAAAGCCGCCTCTGAGTTGGTAGATCAAACATGGTTGGAAGATAATTTCATTCCAACGGTGCAAGAGCGCGGTGCGGCTATCATCAAGGCACGTGGTGCCTCCAGTGCGGCGTCAGCTGCGGCTGCGGCAATTGACCACATGCGAACTTGGGCGCTTGGTACTGAAGAGGGCGACTGGGTCAGCATGGCGATTCCAAGTGACGGTAGCTACGGCATCGAGCCAGGCATCATGTATTCCTACCCAGTGACCTGCAACGATGGTAAATACAGCATCGTTGAGGGTTTGGCAATCAGCGAATTCAGCCGTGCGCGCATGAACACCACGGAAGACGAGTTGCGTCAAGAACGTGCGGCGATTGAGCACTTGCTTGGCTAATCGCTGGCGCATGTAACAGGTTAGTTTTGACTGGCCTGGAGATCCATATAAAGCCCCGTGTTTTGTGTTGAAAACACGGGGCTTTTTTGTCTCAGTTTTGAAATCAGTCGACGCTTTTCTTGGCGTCCTGCTTGGCTTGCATAATGGCCAATTGCGCCGGGGTCGCCTCGGTCTGGTAGTGTGACTTCCATTCGTTATAGGGCATCCCGTATATAATTTCACGCGCCTGCTCATAGTCAAGCTCTACTCCCTGATCGGCTGCGCTTGCCACATACCATTTGGCCAGGCAGTTGCGACAAAAGTCGGCCAGGTTCATGAGTTCAATATTTTGTACCTCTTTGTGTTGATCTAAGTGTGCAAGGAGTTTGCGGAACACTGCTGCTTCGATTTGTGTGGTATCGCTCATAAGAATTAGGAGTCATCCAAGGCTATTAAAGAATGTCGTTTACCAATAGGGCGGCCATGGTTTCACCGAGTTGCTGGCACTGGGGTAGAAATGTACGCGTATATTCGCCCCGACACAAAAGTACGTCTTGCGCTTCACGCCATTTAAGCCCAGTGGTGATTCTGTGTACACCAATTTCAGTGCCTGACCCATCTAGTCCAGCGCGAATTACCAGAGCGTAGGGTTTGGCTTCGTTGCGCGCTGGTTGATCAAGACAAGGATAGTAAATACGTTCGAAGAAATCTTTCAGCGCACCACTCATGGCACCGAAGTTTTCAGTGGTGAACAGGATCAACGCGTCGGCGTTAAGGACATTCTCAGCTTCACACTCAAAGGGTGATTTCAATTCACAGTTAAGCGTCGGCTCTGTGATAGCGTTAACACCACCCAATAGAGCATGGGCTAAAGCTCGCGTATTAGGGGATGGCGTGTGTGCGACGATGAGTAAGGTTTTATTGGCTTTAGGCATACTCAGAGTGTACGCAATCCGAGTCGAGGTTTGAACTCATAGAGTGTCAGTCCAACGCATACCAAGGCGGCGCCAATCCAGACTTCGGTTACCATAGGCTCATTGTTCAGCCAACTACTTAAGCACAGCCCAGTAATCGGAGTAATGAGCGCGATCAGGGATAAACGGTTTGCGGAGACTCGTTTTAATAAATAATAGTAGAGCGTGAACCCAACGCCGGTACCAATCAAACCTAGGTAGACAAGACTGCTGAGCGCGCGGAACGAGTTATCTAACGCAAAGTCGGGTTCCATTATCAGCGTGGCAGCGAAGAACAATGGCATCGCCATCAGCAAATTGCCCGTCGTGATTTGCATACCAGACATGCTCTGTGCTTTGACCAATTGGCGCGTGATTACGGAGGTCGCTGAACTGATTAGCGTTGCCAATAGCGTGAGCGCCACACCGCCCAGCGACGCCTGCTCAACATTCAGTCCTGCAGAGAAAACCAGATACAAACCGCCTAAGCCTAGCAATAAGCCAATGACACGGGCAGGTGTCAGGCGCGTTTCAGGCTCGACCAGTGCTGATATGGCGCCCGTCATTAACGGCGATAACCCAAATAAAACGGCGATCCAACCAGAGGGAATACGCTGTGCAGCAGCGTAAAATAACGTCATAGACAAGAATGTCGTCACGCCGCCAACCAAATAAATCGTTAAGGCCGGACGATGCATTGGAACACCCTGACGCAAGAGCGTCACAACCGAGCCACAAAACAGTACGCCGATCAACATACGCAGCAGAGCGCTGGTCAACGGCGCGTCCACTGAGCTCCATTGGATGGCCAGCGGTGTGGTGCTCCAAATAAGGATGACGCTTATCACTGCGATGGTGGTACTTAGCCGGTTCATGACTTCCTCTTGTGGGAGCGTTTGGCACCACGTCGGGCAAAAAAAAACCGCACCCGATGTGGAATGCGGTTTTATGAAAAATAAAATGATCTACTTCAAAACACGCTTCCAGAGGCACGCACACAATGCCACACTGGTGTACAGAGTGCACGGCGAACAAGCGCTGAGGTGACTGTCATGATTTGAAATAGCATGCAGCTAGTGTGGGCTCTGAGTTCAATGCTGTCAATCACTTTTGCTTAGCAAAGCCCGTTGTTTTAAGTGGTCAAGAATTGTTGCATACGATCAATTTGTTCCAGCAGCAAACGCTTGGCTGATTCAGCGTCAGCCAACTGCTTCTTGGCTTTGGCAATGACGGCTTCCGGCGCCTTATCAACAAACGCAGAATTACTGAGACGGCCCTTGACTCCAGCGATGTCGCGTTCTGCTTTCTCGAGGTCTTTAGTTAGACGCTTTATTTCTGCCGCGGCGTCTATAAACGAACCAAGCGGAATTAAAACCCGCATCTCGTCAACCAAGGCCGTGGCGGACTCAGGCGTGGATTCCCCCTGCGGCAATATGTCTATTGACTCAAAACGGCCAAATTTGGTTAGGTATCCTCGATTTCGTTGCAGGTAGTCCACGGCATTCTGGTCTGCCCCTTCGAGTAAAATTGGCAGGGCTTTGCTGGGGCTGATATTCATCTCACCACGTACATTGCGGACGCCGGTAATAACGGCTTGAACCCAATGCATTTCGTCCAGCGCAGCTTGATCTACCTTGCTTATGTCAGCGACCGGGAAGTCGCAATCCATAATCGTCTCGCCCTTGCAAGCGGCCAGTGTCTTGACTTGTTGCCAGATTTCTTCGCTGATAAACGGCATGATCGGATGCAGTAAACGGAGTGTAGTCTCCAGTACACGCACCAAGGTTCGGCGTGTGCCGCGCAATTGCTCGGCCGAGGCGTTGCCATCGTTTAAGACGGTCTTAGTTAGCTCCACATACCAACTGCAATACTCATCCCATACAAAGCTGTAGAGTGACTGTGCAACCTGGTCGAAACGGTAGCTCTCGAGTTTGGCGGTGACGTCTTGCTCGACTTGTTGTAAGCGCGAGATAATCCAGCGATCCGCAAGGCTCAGCTCATATTCGTCGCCTGATTGACCACAATCGTGTTCGCTAGTGTTCATTAACACGTAACGAGATGCGTTCCACAGCTTATTACAGAAGTTGCGGTATCCTTCGACGCGGGCCAGATCAAAGCGAATATCACGACCCAAGGTGGCTTGGCTGGCGAAGGTGAAACGCAACGCGTCGGTGCCGAAGGCAGCAATGCCATCTGGGAACTGTTTACGTGTTGCTTTTTCAATTTTGGCAGCCATTTTCGGCTGCATCAGACCGTGCGTGCGCTTGGCGACTAATGTCTCCAAATCGATGCCGTCGATCAAGTCAATGGGGTCCAGAACATTGCCCTTGGATTTGGACATTTTTTGACCTTCCTGATCTCGCACAAGTCCGTGAATATACACTTCCTTGAACGGCACTTTGCCGGTGAACTTTAGACCAAACATCACCATGCGGGCGACCCAGAAAAAGATAATGTCGAATCCGGTGACCAAGACATTGGTTGGGTAATACTTGTCTAGTTCCGGCGTATTGTCCGGCCAGCCTAGCGTTGAGAATGGCCATAAGGCAGAGGAAAACCAGGTATCCAAGACATCGGTATCCTGTCTTAGCTCTGCCTGCGGCCCCGCTTGTTGTTGCGCTTCTTCCAGCGACGCAGCGACGTAGATATTGTCGTGCTGGTCGTACCAAGCGGGCACTCGGTGACCCCACCATATTTGGCGTGAGATACACCAATCTTCGATATTGCGCATCCATTCAAAATAGGTGTTTTGCCAGTTCTCGGGAACAAACTTGATATCGCCGTCCTCGACCACTTTGATGGCTTCTTTTGCCAGGGGCTCAACCCGAACATACCACTGGTCGGTTAGATAAGGCTCGATCACACTGCCCGAGCGATCTCCGCGCGGCACCATCAATTTGTGGTCATCAATACGCTCGAGGAGTCCGGCGACCTCGAAGTCTGCCACAATTTTCTTTCTCGCAACGTAGCGATCCAAGCCATGGTAAGGCGAGTTAGGTAGGTCGATGGCGGCATTTTTATCTAGGATGTTGATGATCTCCAGATCATGTCGCTTGCCGACGTCGTAGTCGTTAAAGTCATGCGCGGGCGTAATCTTGACGCAGCCGGAACCAAATTCTGGGTCAACATACTCGTCAGCGATTACGGGTATACGACGCGAGGTTAAGGGTAGGTCAATGGTTTTGCCAATCAGGTGCTGATAGCGTTCATCCTCCGGGTGTACGGCGACCGCACTGTCGCCGAGCATGGTTTCTGGCCGTGTGGTTGCAACGATCAAAAACTGATCGGGTGCGTCACTCAACGGGTACCGCAGATGCCACAAGTGACCGTTTTCTTCAGCTGACTCAACTTCTAAGTCCGACACCGCTGTGTGCAGCACTGGATCCCAGTTCACTAGGCGCTTACCTCGGTAGATTAGGTCTTCCTGGTAAAGCTTGATAAAGACTTCCTGGACCGCCGCCGAGAGGCCGTCATCCATGGTAAAGCGTTCGCGGCTCCAGTCTATGGCGGCCCCCATGCGACGCAGCTGTTTGGTGATGGTGCCGCCGGATTCCGCTTTCCATTCCCATACTTTATCGATAAATTTTTCGCGTCCCAGGTCATGTCGACTGATGCCATCGGCAGCCAGTCGGCGTTCGACCACCATTTGGGTTGCAATGCCGGCATGGTCTGTGCCGACCTGCCACAGGGTTTGGTCGCCTTTCATACGATGATAGCGCGTTAACAAATCCATGATCGTGTCTTGAAACGCATGCCCCATATGCAGGCTACCAGTCACATTGGGCGGCGGGATCATGATGCAATAAGCATTTTCGGCCTCGCGCGCCGCAAAATTATTGTTTGATTCCCAGCGTTGATAGATCGCCTGTTCAATTTTGCTAGGCTGATACTGATTGTCGAGCGCGTTAGTCATGGTTGTTAGTCTGGCTGTGTGGAATTACGTTTGATCAAACGCAATATTATACGGTTTTGAATCACTGGAATCAGTAGCAATTAACGCCCTAATTGGACCGAAACGTCGAGTTCCAGTTTAGGACTGAGGCTATAGTTCGATGTCGTGTGTCTTAAGCTCGAAGCCTTCGGATTTGTAGCGTTTATAGCGACCCCGCGCAGCGGCTTTGGACTGGTCGTCCGAGTCCACAATTTCGGCGATACGGGCGAAGTGATGATTGAACAAGGGAACCGTGCTGCCAACATTAATCAATACATCGTAATCCCGCTCAAGTACGTTCGGCGTGACGTCGTTGTGGACGCCGTAGTGAACTGTTGATAGTGGGGCCGGTTCGCTGATTGGGTCATGTGCTACAAAGCTGGCGTCGGAGAAGGACCACAATAACTGATCCAGCTGCGACGACTCCTGGGGCGAGTCGGTGATGATTAAAGCGCGTTGGTTCAGCCGCTGAAGCTTATTGGCTAAGCGGCTGGCCAGTTTAAATTTCGCCAAGTTCACCCGATTTGAAATCAGATAAAAATCCACCTGCTTCATACTGAGTTAGCCTCGGCTTAGCAGCGATCGATCAGATATTGAGTCAGAATCGGGACAGCTCGACCGGTTGCGCGTTTGCCGGCACTACCGCCCCAGGCGGTCCCTGCGATGTCTAAATGCGCCCAGCGAAATTTTTCCGTGAAATAGGAGAGGAAGCAGGCGGCCGTAATGGTGCCCGCACTCGGGCCACCGATGTTTGCCAGATCGGCATAGTCGCTTTTGAGTTGTTTTTTATAGGTTTCTTTTATCGGTAACTGCCAAGCGTGATCCAGGCTTTTGTCACCGGCAGCAAGCAGGTTGTCGATGACTTCCTGATCGTTACCCATGACACCACTGGTTTGGTGTCCAAGGGCGACAATCACTGCGCCCGTTAACGTCGCAATATCAATCACTGAAGCCGGTTTGTAGCGCTCAGCATAGGTCAGCGCGTCACACAGAATCAAGCGACCTTCCGCATCGGTGTTAAGAATTTCAATGGTTTGACCCGACATCGACGTCACCACATCGCCAGGTTTATTGGCCTGACCGTCTGGTAGGTTTTCCGAACTTGGCACGATGCCAACAACATTGATTGGTAACTCAAGCTCAGCCGCGGCTAGGACCGCACCGAAGACACTGGCTGCACCGCACATATCGTACTTCATCTCATCCATCTTGGCGGATGGCTTAATGGAAATGCCGCCGGCATCGAAAGTCAGACCTTTGCCGACCAGGACGTGCGGTGCGTCTTTGGCTTTCTTTGCGCCGCGATGTTCCATAATGATTAGTTTGGCTGGTTCACGACTGCCTTTGCTTACTGAGAGCAGTGAGCCCATGCCGAGTTCTTGCATTTGTTTTTCGGTTAAGACTTTAACCTTTAGTTCATGCGAGCGCCCGAGCTTCTTAGCTTGGCTTGCCAGAAAGCTTGGTGTGCAAACATTGCCGGGCATATTGCCAAGGTCGCGAGCCAAGGTTTTACCATTGTGGATTGCCAACCCGACCGCGGCGGCGTGTTTTGCGGTTGCCAGTTGCTTGCGATCATCACACCACATAGTGAGCTTAAATTCGGGTGTGGTTTTGGGACCTCGTGCGGCTTTGGGTTGTGGGATGTATTGATATTCGTGATCGCCAAATGCTTCAACCAGTTGACGACTGACTGTTTCAATATCGCTCTTAGCGATCAGTGCTTGCAGGTCGCAGAGCACCGATTCTGCTTTCAAGGCTTTCACTTTGCTTGCGAGACCGCTTAGAATCTCACGCACGGTTTCGGTATCGAGGTTTTTCTCGCTACCAACGCCAAGCGCCAGCAAGTGACCCGCCTGTAATCCGGCAGGAACACGGATGCTAGCAAGTTCGCCTTGGTCGGCAGAAAACTGGCCACTGGTTTGCAGCCGATCTAGCGCACCATCGGTCGCGGCATTGATCTCTGCCTGTTGGGACGCAATCTTTTTCAATGGTTTAAGCGCGACCACCAGGCAGTCGGTTTTCTGTTGTAAGTTTTTCGCTGCTTTTATCTGAATTTTCACGTCGGTTCCTTATCTAAATGTTTAGTCTTTCGCCAAATAATTAGTATTGCTTGTTACAATACGGCGCTGATGATAATTATAGCCTGAAAAACCCCATACTGAGAGTCCTCCGCTTCGCGCTTTTAACATGATAGTCAACAAAGCTTTTATTACCGAAGTATTGCGCACAGCGTTAGCGGTGACGTTTGTGATCATCAGCATCTTTCTGGTGATGCGAGTCATGGGGTTCTTGAGCCAAGCGGCGGAAGGAATTATTCCCGTTGGTGGCGTACTCAGCCTGGTAGTATTGAAAATGGTGTCCTACCTCGATGTCATGCTACCACTTATGTTTTACATCGCCCTGATCATGGTGCTGAACCGCTGGTATGCGGACCAGGAAATGGCAGTGCTTGCCAGCGCAGGGTTGGGTGTATTTCACTTTCTCCGCCCGCTGGGTGTGTTGATCTTCATTCTCGGTGGGTTGGTGGCGTTTTTTTCGTTCTATTTGACCCCGTTGTCACTGGCGCAGGGCTACAAACTCGAGCAGGAATTCAGGCAAAGCAGCGAAGTGTCTGGGGTTGTGACGGGGCGTTTCGTTGAAGCAAAAGACGGTAATGGTGTGTACTTCATCGAAGATTACAATCGTAAGACAGGAAACTATGAAAACGTCTTTGCGTACCGTGCATCATTTGAACGCGAAGGTGTGGTTGTTGCTAAAACGGCATACCGTATGGAAGACGAAAAAACACAGGACAATTTTCTGGTGTTGGTGAATGGTTCCCGTTATGAAGGCAACCCAGGTTCACCTGACTACCGCGTGGTCGACTTTGAGAAGTACGCAATTCGCATTGAACCGAAAAACCAAACTAAGATTTACTTGCCGATTCGATCTCGTCCCAATAATGAGTTAATTGAATCAGCAGACCCGAAACTTCGAAGCGAGTGGTATTGGCGCATCGCCAAGGTGTTTACGCTACCGATACTCGCCATATTCGCATTGGCCTTGAGTCATGTCGACTCGCGGCGCGGAAAATCAACCGGTATGGTACTCGCGTTCCTAGTCTATTTAACTTACACCAATATGTTGGGTTACACCGTCGCCCTGGTTAAAAAAGGCCAGGCCACGAGCGGCACGCCGATTTGGCTGGTGCACGCCGCGTATTTTGTTCTGGCGTGTTACTGTTTGTATCGGCGTAACTATAATCTGCCGCTGATCCCCGAGTTCCGTGTGCGTGCTGACAAATCGGAGGCGCTTTAAAATGCGCATACTCGATATGTACATCGGCAAGATTCTACTGCGGCACATAATGGTGACCATCGTGGTATTGCTTGGGCTTTTCACGTTCGTCAGTTTTATTGATGAATTGAGCGATTTAGATCGCGGCAGCTACGGAATCATGCAGATTCTACAGCACGTGGTACTCAGTATCCCCAAGACGCTTTATGAAGTGTTTCCGATGGCAGCGCTGATTGGCTCGATTCTCGGATTGTCGACCTTGGCACGTGATTCTGAGTTGATCGTGATGCGGGCTGCCGGTGTGTCTGTGCAACGGATCGTGTTTTCCGTGGTTAAGGTTGGGATTGTTCTTGCTGTGATTGCTATGATCATGGGCGAGGTGGTGTCGCCGTATACCGAAACTCGGGCGCTTGAGGTCAAAGCCGAATCGATTCAGAACAAAGGTGGCCGCAAAGGCAATTTCGGCGTGTGGATGCGCGATGATAATACGTACGTCAATATCGGTGAGGTGTTGCCGGATCTCACGCTGCTGAATATCAAAATTTTTGAGTTTGATAATCAAAATTATTTGCGCTTTCTGTCGACCGCGAAGCAGGGTGAGTACAACCAGGATAATCAACGCTGGGTCTTGAAGGGCCTGCGTCGTACCATGATTAATGATCAGAGCTCAGCTGCGGATGAAGTGAACGCAGCTTACTGGAGCACCGTGGTAGAACCGGAAATTCTACGCGTGTTTCAAACTAAAGCCGACCAATTGTCGATCTGGCAGCTTCGAAATTACATCGCGCACTTAAAGTCGAACAAGCAGGATACGTCAAGCTATGAGTTGACGTTCTGGTCCAAGATTGTAACGCCGTTTGCGACCTTGGTGATGTTGATTCTTGCGGTGCCCTTCGTGTTTAAAGAAGCCCGTAGCGGGAATCTTGGGCGCAGCTTGTTTTTCGGCATTATGATCGGGCTTGGGTTCTTTATTCTCAATCAGGCCTTTAGTTACTTTGTGACCCTGTTCAGTATTCCGCCGATGCTTGGTGCCGCCTTACCGACGATGCTGGTTTGCGGACTTAGTTTTGTCATGATACGACGAATAGTCTGACCTATTGCTGGCTCGGCTTATGATGCACTATTTGCGTGTTGCTCAGAATGTCGTGCCAGGCGCGCTGTCGTCGATTCAATAAAATCCAGGTGAAACCAAGACCTAAAGCCACCCAAGACAGGGCAGCAAAGACACAGCGCCTGATGGCCAAGGGCCAGTCAACAAACTTGCCGTCAGGTTTGATCAGATACAAATTCCAGGCTTTCATTCCTGGGGTCTGACCACCGTGTGTCCAAAACCAGCCAAAGTAGATGACGCTCACGGTAATTGCATTTGCGGCAACCAATAGCGTCCCAATTAACCTACCTGTATGGTTGAGCGTCGGTAAGGTTTCGCTCGTAGTCACGTGCATGAGTGCCTCTGGTGCGAGCACAAATTTAAATATTGCGGCGATTAGCGCCGAAGATAAAAAGACCAGGCTGAACAACAATAATCCGTCGTAAATCATGATCAACAGGCGTTTAAAGAATCCTACAGTTCGCATTGTCTGGCTCTCGGTCAGGTTAATATCTGGAAACGGGTGTTATCCACTGCTTAGGTGAGTTGTACACAGTTGTTAAAATCACGCCCAATTATTGCAGATTAATGAACTTATCTCGCAGTTTTGATCACAAAGGTTTTGTAACATATTGAAATATATCATTTATTTCAATTGATTAAAATTTAATCAATTGCGCTTATCTGTGATACTACGTGCGCCAGTCCAAGGTTGTTCACAAAGTTATCCACAGTTTTTGTGGATAACTGAACTGCCTTGCACCACCGCTGGCTGACTATACACAAAGCCGGTTTGCTGGCAAGTATAATCGCGTATCAAATGTGCGAGTTAATGAACCGAGTCATCGGTATCATTGTCAACTCAGGGCCAGTCGTGATTCTTGCGGATAGTCTCTAGATGGCGATTGAAGTTTTGTGACATGTTCGATAAATTGCTGTCTGGGGATCGTTAATTTAAACACCTCTAGCATAACCACATTTGGGCCGCTCGCAGCAGCGTGCAGGGATACCAAGACCTAACCTTCTTACACATTGGAGAGATATCATGGGTGAATCAACCTTTCACTACTTAGACAAAGCACTTTCTCAAGTTCGAGATCTCGGACTGATGCCGGAGAAGGTCGACGAAGCCCCTGTGGTCGCGCTGCTACAAAGGTTGACAGATATTGATGAGGCTAAGGTGGTGGCTATCGCACGCACGCTAACTCAAGCGTCAGTGTTTAACGAGATCGTGCGTGAGCAAGTATCTGAAATGCGCGTCGGTGAGCGCTACGAAAACATTACTGAGTCATTTAATTCGATTCGCGGCGATGCGAAACGGATGGTGGATCAGCTGGAAGATGGCAAGGTGGATACGTTTGAGCGCATCAATAATGTCTGGATGAAAGTGACCCGCGGCGACATTGCGTCACGTTTTGACGACATTAAAGAAACGTATTTGGAAGTCGCCGAAGATTCACGTGAGCAGATCGAGCGTGAACAGATCATCCTTGAGGCCTACCAGGACTTTCGCGGCGCGATTAAGCAGTCCGAAATCTTCGCGCTGGATGTACTGAAGCAAGCTGAAGCAATATGGAACACAGCTAAGGGCGCATTGGAACAGGCGAATACCACGGTTGAAAATTACGCTGGAGACGATATGACTGAGCGAGCCAAACTTGAATTGGCGCGTGATGAACGTATGCGTGACTTTCAGGATGCGGAAGATCGCTATCAGGTCGCTAAAGATATTTCTGATAATCTAACCGTGAGCTACAACACGTCTGAAGTCATTATGGCACGTCTCATGCAGACCAATAGCGCCAAACAACGTGTTTATAAGCAAGCCATCACGTTCTTCGGTACCAATGAATCAGTACTGACCGCGTTAACGGCATCGTTTACCGGTCTGTTTGGTCTGCATGAGAGCACTCAGACCTTAGAAGCCATGAAAGAGGGCGTTTCCAAGAGTCTAGAAGACTTGGCAGATATCGGCGGTAAAGTGCAGGAAGCCGCCGTTCGTGCCGGGTATGGACCAACAATTCGCGCCGACGCTGTTAAAAAACTGGTTGATTCGGTCGTTAATTTTCAGGAACGCTCACGTGAGATCATTGATGAGATGCGTGTTCTTTCGACCAAGAATGCGGAAGAAATTCGAGATTCGGTTGAGGATGGCAAGCAGCGCATGGCGAAAATAATTCAGCGTGGTGGCTCATTACCACTGGCACACAAATTTTAATTTATCGCCGACATAGGTTATTTGATTATGGCTGAAAAGCACGCCGCGGCACCATTGGAGGACATTATGGTGGCCATGGACGTGGTGGACAATCTGCGCCACCAACAGACCTTGGTTGACCGAGAACTTGATGTTGAATCGCGGCGCGAACGATTACTTGAGCGGTTGCGTACTATGTATGCCGCGCAAGGAATTGAGGTGCCGGATCATGTGTTGCAGGAGGGGATTGCCGCGCTCGAAGAAGAGCGCTTTAAATATGAACCAGTTCCCAGTAGTTGGCGAACCAAACTGGCGCATATTTGGATCAGTCGTGGTCGCTGGGGTAAGCCGGTAGGGTTTCTAGCTGTGGTTGGCGCGGTGTTCTACAGCGTTTATTTCGTGACCGACGTGTTGCCAGAGCGCAAGATGCTGGTCGGCTTGCCAACTCAGATTGAGCGGGTTGTCACTGAGATCAATCAAACAGCAAAAGACTCGACGGTGGCTTCTGATGCGCAGACGCTGGCCAGCAATGCAATGCGAGCGATTGACTCAGGTAATACCGACATCGCGCAGTCGATCTTGTCGAATCTCCAAGATCTGGAAGCGAAGTTGAAGCGCAGCTATGACATCCGAGTTGTGGCGCGACAGAATCAAAACTCTGGAATCTGGCGTCGACCGCCGAATAACGCCAAAGGGCGTAATTACTATTTGATTGTGGAAGCGATTGGCACTGACAAGCAGCCGGTGGAACTGCTGATTTTTAATCAAGAAAACAATCAGGCTAAGCGCACTAAAGTCTGGGGGCTGCGGGTCGACGAGGCAACATTCATGGCCGTTGCCGCGGACAAAAAAGACGACGGTATCATTCAAAATAATATTGTGGGGCGTAAACCGGTCGGGGTTCTGGAGCCTGAGTACCGAATTGCGACCAGCGGCGCAACCATCACGGAGTGGTAATATGTGGACGGGTCCCAGAGCACTGAGCTCGATTGATGAGAGCTTGCAATCCATCCGCAACGATGTGGTGCGACTTGACAATGAACTCAAACAGCTAACGCATCGACAGGGTGGGTTGCAGCGCCAGCGTGTTCAGTTGCTGAATGACATTGCGGAGGTCAGGCTGTCAGCTCTGGATGTTGGTGAGATAAAGGCAAATTTTCGCAGCGCGGATCAACAAGCATTGGATATCTTGTCACAGCGAGACCTGGCCATCACCGACATTGATGCTCGTGTTTCCCAGTGCCACCAGGCGGTGCAAGCTGCCGAATCACGCCGTCATGATTTGCTCGAGGCAGTGAATAAGAAGTCGCAAGCTTTGGCGGACATTGAGGCGGCTGTTCAATCTGAGTTGCAGGGTGATTCCGTTTACCAGGCGCAGTTGTCACAGGCTCGTCAAGCTGAGTCGATTGCCCAACAAGCGGCGCACAAAGTGGCGCAGGCACGCACCGATATGGCCGAAAAAGCCGAACCGTATCAGGCTGATAAGCTTTTTATGTATCTTTGGGAGCGTCATTTCGGTACCCCAGACTACTCGGCAAATTTGTTTGCTCGATTTATGGATTCTTGGGTTGCGCGTTTGATTGGCTTCGAACCGGCGCGCGTGGATTATTGGAATCTAACTGCGATCCCTGAACGTCTGTTGGCGCATGCAAATGGTGTGAAAGAAGCTGCGGAGATTGAGTTTGAGGCGGTCCAGGCGATCGAAAAGCAGCATCTAGACGCCGCTGGAGCAGAACAGGTTGAAGTGCAATTGCAAGCGTTGCGTACGTCGGTCGATGAACAAGATGATGAAATCGAAACGCTGGAAAGTGACTTAAATGCACTGATCTCGCAGCGTGATGCGTTTGTTACCGGCGCAGATGAATACATGCAGCGTTGTTTCGCGACACTACGTGATGCGATGGAGCAAGCAGACTTGGCGTCGGTTAACAGTTACGTTCGCGAAACCAGCTCATCTGTCGATGATGTGCGATTGGATGAAATTCACCGTGTGGATCGTCAACTGTCTGAGTTGAAAAGTGACCTGGAAGATGTGCGCGCGATGCATGAGCGCCGCCTAGACAAGCTCAAGGAACTCGAGAAGGTTCGGCGTGACTTCAAAAATTCACGCTTCGATGATGTTCGTTCAGGGTTTGACAATGAAGCGCTGATTGCAACCGTGTTAGGCCAGTTCATTCAGGGGCTGGTCTCAGGTTCTGATGTCTGGCGTGTCATACAACGTCATCAACGCTATCGAGATATTGGCGCCTCGCCCGATTTTGGCAGTGGCGGCTTAGGGCAGATTGGCGATATTTTGTCCGATGAGTTGCTGCGTGGAAGCCGGCGTTCTCGTCGCTCTCGGTCCACGTGGCACTGGCCAAAACCACGTCGTGGTGGTGGCGGATTTAACTTTCCTTCCAGAGGGGGCGGAAGTGGTGATGGCGGCGGATTTACTACCGGTGGTGGTTTTTGACGATCGAAAATTGCATAAAAAAAGCCGACCCGTTCGAGTCGGCTTTTTGCTTTACGCATCGGGTTGCTAGCCGCCAAAGTTGCTCGCTGCAAATTCCCAGTTGACCAATTCCCAGAAGTTTTTCAGATACTCTGGGCGGGCATTGCGGTAATCCACATAGTAAGCGTGCTCCCAAACATCCACGGTTAATAGTGGTGTGACGCTTGGGTCAGTGATTGGTGTGTCTGCATTGCTCGTGTTCACGATTTCCAGTGAGCCGTCAGCATTTTTCACCAGCCAAGTCCAGCCGGATCCAAAGTTACCCCCAGCACTGGCTGTGAATTTGTCTTTGAACTCAGCAAACGAGCCGAACTTGGCATTGATTGCATCGCCGAGTTCACCACTTGGTTCGCCGCCGCCGTTGGGGCTCAAGCTGTTCCAGTAGAACGTGTGGTTCCAGACTTGTGCGGCGTTGTTAAATAAGCCGCCTTCGCTACTGCGAATAATTTCCTCCAACGACTTGTCCGCATGGTCAGTGCCTTCAATCAAGCCATTTAAGTTATTTACATACGCTTGATGGTGCTTGCCATAATGATAGTCAATGGTTTCCGCAGAGATGCGTGGTGCAAGCGCGTCGCGCGAATAAGGTAGGGCTGGTAATTCAAATGACATTTAACACTCCTAAAATAATCGTCAAAAAACAAGGTTTTTATATGGCGATAGTTTGACCATAAACAAGTGTCGCGAGTGTATCACAGCGACAATCACGGCGAGATAAACATATGCTCAAATCTCTGCGCTGTATAATTTATATACGGCGTGCCATACAGCATCGATAAAATGTAATATACTTACATTATAGTTAGCGGTAAGCATCACAATTAATTCTTGTGGTGCGGTAATTCGCTTAAGGCGACAATGAATGAACACATACTTGGTTCACAATGAAAGATAATTACAAAATTAAGAACCTCAACCGAACTAAAATTATTGCAACCATCGGCCCTTCCTCATCAGAGGTCGCTGTGCTGGAAAAGTTAATCCTGAATGGCTGCAGTGTGTTTCGGATCAATTTTTCTCATGGCTCACACGAGTCACATGGTAAATCCATCGCGAACATCCGTGCCGCTGCGACCGAGCTCGGTCAAAACGTAGCCATACTGGGTGACTTGCAGGGCCCCAAAATTCGTATTGGCGCGATTCAAGGTGATTCGTTTCCGTTACACGAGGGACAGGAGTTGCTACTTGATTCCGATATTCCGGATGATGCTGGGAGTCCACAGGGTGTGAGCTATGTGTGTAATACCTTGGCAGAGAGCTGCGATCCCGGGCGTGTGCTGATGTTGGATGATGGTCGAGTGCAGCTGGAAGTGCAGTCGGTGGATGGGAACGCGATACGAACCAAAGTCATCGCGGGGAGTAAGCTCTCGTCACGCAAAGGCTTGAATTTGAAAGGTGGTGGTCTAGCTGAGGATGCGTTGACACCCAAAGATATGCACGACATGGCATTCGCTGCGCAGCAGGACCTGGAATACATCTGCGTGTCTTTCCCTGCGTGTGCGCAGGACATGCTGGATGCACGAGAAAAGTTAGATGCTTTGGGATGCAGTTCCAAACTCATCGCCAAACTAGAACGAGCTGAGGTGGTTGCCTCTGAGGCCATCATCGACGACATGATTAACAGCTGCGACGGTGTGATGGTCGCGCGTGGTGATTTGGCGGTAGAAGTTGGGTTTGAGGCGGTTACTTCGTATCAAAAGCAAATTATCGCGCGGTCACGCACGCTGAATAAGCCCGTTATCGTCGCCACGCAGATGATGGAAAGTATGATCGATAGTCCCGTGCCAACGCGCGCGGAGGTGTCCGATGTGGCGAATGCGGTATTTGATTACGCGGATGCGGTGATGTTGTCGGCGGAAACCGCTGTCGGTGAGTTTCCAGTTGAAGTTATTAAAACGATGTACGACGTCATCACTGCTACCGAGAAACACGCGTTAACGCAGGTGTCTAAGCACCGAGTTGAAATAGAGTTTCAGTATGTGGATGAATCCATCGCCATGGCGTCGATGTATCTAGCAAACCACTTTAAAGCTGTTAAGGCGATCGTATGTTTGACCGAGTCCGGTAGCACCGCGTTATGGATGTCACGCATTAAAACACATTTGCCATTGGTCGCGATTTCGCCGCGTCAGGATACGTTGAACCGTGTCGCTCTGTACAAGGGCGTGCGCCCGGCCCATTTACCGCGTGAGTCTGAGAACACAACTCGTTTAGAAGACGTTATCCAGTACGTGCGTAAGGCCGTGGACCTCGAGTCGGGTGACTATGTGGCGATTACCTATGGTGATGTGGTTGGTGTTGACGGTCACACCAACACGTTGAAAATCTTGCAAGTCCCATAAAACTCGTCTCTGTTGCTACCCCGTCGCTGGTGATCGGCTGACGGGGCGTGGTGTGGTGTATTCCTTTTGGTTTGCGCCACGTTAGGTTAAAAAAAACCGTGAAACCGTGAGCTCGGCGTATTGAATCTAGTGCGGAGTTACGTATAATCCCGCGATGGAAAATATCAAACAAGCTCTCACCTTTGATGACGTCCTGCTGGTGCCGGCAAAATCCGATGTGCTGCCCAGGGATGTTGACCTGTCAACTCAGCTTACCCAATCTATTCGACTCGGTATTCCCCTTTTATCGGCGGCAATGGACACCGTTACCGAAGCCCGTATGGCCATTTGCCTAGCGCAAGAAGGCGGATTGAGTATTGTCCATAAAAATATGAGTCCGGAGCTGCAAGCACGCAATGTCTCCAAGGTCAAAAAATTTGAAAGTGGTGTCATCAATGATCCCATTAAAGTTTCACCGGCCACCAGCATCGGTGAAGTAATTGCTCTGACGCGTAAACACAAGATATCCGGTGTGCCCGTCGTCGATGGCGATAATCTTGTGGGCATTGTCACCAGTCGAGATCTTCGGTTTGAGACGCGGTATGACGAACCCGTGTCAACGGCTATGACGCCTCGTGACAAGTTGGTGACGGTGAAAGAAGGCGCGAGTAAAGACGAAATTCAAGGCTTGTTACACGCGCACCGTATTGAAAAAGTGCTCGTGGTTGATGACGCTTTTCACCTCAAGGGATTGGTGACGGTCAAGGATATTCAAAAGTCGACCGACCACCCGAACGCATCTAAAGATAATAATGGTAATTTGCGTGTTGGTGCGGCGGTTGGCACCGGTGCCGATACGGAGACACGCGTACAATTACTGGCTCAGGCCGGCGTTGATGTCATTGTGGTGGATACTGCTCATGGTCACTCAGCTGGGGTTATTGAGACGGTTCGAAGAATTAAACAACAGTACCCCGAGATTCAAGTTGTCGGAGGTAATATCGCGACCGCGGCAGCAGCGCTGGATTTGGTTGCTGCTGGAGCGGACGCGGTGAAAGTCGGCATTGGCCCAGGCTCAATTTGTACCACGCGTATGGTGGCCGGTGTTGGGGTCCCGCAAATCACGGCGGTCTATGATGTTGCTCAGGCGTTGAAGGGCAAAAACATTCCATTAATTGCTGACGGTGGTCTGCGTTTTTCGGGCGATGTTGCCAAGGCCATTGCTGCTGGCGCCAGTTGTGTCATGGTCGGTGGTTTGTTGGCTGGCACTGACGAAGCGCCGGGTGAGATTGAGTTGTATCAGGGTCGGTCGTACAAGTCCTACCGTGGCATGGGGTCGATCGGTGCCATGGAGCAAGGATCTAAAGACCGCTATTTCCAATCCGATGAATCTGAGGTGCAGAAACTGGTGCCGGAAGGAATTGAAGGTCGCGTCCCGTACAAGGGGCCGGCTATCCACATCATCCATCAATTGATGGGTGGCCTGCGTTCCAGTATGGGGTACACGGGCAACGCAACCATGAGTGCAATGCGCAGCAACTGTGAATTTGTACAGATTACCAATGCCGGTGTCGCAGAGTCGCATGTGCACGACGTTACCATCACCAAAGAAGCGCCTAATTACCGGAGTTAAACCGTATTTCCGTCATGACTGACATTCACAACGACAAAATCCTTATTCTCGATTTCGGTTCACAGTACACTCAGCTGATTGCACGACGCATTCGCGAATTGGGTGTGTATTGCGAAATATGGGCGTATGACAACCCCATCAGCGCGATCCGAGACTTCGCGCCTAAAGGTCTGATTTTGTCAGGTGGTCCGTCTACAGTGACTGAAGAACATACGCCACGACCACCTAAAGAAGTCTTCGATCTCGGTATTCCTGTGCTGGGCATCTGCTATGGTCTTCAATGCATGGCCGCGATGCTCGGTGGTGAGGTATCGACCTCAGACAAGCGTGAATTTGGACACGCTGAAGTGGATGTTTGCGAAGCGAATAGCCTGATCGTTGAAACGCGCCAGAGCGTGTGGATGAGTCATGGTGATAAAGTGACCGAATTACCTGAAGGGTTCACGGTGATCGGAAAGTCGAATAATGCGCCGTTGTGCGCAATCGCGGATGAGTCGCGCCGTTTCTACGGCGTACAATTCCACCCTGAGGTCACGCACAGTGAGTTTGGCGAGCAAATTCTGAGTCGTTTCGTGCATCAGATTTGCGATTGTGGGCGCGACTGGTCAGCCAGTAACATAATTCAAGATTGTATCGAGTCCGCGCGCGCCCAAGTTGGCGACGACCACGTCATACTGGGTTTATCGGGTGGTGTGGATTCTTCGGTTGTGGCTGCATTGCTGCACGAAGCGATTGGTGATCAGTTGACCTGTATTTTCGTAGACAACGGCTTGTTGCGCAAAAACGAAGGCGACCAAGTTATGGAAACCTTTGCTGAGAACATGGGCGTTCGCGTTATTCGAGTGGACGCCGAAGACCGTTTTCTGTCAGAGCTGGCTGGGGTAAACGACCCTGAAGCAAAGCGCAAAATCATCGGCCGCGTTTTCGTTGAAATCTTCGAGGAAGAATCGAAAAAAATCGACAATGCCAAGTGGCTCGCTCAAGGCACAATTTATCCCGATGTGATCGAATCTGCGGCTTCTAAAACTGGCAAAGCTCAGGTAATTAAGTCCCATCATAACGTTGGCGGCTTACCGGAAGGCATGGAACTCAAGTTGCTGGAGCCACTGCGAGAATTGTTCAAGGACGAAGTGCGTCGTATCGGTTTGGAATTAGGGTTGCCAGCAAAAATGATTCATCGCCATCCATTCCCTGGGCCTGGCTTGGGTGTGCGCATTTTGGGTGAAGTGAAGAAGGAATATGCCGACGTGCTGCGAGAAGCGGATGCGATTTTTATGGCTGAACTGTACGCCACCGGCTGGTACGAAAAAACCAGTCAGGCTTTCGCGGTGTTCTTGCCGGTGAAGTCGGTTGGCGTCGTCGGTGATAACCGCTCATATGATTATGTGATCGCGTTACGCGCGGTGCAAACCGTGGACTTTATGACTGCGACTTGGGCCCCAATTCCTTACGATATTTTGGCGAATATCTCCAGCCGAATTATCAATGAAGTCCGTGGCATCAGCCGCGTGACCTACGACATCTCAGGGAAACCACCGGCCACGATCGAGTGGGAGTAGGTGGTTTTTAAGCCAGTAAGATAGCTTAATCTGCGTACTGGTCGCTTACCCGATGAATCGTACGAACTTGGTTTAATCAATACTATCGAGGATCTTCACTGATCCCACGGGTGGTACGAACGACGCGAGGCTCTATGTGAACGGTCACAAACTAGCATATCGAGCTGAAATAGATGGCCTTAGAGCCATAGCGGTCGTCAGCGTGATTTTGTATCACGCTCAACTCCCGGTCTGGTCTCGCGACTGGTTTACAGGTGGATACGTCGGCGTTGATATTTTCTTCGTCATCAGTGGCTACCTTATTTCCCGTATTATTTTTGCGGAGTTGTGCGAAAAAGGATCGTTCAGTTGGTTAAACTTTTACGAACGGCGGGCACGACGGATCATGCCCATGCTGCTTGCGGTGATTCTCGTCTCGATTCCATTTGCTTGGCTTCGATTACTACCTGCTGACATAGTTGATTACGCTGACAGTGTGTTGGCCTCTTTGTTCTTCACCTCGAACATCTACTTTTTTTTTAATACGACCGAATATGGTGCAGATAGTTCGTTGTTGAAGCCCTTGCTGCATACCTGGAGCTTAGGAATTGAAGAGCAGTTCTACGTGTTATTCCCCTTGCTCGCTGTGGCTCTGTTCAGGTTTGGTAAGCGATATCTACTTGGCGCATTCGTGTTTTTGAGTTTGGCAAGCTTATGTTTCGCTGAGCTGACAGGGCCAAATAACGCGGACCTGAATTTTTATCTTCCGTTTAGTCGTTTTTGGGAGTTGGCGGTCGGTGCTCTGTTGGCATTTAGTGATGTGTTTTATCGCTTCTCGATTAATGCCTTAACGCGTAGTGTGATGACTGCTGTCGGGTTGAGTTTAATTGGTTTCAGCATTGTGAGTTTTGACGGTGCGACGCCGCACCCTGGAATCTACACATTGGTTCCGGTTACCGGTGTGGCCATGGTTATTGGATTCGCCTCAGCCGGAGAACCAATCGGACGGACATTGGGTAATAAGATGTTAGTCGGTATCGGACTAATTAGTTATTCTGCGTACCTATGGCATTTTCCAATATTTGCATTTTCTCGTCTCGCCGATGGTGACCCAAGTAGGTTGGATAAACTGCTGTGGATTGCACTTACCTTTATTCTGTCGATACTCTCGTATTTTGTAATCGAAACACCGTTTCGAAGTCGCCAACAAATTCGCTCTCGGACCATGTGGTGGGTGATGCTTGTTGCGGTTGCGATGGTGTCGGCATTGATGTGTTACATCAAATACACAGACGGGGTCTGGTCTCGATACACCAAGAGTGAACAACTGATCATTCAAGGGTTTAACGTTGAAGAGTATCGCGCTCTGGTTCATCCGACGGGTCAGGTGGGCGCTAGGTTGAGAAATGGTACGGTCACCGACCGATGCAATATGCGAATACCAGAGCAAGCATGCCGATTTGGCGATGAGCGGGTTGTTTACTTGGGTGATAGTTTTGTCGGTCACTATGAGCGAGCATTTATTGATACTTTGGGGCTGGGGTTTATTTCACTCACTTATGAGCAATGTCCCTTTGTGTCCGAGCATCTTTGGTTTGGGAATTTTGCTGAGTGTCCATTGGTTAACGAGCAGCGCAAAGCACTCATTTTAGGTTTAGGTTCGCCTAAAATCTTCGTCATTTCCGTCAATGAAGGCCAATTTCGAGTTCCCAAACAACGTACCGAAAGTCCGCTCGAGGATGCACGAAAGCGGCGTCGGCAGGGGCGGCAGCTCGATTCATCGGTCGCTTGGTCATCCTATTTTGAACACATCCGCTGGTTGACCAGTTTGGGGCACAAAGTGGTGTTGATACGAACCATTCCAAAGCCAACCTTGGATGGGGGGAAATGGTTGGCTGAAAACCTTCAGTATGTGCAAAACATGGACTTTCCGGCTGTGTATAACAACACCGATCCGGCCGCACTCCTGCGCCAGGACGCACTTCGGTATCCCGAATTTGATAGCGATTCGGTTTTGGTTGTGGACCCGGTAGCGGCGCTGTGTGATCTCGAGCAAAATCGTTGTCTGGATGTAAAACAGGACTATGGACCGCTCTACAACGGCGGTCGACATTTGTCCTACTTGGGCGCCGCTCTCGTGGCACAGATGGTCGACTTTACACTTCGTGAACGAGGTTGGATTCAGTAACCTGCATTCACGGTGCTCACCCAAACCAACGATAACGCCGAACAAGTAATATCGTCGTCACGAGAGCTAGGTTAACCGCGGTGATTGCATATGGAAACTCGATTAAGAATTGCGTTGCCTGGGTCATCGCACCGGTGAAGTCGAATTGACTTAGTAGCAAAGCCTGCAATACCAGCATGACCGCAGCGATCGAGGTTATTACAAACATCCTTAGGCGGTAACTGGATCTGGCACTGGCATTTGCGTAGCTTATTTCGCTGAGTACAGCGAATGCCAACAAGTCTGAATTGGTATGCGCGTGGCGTTGTGTGCGTTCGTTTGCCAAAATGGATTCGATGTCAGTCATGATGAGTGTCTCGTAGTTTGCGCATGGCACGGCTTAAGCGGGATTTCACCGTACCGGAATTTACACCGGTGTGCTCGCTGATTTCGTCTATGCTGAATTCGTATACGTAGCGCAGAACAAACAGCACACGGTCTTCTGCCCCCAAAGGTTTAATCAGCGAGAAGAATGCATGCGAGTCGCGGTAGCTTGGATCAAAGATAGGCTCTGCTGCGTGCGCTAGCGGCTGATAGCGCTGCTCGATGCCGATTAAGTCACGAAAACAATTTGTGGCAATTCCGGTGAGCCAATTACGGAATCGATATTCGTTATTTTGGTGTCGTAGACGGTGCTGTTTGTCGTAGCTTGGCAGATATTTGAACGCACGTAAGAATGTTTGTTGCGAGAGGTCTTCAGCCAGACTCGCATTGCCGCCCGTTAATCGGAGCCCATATCCGAACAAGTAATCCGCATAGCGTTTAACCAGTGCCCCAAAATGGTGGTTGCCCTCACTGAGTGTGCGAGCAACCAGTGTGTCGTCAGAAAGCATCAACTAGGCCTGGTCAGAACGGGTCGCAGCGGCACTCAAATGCTTACCAAATAGCCCATATGCCGCAATTGATGCGCCAATACAAAGTACCAGTAAGCCTGCACCAAAAATAACTGATCCAAGTGCCACTTTGCCTAGCAACGCAATACCCAGTCCGGTGCCGGTGGTGATCAAACCGGAGCGCACGTCGTTGCGCGGGCCTTTCTTCTTGTAGCCCGGTATGCCACTCAGAGTTTGTTCGTCCAATGTCTGACCGCTCTCGATCATGCTCTTTAGCGTGTCGTGAAAGCGGGCCTCGCTGCGACTCTCAAAGCCAAAAATAATGGGTAACAGTACCAGCGGAAACAGTAAACCGAGTATTGCGATGACAAATGGAAAGTATTCCATGGAGATACCTTTAAAGTTGGTTAGTTGTTATATGCTATACCTCAGTTATTCGCAAAACGTTGCCTGTTTCTGATTTTTTTTTGGGTGGCTAAATTAATAAGGGTTTAGAGAGTGTTGGCAACGGCCCCAGAATGCTAAGATTCCGCCAAATACTCTGCAAACCATTGCGTCGTCAGGGACAGCGCTTAGGCCATTGAATCACAACACCCAACCACAATTACTTCGACGCCAGTCAGGATTTACGCTCATTGAGATCATGGTGGTCGTGATGATCATCGCTGTGGTCTCGGTTTCGGTTGCCTTGAGTTTTGGACGTTCGACGGATCGGACCGCGCGTTTAGAAGCGGATCGCTTCATGGCGGTGATTAATGAGGTGCGTGATGAGGCGGTCATCGCAGGTACGGGTTATTTGTTGAATATGGATGAAAAGTCGCACACCTATTCCTTTGAATCCACACGCAGTGGGGCACCGGCAAGTGTCGGTGATGACTTGTTCCGCGCGCGCTCCATTGGCGACGAAGTTGAAATTGAATGGACGGTACTCGAAATTCTGGAAGAAGATTCGAATGTGGCGCCTAAGGTTTATATCACCTCATTGGGCGAGTTAACGCCGTTTGAGTTACGCTTGAGCGGCGATAACACAGACTACATTGTGCGCGTGAACGACGAAGGCATGCTCGAGCGTCAAGAGAAAGCGCAGCTGGGATTTCGGTGATCACGCGATGAGAACGATGACACACCGTGAGTCTGGGTTCACATTGCTCGAGGTCATGATTGCGCTGATCTTCGTATCGCTGGGTATCGCCACCGTCATTGAGGTGACATCGCAGCATGTGATGAATCTAAGTGAATTGGAAAAACGGGCTATGGCTGGCTGGGTGGCCAGCAACAAAGTGGCCGAAATTCAATACGAGGCGAAAACCAGTAAAGTCCGTACTGGGAATAAAAATGATCGCGTTAAAATGGGCGGTATGCGTTGGCGTACGCGCGCCAAGATTGAAAAAACTGAGATCGAGCGCGTGTTTATGCTCACCGTTGAGGTGCGTGATGACGAAGATGTGGACCGGGGATTGTATGCACAAGTAACCACTGCGATTACGGAGAGCAACTAAGATGCGGGCGCAGCGCAGATCCGGATTTACGTTGATCGAAGTGATGGTGTCGGTGGCGATCTTTGCCGTGATCGGGGCCATTGTGTTTCCCGCCTTGATTCAGTTTATCGATATTCGCGACCGGGTACTTGCAAAGCATGAACAGATCGAGCAATTGCAAAAGACCTTCCTGTTTATGTCGAAAGACCTGCGGTTTGCCGCCAATCGACTAGGCAAAGATGAGTACGGCGAGTTTGGTGACGCGACCCTGTTAGTTGGCGAGGACAGTCTGATCGACCTCACTGCGATGTATCCGGATCTAAATCTTGCTGGTTTGAACGTGCCGCGCCGGGTACGCTGGGTATTGGAAGAGAAAGCGCTGTATCGTCTACAATCGCCGGTCATGGACCCCGATGGTGATACTCGGGTATTCAAGCAGAAATTACTCGATGGCGTTCGTGACGTGGAGTTCGAACTGAGTAAAGTGGAAGATGGGCGCGACAGCACCAGTAAGCGTTGGAAGGAAAAGACGCGCTTACCCGACATGATCAAAGTCACTATTACCTTGGAGAACAAAGCTGAGTACGAGCGCTTGTTTACGATGCTGAGCGGAGACAATCTTGCCGCCGTGGCTGCCAGCACCAATAGCCAGGGTCAGCCGCAAGGCCAAGCTCGACCTCAGGACCAGGATGGAGATTAATGAATATCAATAATCGTTCGCGATTCGGTCTTCGCCATCAACCCCGGTTTGCGTTCCGCAGTAAACAGGCCGGAGTGGTGCTGGTGGTTGTGGTCGCGGCAGTGGTGCTAATGGTGACCTTGCTGGCCCTGATGATCGAAGATCAACACATCTTGGTACGTCGCCTCGGTAACCAGAAAATATCCGATCAGGGTTTTCACTACGCGCAAGGCGTCACTGCATGGGCTGAGCGTGTGCTGCACGAAGATCAAAACCGCACAGTGGATCACCTTGGCGAGAAGTGGGCCAAGTTTGGACGCCCCGAGCCGGTTCCCGAAGAGGGCGAAGACGACAGCTTTTCACTGGATACTCGCAGCAGCCGAGAAGAAGAGGAAGAAGAAAAAGTCGTACTCGATTTTGGCATAGATGGTATTGAGTACAGTATTGATGACCTGCAAGGTCGTTACAATTTAAATAACCTTGCGGCGGCGGATAAAACGTTGGTGCAACAACAAAAGCGCATCTATTTGAACTTATTAGAAGTGCTCGAAATAGGTGAATTTGATGAACGAGACCAGCTAGTCGGCGCATTAATAGACTGGCTTGATGAAAACGATGCGATTTCCCCGAATGGGGTCGAGAGTGGCACCTATGCAAGTAGAACCGTACCGTACTACGCGGCAGATCAAAAGTTGACCTCGCTCGGTGAATTACGTTTTGTGGACGGTTACACTGAAGACATTATCAACGCGCTGGCACCCTATGTGACGGTCTTGCCAGTGGATAATGCGGCCATCAATATCAACACCACCACACCCGAGGTGCTGGCCAGTTTAAGCAGTGCTCCAGTAACCGATATGGGCTCCGTGACTGCCTTTCTTGCACAGCGTGAACAACCTGGGTTTCAAGGTTTTCAGCCGCCGCAACTTGAGGACGCTAAAACTGCTATTATTCGAGTTTCTGTGCTTGGAGCCCAGCCTGCAAGCAACACCATGATGCAGGTAAACAGCCAGTTTTTTCAAATCAATAGCAAGGTCACTTTGGGTGATTATGTGTATTGCATGCAAACCGTGGTGTTGCGAGAGAGTGCCACGCAAGAGTCTGCAAAAACACCTAAGGTGAGTGTGCTGAGTCGCCAACATAATACGCTTTGCGAAGACCAAAGTACGACAACAAATAACAGCGATGAAGATATTTCTAAATCTTGAACCCCCTTTTGAATGGGTTCGGGTCAACGGATTGAAGGTAGAAGCGTTCGGTGAAGTCGATGGCCTCAATGAGTACCCGATAGGGGACGACGATGAGGTGGTTGGGATCGTGCCGTCCGAGGCGGTGACCATGCATCGTGTGACATTACCGGCCAAAACCCGCAAACAATTCGCCACCGCATTACCGTATGCTTTAGAAGAAGCGATCTCGGAAGACGTCGAGAACGTGCATTTCGTGTACCCAGTCTGGAAGCCGGGAGAAGCGTGTAATGTCTATACAGTGTCTAAACAGAAAATGCGTGAATGGCAGGCGCAGGCAACCGAGAATCAATTGCCGGTGCAGCAGCTGGTGCCGAGTCATGCAATGGTACCCTTTCATGAAGCGGCTGATTGCTCACTTGCCCTCAAGGGTGAACAAGTGATCGCACACAATCGAAATGGCTACGGCATTAGTCTAGATCGTGATCTGTTGGACGTGTGGTTGCTCGATATGCCTGTTACCACCACGATTGCGGTGAATGACGAGTCACTGACCGAGGCATTGATTGCAGAGCATCCAGACCGAGATTTTCGTCACTGGCCATTTGGCCACAAGATGGCGCACTGGTTGGAATACCCGTGGCAAGCAACCGTCGACCTGTGGGGCGATAAGTACCAGCCACGTGTACGGCGACGAAGAAAAGGCGCAATGTTGATCCCAGTGATTTTGGTGGTTGGGGCGATTCTGTTAAAGTTGGGGTATGACACCTACCGCTATGTTTCATTGCACAGTGAGATAGCGGCAATTCAGCGAGAAGCGCAAAATGTCATAAAGAGTACGTTTCCTGAGCTTGGTGACGTACCCGCTGGGTCGGAGCGATCGCTGATTGAGCGAGCGATCCAGCAACGTCAAAGCCCTGCCAGTAAGAAAAGCGTTCACTCCGCCTTGGCGGAGGTCGCTGCGGTACTAGCACGTAATAAGGTGACGCTAACCAGCATTGTGTATCGCAATGAGGAGTTGATTGTGACCTGCTTATTGAATAGTTTCTCTCAAGTAGATTTGATCAATACGCAATTAAACGCTCGAAAATCAATTAGTTCTACACTGCAGTCCTCAGCGTCGGAAGACGGGAAAGTGATCGCCAGTTACAGTATTCGACAAGGCTAGGGCATGATATGGATAAATTAAAAAAATACTGGCTCGGACTCCAAGAGCGTGAGCGTATTACGCTAGGTATCGGCGGTATGCTGGCATTTTTGATCGTGTTTTACATGGCGATATGGCGGCCTTGGCACCACGCGATTGACTATATGGAGAACTCCGTTCAAGCATTGCGAAGTAACTTAGTGTGGATGCGCCAACAAAGTGATATGTTGGCAGCAGGCGGTGCGACGGCATCAAAGCCGCAGATCCGCGGCGCGAATCAATCGTTGATTTCGGTGATTGAGCAAACCGCCAATCGACAGAAAATCAGCCAGTCAATTCAGCAACTCACTCCGTCTGCCAACGGCGCAGAGGTGCGTGTTGTGCTGGAGGACGTTAATTTTAACTTATGGATTACTTGGATCGACAGCTTGTTCAAACAGTATGGTGTGGATATCAAGCAAATTACGGCCGAGCGGGTCGAAGACAAGCCAAATACCGCAGAGATTCGAGTCACTTTCGTGCGCTAACCGTGTTTAATCAAATTCGTTTCGGCAAATAATAAAAAAGCCCGCTAAATGCGGGCTTTTTTATGTTGTTAATACGGGTTTTATTACTTGGATTTACTGACCATGTAATCAACTGCGGCTTTCACTTCGTCGTCAGACAGCGCGCCGTTGCCGCCCTTAGCCGGCATATTGTTGATGCCGTTAATTGCATTATTGTAAAGAGTTTCAATGCCTTTCGCGATGCGCGGCGCCCAACCTGCAACGTCGCCGACAATGGGCGCTTCCAAGGTGCCGCTATCGTGACAGGCGGCACAGCTAGCATACACTTGTTCAGCGGTTTTCGGTGCTGTCGCAACCGCAATAGGGGCGGATACGGAGTCCGCCGAAAAGGTCCCAACTGGGGCGATACGCTCAGCAACGGACTGTGTGTTTTCCAGCTCATACTGTTCGTCGAGGCGTGCATTCACATCGCTGGAAGCGAAGCTGGCGAGAACGACTAACAGAATAGTCAGCGCGGTCATCGCGAGTATCATGATGATAAATAAACGTGAGAACGTTGAATCGTTCATTTGTGATTCACTCATTTGTGCTTCCTATTTTTAGTTGGCTGATTTACGTCGCATTGTAGAGTGCTCGCTGTACCGGTCCGCGAGCGCACTGTGTCTCTGGTTAAAACGACGGATGCACAGCGTCCGCCGGATAAAAACGGGGGCGATTATAGCTTATCTGCTGAGTTGGAAAAACACTTTTGACGTACATTCAGCTCTTGAAAAGACCTATCGCCCTTTGAACAATGAGCCTAAAACGCCGCGCACGATACGCTGACCTAAACGTGAGCCAATCGCGCGCGCTGCACTGCTTACAAAAGCTTCGGTAGGTGTTTGGCGTCGTGATCGTCGGCTGCTACTGCGTGAACTGCGCGATTGCGCTTGTTCTAATTCCTCTCGGCGTTCAAGCTCCGCCTCGCGTGCTAGATTCTCTGCAGCGCGTTTAGCCAGCATTTCATACGCTGATTCCCGATCCACGGCTTGATCATAGCGACCCCGGTACGGCGAACGCTCAATTTGCTCGGCCCGTTCGGTTTTATTCATCGGCCCGATGCGTGATTCCGGTGGACGGATTAGTATTTGCTGAACCTCCGTTGGCACACCGTCGGCGTCCAGTGTGCTAACCAATGCTTCACCGACCCCGAGCTCCGTGATCACGGCGCCCGTGTCGATTTTCGGATTGGGTCGGAATGTTTCAGCCACCGTTCTCACCGCCTTCTTGTCTTTAGGCGTGAACGCACGCAGCGCGTGTTGTATTTTTAATCCAAGCTGGCCCAGAATCTCTTCAGGTACATCCAATGGACTTTGCGAGATAAAGTAAATGCCAACGCCTTTGGAGCGAATCAAGCGCACGACCTGTTCAATTTTATCGATTAAAACTTTCGGCGCATCGTCAAATAGCAGGTGTGCTTCGTCAAAAAACATCACAAATTTCGGCTTGGCTGCGTCCCCGACTTCGGGTAGTGACTCGTATAACTCCGAAAGTAGCCACAACAAAAACGTGGCGTAGAGCTTCGGTGATTTTTGGATCAGTGTGCTGGCGTGCAGAATATTGATCACACCGCGCCCAGAAAAGTCCCGGCTCATCAGGTCGCGTAGTTCAATCGCCGGCTCGCCTAATAAAAATTCCGCTCCCTGTTCCTCTAGCACCAGTAGGCCACGTTGAATGGCGCCGATGCTGGCAGTTGAAATATTACCGTACTCCGACTTGAGTTGGGCACGGTTTTCGCCCATCCAAATCAACATTGCGCGCAGATCTTTTAGATCCAGGATCAGCATGCCCTCATCATCGGCAATTCTGAAACAGGAATAGAGAATGCCGGTCTGAGTTTCATTGAGCTCCAGTAGATTGGACAAAAGCAGTGGTCCGATTTCACTTACTGTGGTTCGAATTGGGTGCCCGTGTTCACCAAACAGGTCCCAAAAAACCACCGGGTTACCCTGCATTTCATAGCCTTCGATGCCGATGGTGTTGATCCGCTCATCGATTTTTGGGTGTGGCTTAGCCGCTTTTCCAACCCCAGACACATCGCCTTTTACGTCAGCGAGGAAAACTGGCACACCGGCCTTGGAGAAATTTTCAGCCAGAATCTGCAGGGTCACGGTTTTACCCGTGCCGGTAGCGCCCGCCACCATGCCGTGTCGATTCGCCATGCTGGCGTCCATGAAAACGGTTTGTTCACCATTGCCGCCGATTAGAAGATTTATGTTGTCAGACATCAGAAAATAACGCGCGTGTTGAATTAGTTAAGCCAGTTTACCGCCTCTGTGCGTGTGCGTGAATAGCGGAACGGGTTTCGAGGAGAGCACCTTATCGGGATTGCGGGCATTGGTAAAGACTAAGGTGTCAAAACCCAATGAAATTGATCGGTCAGCGTTGGATTCATTTCTCATTTAAGGTTCGGCTGCGCTATAGTCTGGAACAAGCGGCGTCGGATGATGTGACCGCCGTTCGCGGAGATAGCGAGGTAAACACTGCGTATGTCAAATGAGGATAAACAGCTTGATGTTGACTTTAATGAGTTAGGTGCTCACGACTCGGAGCCGTCAACCGACGGCGGAATCGGCGTGGACCAGCGATTTGACGTCTTGGAAGCGCGGCTGGAAGCGGATTTTGAGGCTTTAAAACAGCGTCTGTTCGCAAAGATGACCAAACTCGATCAGACAATCACTGACACCATTGACGCCTTGACACAGCGCATTAGTGCGGAGCATCAGCGTCGTGATCAGGAGTTTAAGTCGCTACAAGATAAAATTGCGCAGGCTGAAGTTAGCTTGAATGAGGCCATTGGCAAGATGGAAGACCAGGCGCACCAAGACTTAGCCGAAGTTCGTTTATCGCTAGAAGAAAGTCATAATGACTTATTGGAACAAACTGCTAGCACCCAGGCAGAGTTGACATCAAGGCTTGAAAAACAAAAAGAAGAATTGCAAACCGACAAGGTTGGGCGTCAGGCGTTGGCGCGCATGCTGGATGAGGTGGCGCTGAAACTGCGTGGTGTGGAGTGACAAGGGCCGCTATTGCGGCGTCCCTGTGCTTGGCGGTAGACTGCAACTAAAATTAGACACCAAACTATGAGGCAATAGCGATGCGGTGGCGTGGAAGACGACAAAGTGGCAATGTAGAAGATCGACGCGGAAGGGGGTTGGTACGCAGTAAGAAGGGGGTAGGCGGCGGCGCCATGATTATCCTGATTCTCGCGGGCTTATTTTTTGGAGAAGACGTGCAAAAAATCTTATCCTTATTTGTCGGGAACCCCGGGACACAAACCGCAAGTACCCCGCAACAGAGCTCGACGCCAGCGCAAAACGACGAGGCTAAGCAATTCGTGTCGGTGGTGTTGGCAGAGACGGAAGACACCTGGGCGGCTGTGTTTGCCCAGGCCGGTCAGCGATATCAACCGCCGAAACTGGTGCTGTACCAGGATCAAGTGCAGTCTGCCTGTGGCGTTGGGTCCGCTGCATCTGGGCCATTTTACTGTCCGGGTGATTACCAGATTTACATCGATTTGAGCTTCCTAAATGAGTTGCGTCGTATGGGCGCGCCTGGTGATTTTGCTTTTGCGTACGTGATTGCGCATGAGGTTGGTCATCATATTCAAAATCTAACTGGTACCGCCACCCAAGTCAGACAATTGCAGTCACGGGCATCACGCGCAGAGGCGAATGCTTTGTCGGTTAGGTTGGAATTGCAGGCCGACTGTTATGCCGGGATTTGGACCAATCACACTGAGAAACGGGCAGCGCTACTGGAGCCAGGCGATATTGAAGAGGGCTTGGCGGCGGCGGCCGCGGTTGGCGATGACCGGTTATTGAAGCAAGCGGGGCGAGCACCCAGGCGTGAAAACTTCACCCATGGCAGCTCGCAAGAACGCATGGAGTGGTTCCAGCGTGGCATGCAAACGGGCGATATCCAAGCGTGCAACACCTTTGGTTAAGCTGATGCGTTGCGATTTGGAGCTTGAGATCTGCTAATATTGAAATTCCATGGGCCGCACGAATGCGGCCCTATTACATTTCTAACCGCCCGCATTCAGGGCTTTTGTCGCGCTGCCGGTAGCAAATATGGCTGGTCAGCCACTACCGACATCGAAGTGCCATCGATGAGCGTGTGATTGCCGTCCAGTTGTTCGATTCTGAAGACAGCAAGCAGATAGTTGTATCCGGGTATCGCGGATACAATGGTGCCCGTCTGTGGCCCCGGCTCTGCGTCGTCGTTGTTGGCATAGACTTTGTCGCCGGGTGCGATCACGCTGCTTGTCGTCGATAATTTGCACAAGAACATGCGTTGTTTTAATTTTCCGAGATAATGCATTCGAGCCACGATCTCTTGCCCGGTGTAGCACCCTTTTTTAAAGTTGATGCCATTAAGCGCATCGAGGTTGATCATTTGCGGCACGAACTGCTCGGTTGTGGTGTCCGTCACGCGAGGCAGCCCCTCGGCGATGTCGGCTGCCAACCAAGTGTGCAGCAGAGCATCTTGCGCCGTGGTTGGTGCGCTACCGTCGATATCCACGTCTATGTGGCGTCCCGTATACCAGAGTCGGTGTCTCGTCGCCGATACAGTTTCTACCATGTGCGCGCCAGGTTGCGCGGTGTTTGGTGTCGTGTCGAGTATATGCCCGGTAATTTTTGCGGCTGTGAGAGCGTCAATTTTGACGTCACTGCGCAGCACATACATAGTCAGACGCTTGAGAAGTCTGGCTGCCAGAGACGCTTCCATTAGAATGAAAAACGCCTGTTCTGTTCGCCATAATTGGAACACGCCGAGCAGCCGGCCTTTGGGGTTACAGTACCCAGTGAATTGCCATTGGTCCTCGCCTATGTGCACATCGTTAGTAAGTTGTCCCTGTAGAAACTGAGCTGAATCGTCGCCGTGGATTCGGATTAGGGTTAGGTGTGTCAGAGTGATGGGGTTTGTCATTACTTGAGTATATGCTAGTCGTTTGATGGGCCGGTGTTTTGCGGCTCGCAAGTTTTAGTTTGGTTGCATGCCAAGACCCGATGTTGGAATGACCTGTGCAAGTATGTGAAGTCTGATTCAATGTCTCATGGTATTATCCGCCGCGTCAAAAAGCAGCAATCAGGCGGTTCCAATGTGATGGTTTGCTGCTCAAAATCAACTCTAGCGTGTGAGATTATGTCTGACAAGAAAATTGAAACTTCGTTGCAGGATGCCGAGAGCCAAACGCAGGAGCAAGAATTAACCAAAGCCAGTGAGCCGAACGGCACGAAGCCGCAGGAGATTAACGGTCCGCGTGGTCCAGAGCCAACGCGATACGGTGACTGGGAGTCCAAAGGTCGCTGCGTCGACTTTTAATTGACGTTCAGCTGGCTATTCTGTCACACCATCATTGATGTAATCCGATTCAACAAATATCGAAGATTTGCTGAGCGTTACTCCCCTAAGGCTAGTAACTAAGGTAGAATGCGCATGCCTGCACGACAGGCGCCAAAAATACTACATATTTATTAAGAGTATTCGATTATGCAAAAAGAGAGACCCTTATCACCGCATTTGCAGGTGTATAAACTTCCACCAACTGCTTTATTGTCTATTTTGCACCGAGGGACCGGCGTTGTGTTGTCCTTAGGGACACCGTTCTTGATTTACTGGTTAATGCAATTAGCCGCTGGTCCCGCCGCCTACGCCAAGCTGGAAGTATGCTTGGCGTACACGATTGTGCAGCTAGCCATTGGCGGCTGGGCGTTTGCGCTTTGTTATCACCTTTGCAACGGTATCCGCCATTTGGTGATGGATACTGGACGCGGTTACGAATTGAACGTGCTGCGCAAGTCGGACCTTGCGGTTGCCGGTGGTGCGCTGGTGCTGTCTGCGATCGTGATTGGCGCCGCATGGGCTGGAGGTGCAGCATGAGCTTAAGAAGTCCCCTATCGAAAGCGGTTGGCCTAGGCTCTGCGAAACACGGATTCTCTCACTGGTGGTGGCAACGCGTCAGCTCAGTCGCATTGATCCCATTGACGCTGTGGTTTCTCTACGCGGTTATTTGCGCAATGAGTGGTGGTTACGAGCAGGCCGTGGCCTGGTTGTCCTCACCGATTAACGCCACCATCATGTTGTTGTTTGTGCTGACCAGCTTGTTCCACGCACAAACCGGTTTGCAAGTCGTAATCGAGGATTACGTGCACACCAAATGGGTCAATCTGACTTTACTACTTTCGGTAAAGTTTGCCGCGGTGGTGATGGCTGTCCTGGCAATCATTTCCGTTTTAAAAATTGTTCTAGGAGGCTAGGCGGTGAAGGGCGATTATAAAATTGTAGACCACGCGTATGATGTGGTTGTGGTCGGTGCAGGTGGTGCGGGTCTCCGCGCTACTTTTGGCATGGCGGCTGCGGGTTTATCAACAGCGTGTTTGACCAAGGTATTCCCAACTCGCAGTCACACGGTAGCTGCGCAGGGTGGTATGAGTGCAGCGCTGGGTAATATGGGTGAAGACGATTGGCGTTTTCACATGTATGACACCGTGAAAGGTTCTGATTGGTTGGGTGATCAAGACTCGATCGAGTATATGTGCCGAAACGCACCAGCCGCAGTGTACGAGTTGGAGCATTATGGTGTGCCTTTCTCGCGTACTGAAGAAGGCAAAATTTATCAGCGTGCATTTGGTGGTATGACCACACATTATGGTGAAGGCCAAGCCTTGCGCACCTGTGCCGCAGCGGACCGAACTGGTCACGCGATTCTGCACACTCTGTATCAGCAGGCGCTTAAGCACGATGCTCAGTTTTTCATCGAGTATTTTGCGCTGGATCTGATTATGGAGGACGGGGAATGTCGAGGTGTTATCGCGATCGACATGGCGACCGGTGAAATTCACCGCTACCGTGCCAAAAAAGTGGTCCTCGCGACCGGTGGTTATGGGCGAGCTTATTTCTCGTGTACGTCGGCACACACCTGTACTGGTGACGGGAATGCAATGGTTCTGCGTGCCGGACTACCACTGCAAGATATGGAGTTTGTTCAGTTCCATCCAACCGGAATCTATGGCGCTGGGTGTTTAATCACCGAGGGCGCACGCGGTGAAGGTGGCTACCTGACTAACTCGGAAGGCGAGCGTTTTATGGAGCGTTATGCGCCGAATGCCAAAGATTTGGCCTCGCGTGATGTTGTGAGTCGTTCCATGACCATCGAGATTAACGAAGGTCGCGGCGTTGGTCCGGACGCGGACCACATTTACTTGCACTTGGAGCACTTGGGCGCGGATCTGTTGGAAGAGCGTTTGCCCGGTATTTCTGAATCAGCGAAGATTTTCGCTGGAGTGGATGTGACCAAAGAGCCGATTCCTGTGTTGCCTACCGTACATTACAACATGGGCGGTATTCCAACCAATTACCACGGTGAAGTGGTGACCCTAAAAGACGGGAATCCAGACAGTGTGGTACCCGGCTTGATGGCCATCGGTGAAGCCGGTTGCGTGTCTGTCCACGGCGCGAACCGTCTGGGTTCGAACTCGCTGCTGGATTTGATCGTATTTGGACGCGCAGCGGCGTTGCGCGCCAAAGATGTCATTGACCCAAGTGAGCCAATTCCGAGTATTGCGGATAACGCTGGCGAAGAAACACTCGCGCGTCTCGACAAGTTGCGCTATGCAGACGGATCTCGCTCGACGGCAGAAATTCGTTTGGAAATGCAGCGTACCATGCAAGCGCATTGCGCGGTATTCCGTACCGGTGACGTGATGGCTGAGGGCGTGAAGAAAATGGCTGCCACAGCGGCTTCATTTGCTGACGTAAAGACCACAGATCGCGGACTGATCTGGAATACCGATTTGATCGAAACACTCGAGCTGGAAAATCTGTTGAGTCAGGCGACGGTGACCATGAATTCAGCGGCAAACCGCGACGAAAGTCGTGGTGCGCATGCACGTGATGATCTGCCAGACCGTGATGACGAGAACTGGATGAAGCACACGCTAGCATGGTGTGACGAGCAGCATAAAACTACCATCGATTATCGTCCGGTGCACTCTTATACGATGACCGATGATGTTGAATACATTAAACCAAAACCACGCGTTTATTAAGGTTTAGGGAGAGTCGAAAATGGCAGAGTTTACTTTACCGAAGAATTCCAAAGTCAAACAGGGTAAGCATTTTGCAGCACCAGACGGGGCTAAAAATGTGCGCTCATTCCATATTTACCGCTGGTCGCCTGATGATGACCAGAATCCGCATATCGATACCTACGATATCGATATGGATAACTGTGGTCCGATGGTTCTGGATGCGTTGATCAAAATCAAGAATGAGATTGACCCAACCCTGACCTTCCGTCGTTCATGTCGTGAGGGCATCTGTGGCTCGTGTGCCATGAACATTGATGGCACCAACACGCTGGCGTGTACCAAAGGCGTCGATGAGTGTAAGGGTGATGTTAAGGTGTATCCGTTACCGCACATGTCAGTGGTGAAGGATCTGGTTCCAGACATGACACACTTTTATGCTCAGTACGCATCCGTTGAGCCTTGGTTGAAGACCAAGACACCAGTGTCGGCGGCCTCGGAGCGCTTGCAGTCAAAAGAGGATCGCGAGAAGTTGGATGGGCTTTACGAGTGTATTCTGTGCGCCTGCTGCTCAACTTCGTGTCCGAGTTACTGGTGGAACAGCGATAAGTATCTCGGTCCGGCGATTTTACTGCAAAGTTACCGCTGGCTGGCTGACAGTCGTGACGAAGCGACTGGAGAGCGTCTTGACGCGTTGGAAGATCCGTTTAAATTGTATCGTTGTCACACGATCATGAACTGCACCAATACTTGTCCTAAAGGTCTAAACCCGGCGAAAGCGATTGGTGAGATCAAAAAACTGATCGCGGAGCGCGCGCTCTAAATCGGGTACGTTTTGTTAAACGAACGACAATTGGTCTGGCGTTGCCGTCGCGGGGTTCGGGAGCTTGATGTGTTATTCACTGAGTTCCTGAACCGAGAGTACGCAACGCTGGATCTGGACACGCAGTCGGCTTTCCAGCAATTGCTCGAGGTTCAAGATCCAACCATTATGGATTGGTTGTTTGACCGCATCGAGCCAGACGATGTGGTGTTGGCCGGCATTATCCGGCGCTTGCAGGGTTTCTCAACGCAGTTGCGAACGGGATAGTTAGTCGTTTGCTGCGGCCTGGTTGCGGCGGCTTGCGTTTAACGCTTCCGCTTCCAAGAAGCTTTGCACAATCAGTTCCGTAAGGTATTTATGCAATGGCGAGTTCTTGGTGCGCACGTGCTGCACCAGCGACAGGGCGTCGATTTTCAGATTAATCAAATCTTCCAGTGGTTTGCTGACAAAGTTCTCCGATACCAAGCTCGAATCCATTAGTCGGTCCGACGCGATCATTAGCATGTCGGTCTCGCGCAAGGTTTCTAGGCATACCATCAGATTGGTGGTCAAGAACGGAACATTGGAGAGAATGCCGAACGAGGCAAACAGTTTCTTAACGTCGTCTTTAGTGGTTTCAAAGTTGGGAAAGTAGACCGCCATGTGTTGGTACTGGCGACGTTGCTCTAGCGTGATGTGATCCACCTTGGCTAATGGGTGGTCATTACGCATATAGAGCACTGGTTTGATGCTCATCAGTTTGTGCGTGACAAAATCGTCGCTGAAGGTTTTTTTCGCCACGATCGCAAAGTCCAGGCTGCCAGATCGCAGCCGATCTTCCCATTTATCGTCAATGTTTTGACTTAATAGCATGACCTTGGGTGCGTGTTGTCGCAGCCTATTGATGAACTTTGGCATTCCCACACTGGCGGAGGTGCCGAGCGTTGCTAGCGAAATAGTCGCCGCCGTATTGGCAGGGTCGAATTCCTGATTGCTGACCATTAATTCGGTCAGTTGGTTGAGTATGTCGTTGACCGGTTTTTCCAGCTCCAGCGTTTTGGGTGTTGGAGTCAGGCCGTGCGATGAGCGCACGAATAACTCGTCTTCCAGGAGGTTGCGTAACCGATTCAGCGTTTTACTCATAGCCGGTTGTGTCACGAATAAGCGCTCTGCGGCACGCGTGACATTCTTTTCCTGCATCAATACTTGAAACGACACAAGCAGATTCAGGTCGATCCGAGACAATGGGTCCTGCATAGTAATTCTCGACGAGTTAATAATTGTTATTGTTTACGTATCAAGCAACACATAATACAAGAAACCGCGTCAGGCATCAGCGTCATGAACGAGATTTATGAGTTTGCCCAATCGCGAATCGGCGCATGACTCACAAAATTGTTTGGCGTGAGAATGGTGTCGGTAGCGAAGGGGCGCATATTGGGGTAGTCCAGTGTGTAGTGTAAACCGCGACTCTCCTTACGCGTGAGTGCACATTCGATGGTCAGCTCAGCCACCGTGGCTAGGTTGCGTAACTCGATTAGGTCGTTGCTCACGCGAAAATTTCCATAATACTCGACAATTTCTTCCTGGAGCAGTTGGATGCGATTCTTGGCGCGTTGCAGGCGCTTCTTAGTGCGCACAATCCCAACGTAGTCCCACATGAATCGACGCATTTCATCCCAGTTGTGTGACACCACAATGCGTTCATCGGGATCAGATACTTTGCTTTCATCCCACGCCGGTAATTTCGGGAAGTTGGCTTTATCTTTTTTGCGTAACAAACTGCGGATATCGGCCGCTGCTGACTCGGCGATAACCAGACACTCCAGTAGGGAATTGCTGGCTAACCGGTTTGCACCGTGTAAGCCGGTACAGCTGCTTTCGCCGACCGCGTAAAGGCGTTTTAAATCGGTACGGCCGCGCAGATCGGTCAAAATGCCGCCACAAGTGTAGTGCGCTGCAGGTACCACGGGAATGGGTTGCTGCGTCATGTCGTAACCGTATTGAGTGCAGCTCTCAGCAATGTTGGGAAAGTGGTCCAGAATGAAATCAGCGCCTTTATGGCTGATGTCCAAGAAAACAGAGTCAAAGCCACCTTTTTTCATCTCGTAGTCGATTGCGCGTGCCACGATGTCACGTGGTGCCAGTTCTGCCTGCTCGTGGTGGTCTTGCATAAATCGCTCACCATTGGGCAGCTTGAGTAGTCCGCCTTCGCCACGAACTGCTTCGGAGATTAGTGAGCCCTTAGCATAGGGATGGTAAAGGCAAGTTGGATGAAATTGCACAAACTCCATATTGGCGATCCGACAGCCTGCGCGCCACGCCATGGCAATACCATCGCCGGTGGAGGTGTCTGGGTTGGTGGTGTACAAGTATGCTTTTGAGGCGCCACCGGTGGATAGGATCACCGCTTTGGCGCCAAATGTTTTCACCGTATTTTGCTCAATATCAAGCGCATAAGCGCCATAGCAGCGTGTGCTGGATCGGCCCAGTTTTTGTGATGTGATTAGATCTATCGCGATATGGTTTTCCAGAATGGTGACGTTTTTCTGCGCTCGAACATGCTGTTCCAGGGTGGTTTCCACTTCGCGTCCGGTGGCATCTTTGGCATGAATGACACGTCGATGGGAATGGCCGCCTTCACGAGTCAAGTGAAAGTCGCTGTCAGGTCCGTCGTACTCTGCACCGTCGACCAGAGTGAATTGCACGCCTTTTTCGACCAGCCAGTTAATGGCGTCTGGCGCGCCCTCTACGATTTTGCGTACTGCGGCGTCTTTACATAGGCCGGCACCAGCGGTGTGTGTGTCGTCGATATGCGCTTCAAAACTGTCTTCTTTATCAAGTACTGCGGCGATTCCGCCCTGCGCGTATAAACTGGAACCCTCGGTCAGTTCACATTTGGACAGCAGTGTGATTGAAACGTCCTCATCGGCCAAGCGCAGTGCTAGGCTGAGTCCAGCGGCACCGCCACCAATAATCAAGACATCAGAGAGATGGGTAGTCATGAGGCAAACGAATAGATGTTGTTCTGGATTTAATGCGGAGTATAGCCCAGCGGATACGCTATTTGAGTAAATCCTTGAAACTTTGCGTACTATTCGTAACAGGGGTTTGCTAAAATAGCGCGTCGCGAGCGCAGGACGCTCGCGTTTGTATTTGCTGTTAACAAAAATGATTCTCAACCCAATCTGAGTGCGCTTTAAACGCCTCGATTTAGACGACGATGGCGCACGATATTACCAAGATTCGAAATTTTTCGATTATTGCTCACATTGATCATGGCAAGTCGACCCTGGCAGACCGTTTTATCAGCGTCTGTGGCGGTTTGACGCAACGTGAAATGGCGGAGCAGGTGTTGGACTCCATGGATATCGAGCGCGAGCGCGGGATCACCATCAAAGCACAAAGTGTGGCCTTATCCTTTACCAGCAAGAATGATGGTCAAACTTATCAGTTGAATATGATTGATACACCAGGCCACGTGGATTTCTCATACGAGGTATCGCGCTCTCTAACGGCGTGTGAAGGTGCGTTACTGGTGGTGGATGCATCGCAGGGTGTTGAAGCGCAAACGGTGGCGAACTGTTACACCGCGGTTGACCTCGGTCTGGAAGTGCTGCCTGTTTTGAATAAGATTGATTTGCCTGCTGCCGACGTGGATCGTGTCAGTGCGGAGATCGAAGATGTGGTCGGCATCGACTGCTCAGGCGCGTTGCATGTGAGCGCCAAGAGCGGGGTTGGTGTGGAAGAGCTACTGGAGCAAATTGTCACGGAGTTGCCACATCCCACTGGCGATGGTGATGCACCGCTGTCAGCGTTGATTATGGACTCTTGGTTCGATAACTACCTCGGTGTTGTGTCGCTGATTCGTGTGGTTCAAGGGTCGATTAAAAAACGCGATCGCATCAAGATGATGTCCACGGGTGTGGAGTATGGCGTGGAAGACCTCGGGGTCTTCACGCCCAAGCGAGTTCCAAAAGAACAATTACTGGTCGGCGAGGTTGGCTATCTGATCTCTGGCGCGAAAGAAATTACCGCGGCTAAGGTTGGTGACACAATAACGTTGGCCAAACACGGCATCGACAAACCATTGGCGGGTTTTAAAGAGGTACAGCCTCGGGTGTTTGCGGGTCTGTATCCGATCAATTCAGCGGACTATGATTCGTTCCGCGATGCGTTGGGTAAGTTGCGTTTGAATGATGCGTCCTTGGTCTATGATCCGGAAGTATCCGACGCGCTGGGTCTGGGGTTCCGTTGCGGCTTTCTCGGTATGCTGCATATGGAAATTATCCAGGAGCGCCTAGAGCGGGAATACGATATGGATCTGATCACCACGGCCCCCACCGTGGTGTATCGAGTGTTACTCAAGAGCGGCGAATTAATAGAGGTAGATAACCCGTCAGCTCTGCCAGATTTGTCGAAAATCGAAGAAATCCAAGAGCCCGTCATCGACGCTAATATGCTCATGCCCGAGGAGTATATCGGTGCTGTGATGACGCTGTGTATTGAAAAGCGTGGAATTCAGAAGAATATTCAGTACCTTGGTCGGCAGGTCATGCTGCATTTCGAACTGCCGTTGAACGAGGTCGTGATGGACTTTTTCGATCGTTTGAAATCCGTGAGTCGCGGTTACGCATCACTCGACTATCAGATTAAAGAGTACCGCGCGAGTGATATGGTTAAAGTCGATATTCTGATTAACGGTGACCAGGTTGATCCACTGGCGATTCTGGTGCATCGCGAGCAATCGATTTATCGTGGTCGGGAACTGGTCAAACGTATGCGTGAATTGATACCTCGACAAATGTTCGATGTGGCGATTCAGGCCGCGATTGGTTCCAAAGTGATTGCGCGTGAAACAGTGAAAGCGCTGCGTAAAAACGTGACTGCCAAATGTTACGGTGGTGATTTATCACGTAAACGTAAGTTGCTCGAAAAGCAGAAAGAAGGTAAGAAACGGATGAAACAAATTGGATCGGTTGAAATTCCGCAGGAAGCATTCCTGGCAGTACTCAAGACCAGTGGGGATTAATTGTGTTTGAGAAAGTATTATTTGGCCTCATCGTCCTGTGTGGTGTGGTGATTTTAGCGTGTCGTTATGTGTTTCCGCAGCTGGCAAAACGCGAACCCGAGCCGTGGTACTTGGACTACGCCCGGTCGTTTTTTCCCGTTTTGGTGCTGGTGTTCATGCTGCGTGGCTTTGTTGCAGAACCGTTCCGAATTCCGTCAGGTTCTATGTACCCGACGTTGGAGATTGGTGACTTTATCCTAGTGAATAAATACGCTTACGGGATTAAGTTGCCCATCCTGCACACCCAAATATTGGAGGTTGGAGAGCCAAAACGCGGTGATATTGTGGTCTTTCGTTATCCCCAAGACCCGAGCCAAAACTACATTAAGCGTTTGATAGGTTTGCCGGGTGACACAGTTGAGTATTACCAAGGCACGGTGTTCGTGAATGGCCAGAAGATCAGCCCAGTCAAATTGGGTGAATATGAGTATGTAGATCAAAAAGGGCAACGTATTCGTGGCACCGAGTATGAGCAGACCATCGCAGTTGATAACTCAGCGTCTGCCAGTGAGGTTAGATTCAAGACACTTGCACTATTTAGTAACCATCGTTCAAGTGCTCAGCGTGCCTGGAAAGTGCCCGAAGGTCAGTATTTTATGATGGGGGATAATCGTGACAGCAGTGCAGATTCCAGGACTTGGGGATTTTTACCGCAAGAAAACATTGTTGGCAAAGCCTTCTTTGTTTGGATGAGTTGGGGCAATGAAGACAACCCGAATGGTGGCGGTATCGACTTTGAACGAATAGGGACGCGTATCCAAGCTGAGACGCTTAGTACTGGTGCTGAGTAAACGCTTGAGATACCCTGTATACAATCAACTCGATGAGGATTAATAGAATGAGACCAATGCAAACAATGACTCGACAAAAGCCAATGGTTCGTTTCTCGCGTCAGGCCGGCTGGACGTTCTGGAGTCTCGCCTTTACGATGGGTGTGATTCTGTTCTTTGCCTACGTGGGAATGCAACTTGTGCCAGTTTATTCCACCAATCAGAATATTAGAAACGCAATGATCGTCGCGGTTGAAGGGTCTGATCTAAGAACAGTATCACGTGGGCAAATTATTGAACGTATGAAACGCCAGTTGTATATGGATAGTTCGCACGAAGCGCTCGATTACAAAAACGATTTGAAAGTAAAGCGTAGCCGAAACCGATTTACTGTTGAAGCGGACTACGAAGCCAAGGTCCCATTGTTCTCAAATCTAAGTGTGACCGTCGACTTTAACCCCATCGTCGATTGTGACTTAAATGGTCGATGCGAGAAATAGTCACGTTCAATCAATGAGTCCAGCTGTCCATGGCGCAGAATAAGCTTGCCGCATTGATGCGAAAGATTGGCTACCAGTTCAAGGACGAAAAGCTGTTGTCTTTGGCGATGACGCATCGTAGCAAGGGAGCCAAAAATTACGAACGTCTGGAGTTTCTGGGCGACAGCATTTTAGGCTTTGTGGTGGCGGACTTCTTGTTCCATAAATTTCCGCATTTGGCTGAAGGTAAGCTCAGCCGAATGCGTTCCAGCCTAGTGCGTAAAGAGACTTTGGCCACGGTGGCGCGCGAGTTAGATATGTCGAGCTACCTTATTCTAGGAGAGGGAGAGTTAAAGAGCGGTGGTTTTAACCGTGATTCCATTTTAGCGGATACGGTTGAAAGTCTGATCGGCGCGCTGTATCTAGACGCCGACTTCTCGGTTGCCAGTGAGTTTATTCATACGCACTTCAGTGCTCAATTTGAGAATATCTCGGACGAATCCACGTTTAAAGATGCAAAGAGCCGATTGCAGGAAGCGATGCAAAAGCGCGGTATGAGTCTTCCGACCTACACCATTGTCGAGACCATGGGCGAACAGCACAATCAACGATTTACCGTGGAGTGCGTGTTGGACGATATGCCAATACGTTCCGAGGCCACCGCGCGATCACGACGCCTGGCTGAACAAAAGGCTGCAGCCGATGTGCTGCGACAAGTTAAACAAGTTAACGAGCAGTCAAAATAAGGTCATGAAATCCGAGTACAAGTTTGGCTATGTCACCATTATTGGCAAACCGAATGTGGGCAAGTCGACACTGATGAACCGGATTATCGGTCAGAAGATCAGTATTACCTCGCATCGACCTCAGACCACGCGTCATCGAATTCTGGGGATTCACACTGATGATCAAAAACAGATCGTGTTTGTTGATACTCCCGGCATTCATTCGGTGGCTAAAAAGTCAAATCGACGCACCATCAATCGTGTGATCAACAAGACAGCGATCACCAGTATCGATGGTGTCGACGTGGTTTGTCTGATGATTCCCGCTAGCGGATGGACTGATGCCGATCGCCACGTGCTAACCGCATTAAAAGGCTATAAAACGCCAGTGGTTTTAGTCATCAATAAGCTCGATAAACTGAAGTCGGTTAATGACCTGTTGCCCCTGATTTCCCAATCTAATGAGCTGTATCCCTTTGCCGCCATCGTACCGATTAGCGCCTTGGGACGCGGTAGTAATGACAATGTCGATCATTTGCTGGACGTGCTCACTACTCACCTCCCTGACGCACCGCCGGGTTTCGATGAGGATCAGATTACGGATCGAAGTTATCGTTTCTTAGTCTCAGAGTTGGTGCGTGAACAGTTATTCCGCCGCCTCGGAGATGAGTTACCGTATGCCACTGCGGTGGAGGTGACGGAATTCCAGTTAGAGGATAAGCGCGCGCTGATTAACTGCGATATTTGGGTTGAAAAGGATTCGCATAAGGCCATGGTGATTGGCAAAAAAGGGGAGGCGCTGAAGCAAATTGGTACTGCTGCACGTTTGAATTGTGAACGCTTGTTGGAACGAAAGGTCTTCTTGGAGTTATTCGTAAAGGTTCGCTCAGGCTGGTCAGATAATGCCCGTGATCTGTACAGCTTGGGTTATGATGAGGGCGTTTAGCCGGTCTCTATCCATCGAGTCAATCCGTTTTCGGGTCTTGTATGCGTACCCATCAACAACCGTCCTATATTTTACTTAATCGTCCCTACAGTGAGACATCCTGGATTGTTGAGGTGTTTTCCAGGGAGTACGGGCGAATCGCATTGATGGCTAAGGGTGCGCGTCGAATTAAATCCAAGCTCAAAAGTGTGTTAATGCCGTTTCAGCCGACCTTGTTAAGCTGGACTGGTAAAGGCGAAGTGCCTACACTGACCGCAGCGGAAATTGATTTAAGTGACTTTAATGTCTACGTTCAGGAAATGACCGGAGATGCGTTGGTTTGCGGTTTTTACTGCAACGAGTTGCTGACACGACTGCTACACCGGCACGATCCGCATCACGACTTGTTTGATCGTTATCACCAGACAATAAAGTCCTTGTCGGACCCAGAAAACGCGAGCCGCTTGTCTTCGGTGCTGCGCGGTTTTGAGCGCACGATCATCAAGGAAACTGGATACGAAGTTAATTTTGTTCACGAAAGTGATGGTAAAACACCTTTGCGGGACGACGGCCATTATCAGTTTCATGCCGGGCAAGGGTTCATTCGCATGCCACATCCACACAATAATACGGTGTCAGGCAGTACAATCCGAGCAATGTCTGTTGGTATGGATGAAAACACACCACCTCACCAGCAAGCACAAGGGAAACGTATAATGCGTGACATTTTGCGCCATAGCCTTGGCCACAAAGAGATCGTGAGTCGTGCATTGTTCTACCCGAAAGCAAAGCCGCAACCACCCAAATAGTTGAGTCAGTGTTGCTGACCGGAAACACAACCTAAGAAAGCAGAGTTATGAGTCAACCTCACACAGAGCATCACGTCATTGAATTAGGCGTTAATGTGGATCATATCGCAACCTTAAGACAGGCTCGAGGCACCACGTATCCCTGTCCGGTTCAGGCCGCTGATATAGCGCGCCAGGCTGGGGCGGATGGTGTCACTGTGCACCTGCGTGAAGATCGACGTCACATCCAGGATCAGGATGTGTATCGAATTCGACGTGAAGTGGCGCTGCCAATGAACCTAGAGATGGCGACCACGAAGGAAATGCTCGAAATTGCGTTGCAAGTGCTGCCGAAAGAGTGTTGTTTGGTACCCGAGAAGCGTTCTGAATTGACGACCGAAGGTGGTCTGGATGTGTTGTCACAGGTTGCTGCGCTGACGGATTACGTTGGTGAGCTTAGTGCTGCGGGAATTATGGTGTCGTTATTCATTGACCCTGAGCCGGCGCAGATTGAAGCCAGTAAGCATGTCGGTGCGGCGATTGTCGAACTGCACACTGGGCAATACGCCGACGCCCAAGGTGACGGCGCCGCGGCCGAACTAATCCGTATTCGAGATGCGGCCAAGATCGCGCATGCGCTTGGTATGCAGGTTAATGCGGGGCATGGCTTGCACTACCAAAACGTTGTACCAATCGCACAAATCCCCGAAGTTGTGTGCTTGAATATTGGTCACGCCATCGTCTCGAGAGCGGCGATCACTGGCTTTTATGAAGCGGTGTTCGCGATGAAGCAAATCATGAATGGTGCGCGTCTCGATGGTGAAGGCGCTGGGCTTTAACTTAGATTTGTTTCTTGTATAGCTTGTAGAGACGCAATACTTTGCTTACATAGTCCTGTGTTTCAGGGTAGGGCGGAATGCCATTGTACTTGCTGACTGCGCCTTCTCCCGCATTGTAAGCCGCCAGAGAAAGTTCTTTGTTGCTGTTATAGCGTTCCATCAAGTCTTTGAGGTGTTGTACCCCAGCTTCAACATTTCGATTGGGGTTGAAGTGGTCTTGGTTTAGTTGGTAGCTTGACGCGGTTGCGGGCATTAACTGCATCAGTCCCATTGCCCCAGCATGCGAAATAGCCGCTGGGTCGAACGCAGACTCAACATGAATGACGGCTTTAACAAACGATGGTTCTAAATCGTATTTGAGCGCCACATTCACGATCAGTGCATCGTATTGCGATTTGATTGGTTTGTGCATATACGGCGCATTACGGCGTGTTGCACCGTAGGGCTTGGTTGCATAACTGCGCACTAGTTTGTACCCAGGTTTACGAACCTTTTTATCGGTGATGAGTCTGCTACCATCGGGCGTCAGGTAAACGAACACCGTCGCCTGCGCCGCCGACAAGGTGCAGGTCATCACAACTAGCGATAGCAGCAACACGGTTTTAAGGCGTATAATGCTGGCGAAAAATGATTCACGCATGATTAAAGTTAGCTACTCTTGTTGGGGAGGATCAAGGCAGATAGGCACTGGGCCTGCACCGACCTCCCGAGACTTGATGCACATTTATTTTATCTTTATGTAAGTTAATGTGGTGCAACAAGGTCCTAATCAAAGTCTTTGTTATTCTAGGTGAATATTAGTATTAACTTGCGCTGTGGTACAGTCCGAATTAGACAATAGTTCAGCTTGATTCGATATTGCCACACAAACCTCGGTGATCTGTATGCCTTCTTTTGATGTTGTGTCTGAAATAAACAAGCCTGAGCTAGCGAACGCGCTGCATCAGGCAAATAAAGAACTCAGTACTCGGTTCGATTTTAAGGGTACTGATGCACGGGTCGAGTCTAACGAACAAAGTTTGACCGTCTTTGCCGACAATGAGTTTCAGGTTAAGCAGGCAGTTGATGTCTTGTGCTTGAAGCTCGCGGCACGTGGTATTGATTTGGCCTGCCTGGAATATCGCCCGATAGAGGAAATTGGTGGCGGTAAAGCTCGGCAGATCCTTTTGCTACGTGAGGGCATCAACTCAGATCTTGGTCGCAAACTGGTGAAACAAATTAAAGATCAGAAACTAAAAGTGCAAACCGCAATACAAGGTGATCAACTCCGTGTCACGGGGAAGAAGCGCGACGACTTGCAAGCTGTGATCGCTTTTTTAAAGCAAGCGGATGCGGGTATTCCGCTGCAATTTAATAATTTTCGAGACTAATCGATTCTGGCTGGATCGTACTATATTAATGGAAAAAATTATGCAACATATGTTAAAAAATATGACATCAATATTGGCTATCTGTCTTTTCGTTGGCTTAGGTCTAACGGCGGCGCAAGCAGGCCCGCTAGAGGATGTCGACAAGGTGCGTGCAGAACTGGTAAAGATGGTGCCGCCAGCGAGTGATGCGCCGATTTTGGAGACGCCAGTCAATGGTGTGTATCGTCTTGAGCTCGATAACGGCTTTTATTACGCTTACGTGGATGGGGATCACATCTTGTTTGGTGATTTGGTCAACACCAAAGATCAGATTAATTTAGGTGAGGTGGCGAAAGCTGAGCGCACATCAGCGTTGATCGAGGGCACACCTTTGAACAAAATGATTGTGTACGGTCCAAAAGATGCGAAACGTCATGTCACGGTGTTTACCGACATTGACTGCGGCTATTGTCGTAAACTTCATTTGGAAGTGCCAAACCTTAATGAGGCTGGCGTGCAAGTCCGTTATCTGGCTTTCCCGCGTGCCGGCGTGGGCTCAGAGAGTCACAAGAAGTACGTGTCCGTATGGTGTAATGCCGATCAACAAGCAGCGTTAACCGATGCAAAAGCCGGTAAGAACGTGCCGCCAGCAAGTTGTGAAAACCCGGTTGCCGAGACCTACGAACTGGGCCGTAAAGCCGGTGTGTCGGGTACGCCAACTATTATTCTGGATGATGGTACCGTCACGCCGGGTTATGTGCCCTACACGGTTATATTAGAGCGTTTGGGTATCGCAGAGCAGGCCGGAGAGTAAGGCGGGTTACCGTAAACGTAGGCGAGGTTGATCGATTACGTTTTGATTTGCCGCCGATCAAGACCATAAAAAAGGAGCCAATCGGCTCCTTTTTTTTGATTCTATGTTCGAGCGTATTATCAGCGCTCAAGCAACTCCAGTTTGCCTTCTTTTTCTGCCCACTGGTCAGCGTCCTCTAGCGCTGGCTTTTTCTCGGTGATGACTGGCCAAATTGCCGACAGTTCTTCGTTCAACGCTAAGTAGTGTTGATCCTTGTCTTCCAGGTCGTCGTCTGCCACGATCGCGTTTACTGGGCACTCGGGTTCACATAGGCTGCAGTCAATGCATTCTTCCGGATCAATCACTAGAAAATTCGGCCCTTCATGAAAACAATCCACCGGGCAGACTTCAACACAATCCGTGTATTTGCACTTGATGCATTCTTCTTTTACTACATAGGTCATCGGTTATTTCTCCGCTACGTGTGCGAATCTGAATATAGTGGCACCTCACGGTGCGCCCAAAGATCGCGTATTTTATGTGCTGCCGGTGCGTAAATCAATGCGCTGTGTGCTATTGCAGTTTGCGCTTAAGTTGATACAACAGCTCGAGAGCTTGTTTGGGTGTGACATCATCAACTTCTGTGTTGCGTAAACACTGTTCAATTTCAGATTCCCGTGCCGGCGCCTGGAAATCCAGTGTGTGCTGAATTTGGGGGGCTTGTGTCTGACTCTGTTCAAGTTCAGTGAGCTTGTGCGATGCCGTGTTTAATACCTGTGAGGGTAAACCTGCTAGGCGTGCCACCTGAATACCGTAGCTTTGGTTAGCCGGTCCATGCTTCACGTGGTACATGAAGACGATGCTATTTCCATGCTCAACCGCGTCCAAGTGAACATTCGACACGGTGGACAGCTGATCGGCCAGCGCAGTAATCTCAAAATAGTGCGTTGCAAACAAGGAAAATGCGTGTAGCCGCTCCGCCAGATCCAGTGCACATGCCCAAGCCAATGACAAGCCGTCGTAAGTACTGGTGCCACGACCGATTTCGTCTACCAACACCAAACTATTGGGCGAGGCGTTGCGTAAAATATTGGCCATTTCAGTCATCTCGACCATAAACGTCGAGCGTCCGCCCGCGAGGTCGTCGGCAGCACCAATGCGCGTAAATATTCGGTCGATTGGTCCAATTGTGGCCTGGGTCGCTGGCACATAGCTGCCGGTGTACGCCAACAGGGTAATCAGCGCATTTTGTCGCATATAGGTGCTTTTACCACCCATATTCGGTCCGGTAATCACATTCATGCGCGTGGTGTCATTGAGCACCAAGTCGTTGGCGATAAATGGGCTGCTTTGATTGGCTTCCACGACCGGATGGCGACCGTCGCGGATGTCGATGCCTGGTTGATCGGTCAGTGTTGGGCGGCAAAAATTGAGCGACACCGCGCGTTCGGCAAAGTTGGCCAACACGTCTAATTGCGCCAGCGCTGAGGCCATGTGCTGCATGGCGCGAACGTCGGGTTGCAGTCGGTCTATTACGTCTTGGTAAAGCCGTTTCTCGCGCGCCAGAGCATTTTCTCTGGCACTCAGGACCTTGTCTTCGTAGTCCTTGAGTTCCTCGGTGATATATCGCTCGGCATTTTTGAGCGTTTGACGTCGAATATAGTGATTCGGCGCCGAACTCGCTTGTGCCTTGCTGACCTCTATGTAGAACCCGTGCACGCGATTGTATTTGACTTTGAGTGTGGCGATCCCGGTTTGCTCACGCTCACGCTGTTCGAGTTCCAATAAAAACTCGCCGGAATTCTTACTCAATCGGTGCAGCTCATTAAATTCTGCATCGAACGCTGGTCGAATCACGCCACCATCTCGAATTACCGCAGCAGGTTCCTCTAAAATTGCTGCTTCAAGCAGTTGTTGACTGTCGGTAAATGGCCCCAGTCGAGTACTCAACGATCGAAGTAAGTCACTCTCAGCGTTGGCGATGGCATGGTGGATCGCGGGTAAGCATTGTAACGCTGTCCGCAGACGAGTCAGATCGCGCGGGCGCGCGTTGCCGAGCGCGATGCGGGTCAAAATTCGTTCGACGTCCCCACATTGACGTAGTAAACGATGCACCTCTGCCTGATCCAGGCGGTCGATAAACTCGCCGACTGCCAGCTGGCGGTGTGCCAGTTCAACCTGATTGGTGATTGGGCCGTGCAGCCAACGTCGCAGTAATCGGCCGCCCATTGGGTTGGCACATTGGTCCATCAATGCCACTAGGGTGAATTTATTGCCACCGGATAAATTGGTCTCTATTTCCAAGTTTTGCCGACTCGCCGCGTCGATGACTAAAAAATCACTTTTTTGCGTGATTGAAAAATCAGCAATATGCGGCACAGCATCGTATTGCATGTCTTTGGTGTACTGCAGTAACGCGCCCGCCGCACTGACTGCCAGTGGATAATCCTGGCAACCGTAAGCCACTAGATTCGTTGTGTTGAACTGGCGACATAGCAGGTCGGTGGCAACATCATGATCGAAATACCAGCTTGGCACGGCATGGCAGTTACGTTCACCTAATGTCGGTTTCAGTGTTTCATCCGTATCGGCATAGAGCGTTTCGGCAGGATTTAGTCGCTCTAGCTCAGCATGCAGCTGGTCTAGGGTATCAAGTTGCTGTGCTTTGAACTGACCGATCGAGAGCTCCAAGGTGGCAATCGCAAACTGGCCATCCCTTGCGTACAGTGCCGCCAGAATGTTATCTCGGCGTTCGTCCAGCAAGCTATCCTCAGTCAGCGTACCGGGGGTCACCACGCGAACCACTTTGCGTTCCACCGGTCCTTTTGAGGTGGCTGGATCGCCAATCTGTTCAGCGATGGCGACCGACCGGCCAAGTTTTACCAATTTGGCGAGGTACTGGTCCACGCTGTGAAACGGCACGCCCGCCATCGGGATTGGTTCGCCATTAGACTTGCCACGCTGTGTCAGGGTGATATCCAGCAACTTTGCGGCCAGCTCGGCGTCCTGATAGAACACCTCATAGAAGTCACCCATGCGATACAGCACCAAGGTGTCTGGATAGTCAGCTTTGATGCGCAGATACTGCTGCATCATCGGGGTATGTTGCGAATTACTGCTATTTGCCACGATTAGGGTAAAGCCTTGGTAGAGAAAAAGTGTTACGTAATATTGGAAATAATGTGCTGGAGCTTTTCATGCACGCGCGGCGTGCCAGCAACGACATTGCCAGATTTGAATATGTCAGTACTACCCGAGTAGTCGGTTACCAAGCCACCTGCCTCTTTTACCAAGAGAGCTCCAGCGGCAATATCCCAGTCTTGTAATCCAAATTCCCAAAAGCCGTCGTAGCGACCGCAGGCCAAATAGGCTAGGTCGAGGACTGACGAGCCGGTGCGATGTACGCTTTGTGCGCGTGGCATTAAAGCGGCAAATGTCTTTAGCCATAATTTGGTTGTGTTGCCTTCACGGTACGGAAATCCCGTACACAGTAGGCTGTCTGAAAACCGGCTGATATCGGACACGCGGATTCGACGCCCATCGAGTTGCGCGCCGCCACCTTTGCGTGCCGTGAACAGCTCATTGCGCAGCGGATCGTAAACCACGGCAGCGACGATGTCGTTTTTGTGTTTTAGTGCAATCGACACACAGCAGTGTGGATGACCATGTAGGAAGTTGTGTGTGCCGTCCAGTGGATCGATGATCCAGCAGAACTCGCTTTCGCGGCCCAAGTCACCGGCTTCTTCGCTAACAATATTGTAGTTGGGGTAGGCCGCATCCAAATGATGAATCACGGTGCGTTCCGCCATAAGATCTATTTCCGAAACCAGTTCTGTGCGGCTTTTAGTGTCTGTCTTGCGATTGACCTTGACGCGATCCAGTTGTGTGATGTTTTGTGCAATAAGTTTGCCGGCTTCACGCGCAGCCGTCGTGGCGACGTTGAGTGCGCCCGTAATTAGATTGGATTCCATACAGAAGTTCCGAACAATAGATTGTAAAAAAGCAGTGTCGGATTGTACGCGTGTGGTGCTTTGAATAAAAGCCGTGAGGGTCGGTCAAAACGATATTTTTGTCGCAGTTAATTTACGGCTCCGCAGATAAAGACATTGTTGCTAGGGAACTTGATCGCGTGGTATTACTCGTAATCGACGCGCTTTGTCCCGCGCTGAGCAAAAATAGCGCTTGGCCGACGCGTTCCGTGGTGTTTACAGCGTCGAGCTGCGTTAGAATGCATAGCCCAAACTAAACCAGATATGTAAATCAGCTCGGTGGAACAGTCAACCCGCATCAAGATCGTGCTCGTAGAGCCAACGCATCCTGGCAATATCGGATCAGTTGCCAGAGCCATGAAGACCATGGGGCTTAGCCGCCTAGTGTTGGTCAATCCGAAGAAGTTTCCGCACTACGAGGCAAGCAAGCTGGCTGCCGGTGCTGAAAGCGTGTTGGATCAAGCTGAGGTGGTTACGTCATTGTCCGCGGCAATCAGTGACTGTACCTTGGTTTTAGGTACATCGGTGCGCGATCGTGAAGTCAGTTGGCCAACCCGGGATCCCCGCGCGGCAGCGGAGTCGATTATCCAGCATGTTGCGTCACCGACACACCAGGCGGCAATCTTATTCGGGCGCGAAAGCAGCGGCTTAAGTAATGCTGAGCTGGATCAGTGTCAGTTTCAAATACGCATTCCAGCCAACCCTGAATACAGCTCGTTGAATCTCGCCAGCGCCGTACAATTGATTAATTACGAAATCCGAATGCAAGCGATCAATCAGTCTACCGGTCTCGATGATCAGGCTGAGCCGGCAGCGACTAGTATGGCGGCCCGCCAACGCCCGGCCACTAAAGCCGAACGTGAGGGTTTCCTGGAGCACTTGCAAAACACACTTGTGGCCCTAGACTTTGTTAAAGTAAATCCCCCAACAGTGTTAATGCGAAAATTAACACGGCTGTACAATAAGGCGGACCTGACGGTGGAGGAGATTCAAATCCTGCGCGGTATTTTAGCTTCTGTTGATCAGAAGTTGACGCCTTCCTAACCTTAGCTGTTGCGAAATGCGCGACCGAAGAAGTGATTATGTTTGAGCGAATTCGAGAAGATATTCAAACCGTTTTTCAGCGCGATCCAGCGGCGCGGCATACGTTGGAAATACTGACCACCTATCCAGGTATTCATGCGGTGTTACTGCATCGACTTGCACATGCGTGTTGGCGCGTTGGTTTGAAGTGGTTGGGTCGTTTTATTGCGCATATATCACGATGGTTGACCGGCATTGAAATTCACCCAGGTGCCACCCTTGGAAGACGACTGTTTATTGACCACGGCATGGGGGTTGTTATTGGCGAAACCGCCGAAGTCGGCGATGACGTCACGCTCTATCACGGTGTCACCTTGGGCGGCACGTCATGGAATAAGGGTAAGCGTCATCCCACCATCGGTAATAATGTGGTCATTGGTGCAGGGGCCAAGGTGTTAGGGCCAATCACGGTTGGTGAAAATGCCCGAATTGGCTCGAATTCGGTGGTGGTAAAAAATGTCGAAACAGGCTCGACGATGGTGGGCTTACCAGCGCATGCGGTCGGTTCCGATGAGTACGATCGGGCCAATGGCAAGTTTGCAGCCTATGGTCATAAGCCGTCTGCGGATGATCCGGTGGCTTTGGCTATCCATGGTTTGTGTCAGCAATTGCAGGTCATGAATAAGTACAATCACGAACTCATGGCAAAATTACGCGATGCCGGCGTGTCGGTGGCGGATATCGAGCCACCGGAGATAAAAACCGACTGCATCGAGCTGGAGCCGATGGATAAAGACTGATACGGCCTACTTGGCTTGTTTTTTTACTCTGATGCCTTATATTAGTTGTAGTTGTCTCGGCATTCGTAAGAGCGCTGTTGCCACACCGTTTTAGTCTGTCAACTTTTAACCGTACTTGTATCGCAAGCACTTTCGATTATTTAATGATTACGCTCACAGAATCAGCGGCAAAACGTATTGCCAATCAAATCGCGAAAAATGACGCCATCGCCTTGCGTTTTGGGGCCAAGGAGTCTGGGTGTTCCGGTTTTGCCTATGTGATGGACTTCGCACGCGACATTGAGCCTGAAGATGCCGTGTTTGAACAGTATGGTGTGCGTGTTGCAGTGGATGCCAAGAGTCTGCCGATCGTTTCTGGTACGCAGATTGACTATGTGTCTGAAGGCTTAAATCAAACATTTAAATTCTCTAACCCAAAAGCAACCGATGAATGTGGTTGCGGAGAGAGTTTTGCCGTATAGATTGCACTATCTACACGAGCGCTGTTGAATGACGGTGTGATGAGCCGCGCAATGGTTAACATAAAATTAACCATAATTATCTATAATTTTGTTTGATTATTGACGAAAACGCATAGAATAGCGCCTCAGAAGGCGTGGAACAGAATGGGTCTGTGTTACGCTTTCATTTCCAACCACAAAACTAAAGAAGAGGGCAATTTGCCGTGAAAATTACTCGCATGATCCAAGTATTAACCACCAGCTTCGGCTTGGTGTTGGCGCTTTCGAGCCCGGTGGTATCGGCTCAAGAGTACAAGAAATTAACGCGATTAGGGACGTCCGAAGCGGTGTGTTCAACTGGTGTGCAAACACTGGCAGAGCTGCAGGCCTTTTTCGCCGACAATCCAAACGTGGTACGCAAAATTTTAGCAGATTCTGGCTGGAGTGGCAGTGCTGATGATTTGATGGCTGCTGTTGCCGCTGGTGAAGTGACTGAGACGACTTACCCAGTTGGATCCAAGTTTGCTTGGATGGGCGCCAAAGTGAAAGGCGACTATGTCGCCAAGCCTTACCGTGAGTGGGCTGGTTCGCAATCGTTTCCAGCATTTCAAATAGACGTGTCTACGGATTGTCAGGTTTACCAAGTCGCCGTACCAAAAGAGTGCTGTAACATTTCTCTGGTATCGGTTCAGCCAGACACCTCTACTGAATGTGTGGCGCCACCAGTCGTGGCGGAGCCAGTACAAGAAGTTGCTCCAGTCGCTGAGAAAGAGCCTACCGCTGACCTATTGGCATTAATTCCATTTGTTGGTTTGTTTATCGGCACAGAAACGCGTGCTCGTTATGAGCCCGCTTGGGACATGGACATGAAAGATTCGTCTGGCGTGGTTGGTTTTCGTGCTGGTTTGATCAAGCCGTTGTCTATGAAAACAGCCATTATGGCGCAATTGTCTTATGTTGACCGCGACGGTATTAACCAAGGCAACGTTTACCCGGAAGAAACTTTCTTCCTAGACGTTGGTGTTGAGCGCAAGTTGAGCGAACGTGCATTCATTGGCGGTGGTATCGGTGCTGCAAATATTGATGAAAGCGACTACCGTGACGCGTCTTTGTTTGGCATCGTTGGTGGTGATATTGGCAAAAGTGACCTGCAATGGTTCCTTGAAGGTCGCGTCTTCGACAGTGATTCGCCAAACCATGGTTCAATTTCTGACAATAAAATGTTCAGTGCCGGTGTTCGCTATTTAATTAAATAGGCGTACAATCCGCGCAACCGGAAAAAGCGGCCTCGTGCCGCTTTTTCTGTTTGTAGTGAGTGCCAAGCGTGCACTGATCTCCATGCCAGGTAACGTACTATGTCCAGTGTTGAAATAAAACTTGAGCAAATTGGCCGCAGCCGCCCCGCAACGGAAGAGGCAACTCCAGCCATTGATGCAAACTCCAAACGCGTTGGTATCACCACGCTTGGGTGCAAGGTCAATACCTACGAGTCGGAGCTCATCGCCGAAACGCTCAAAACACAGGAGTGGGCAGTAGTCCCAAATACTGAGTCTGCCGATCTCTACTTGATCAACACCTGCACGGTCACGCGTGAAGCAGACCGTCAGGCTCGGCAGGAAGTGCGTAAAGCGATCAAGCGGAACCCGGACGCGTTGGTCGTTGTGACTGGCTGTTATGCGCAGATGGATCCCGATGCTTGTGCGTCGATTCCTGGCGTGGACTTGGTGCTCGGCAACGATCGAAAGCTCGATGTGCATGCTCTCTTGCCGCAGCTGGAGCAAGGTGGTCTGCCGCAAGTGTTGGTTGGTGACTTGGATCAGCATATAAGCTTACCAGATAGTATTTTGACCGGTTTTGAGGCGCACACTCGTGCCTTTGTGCAAATTCAGCAAGGCTGTGACCAAGGCTGCACATTTTGCATTATTCATGTCGCGCGTGGCCCTAGCCGTTCATTGCCACCAAGCTTGATCAAGCGTCAAGTGCAGCGATTAGTTTTGAATGGGTACCCTGAAGTGGTTATTTGTGGCGTGGATCTGGGGTCCTACGGCGATGATCTGGCGACCACAGATTCCAGGTTTGATCTTGTTGACTTGCTGCGAGAACTTTTGGCCTTGGAGTGCGATCCAGAAAACCCGTTTCGAATCCGATTGAGTTCGATCGACCCGCATCACATTACCGATCGTCTCGTCGCGTTGTGGTCGAGTGAACCGAGAATCTGTCCGCACATGCATTTATCACTGCAAAGCGGTAATGATTTGATCCTGAAGCGCATGAAGCGGCGCTACAATGCGCAACATGTTCGTGAGCGTATCGCTAAGCTGCGTGCTGCTATGCCAGAGCTTGTTATCAGCGCCGATGTTATGGTCGGCTTTCCAACCGAAACGGACCAACACTATATGGATACTGAGAACTTGGTGCGTGAGATTGAGGTGGCATTCCCGCATACATTTTCTTACTCTGAACGCGAAGGTACACCGGCGGCAAGAATTCCTGCTGACCGTCAAGTACCGGTGCCAGAACGGAAAGCGCGCAATAAACGATTGCGCGCAGCGGCCGCACCAATACAAGCCGCATTGCGGGCAGGCAGACTAGGTCAGTCGGCATGGGTTTTGCCTGAGAAAAAAGCGCAAAAAGCGGGTTTTATGGTGTGTCGAGCCGAAGATTACCTCGCTGTGTTAGTCCCAGAAGCGCAGGTTGAACAAGGTAAATGGGTGAAAGTGGTATATCAAGCCCTGGAGAATGAGTTTTTGGTGGCAAATATCCACTAACTTTGCGCATGGCGGTTAGTATTTCGCCGGACTAGGCGTTAGAATATGCGCCGCTTGAGGCCTGCCCGTAGGCAGTGCTGAGAATTACTTAACTGAATTATATCTACTTCTACTGGAGTCTTAAAATGGCTGTTGAACGCACCCTTTCTATTATCAAGCCTGATGCTGTTGCTAAAAACGTGATTGGTAAAATTTACGCACGTTTCGAAGAAGCTGGTTTGCAAATCGTTGCTGCACGCATGATGCACTTGTCTGAAGAACAAGCAGGTGAGTTTTATGCCGTTCACAAAGAGCGTCCATTCTATGGGGATTTGGTGTCTTTCATGACATCGGGACCTGTGATCGTTCAAGTGCTGGAAGGTGAGAATGCAATTGCCGCACACCGTGATGTGATGGGCGCAACTAATCCTGCGGAAGCAGCACCAGGCACGATTCGTGCAGACTTTGCGACCAGCATCGATGAAAATGCCTGCCACGGTTCAGATGCACCAGAGACTGCGGCACAGGAAATCGAGTTTTTCTTCGGCAAAGACGGTGTTTGCCCACGCACTCGCTAAGCCTTGACGTGATCTGACTATGACACCGACCGAACAACCAATTAACCTGATGGGCCTAGATCGCAGTGCGATGGAAGCGTATTTTGCTTCCATCGGCGAAAAGCCGTTTCGTGCCTCCCAGGTTATGAAATGGATTCACCAGGTTGGTGTCAGTGACTTTGCTGAGATGACAAACCTCAGCAAAGCACTGCGTGCATCTTTGGCCGAAAATGCTGAGATTCGTGTTCCGACTATCATCTCGGACAATTTATCGCAGGACGGGACTCGGAAGTGGCTGTTGAGTGTGCCGGGCAAAAGCGCGATCGAAATGGTGTTTATTCCGGAGGATTCGCGTGGCACCTTATGTGTCTCATCGCAAGTTGGTTGTACCTTGAATTGTTCGTTTTGCGCCACCGGCAAGCAAGGCTATAACCGCGATTTGACCACTGCAGAGATTATTGGGCAGGTTTGGATCGCCAAGCATTTATTGGCTGAGCAATACCAAACCGAAGATCGCATCGTCAGCAACGTGGTGATGATGGGTATGGGCGAGCCGTTGATGAACTTTGATAATGTGGTCTCGGCCATGAATATCATGCAGGACGACTTTTGTTTCGGTTTATCCAAACGTCGAATCACCCTGAGCACTGCTGGCGTGGTACCTAAAATTGACGAATTGAAACAAGCCTGCCCGGTTAGCCTAGCGGTGTCGTTACACGCGCCGAACGATGAGCTGCGAAATGAACTCGTGCCGCTCAATCGAAAATACCCAATCAAAGAATTAATGGCTGCATGCAATCGGTATGTGGCCGACTCGCAGCGGGCGCGTATCACCTTTGAGTATGTGATGTTGTCCGGCGTGAACGACGAGCCCGAGCATGCTCGTCAACTGGCGAACTTGATGAAAACGGTGCCAGGTAAAGTTAACCTGATTCCGTTTAACACCTTTGAAGGCATCGACTATGAGCGCTCGTCAAATAACCGAATTCACCGCTTTCGCGATATTTTGCACAAAGCGGGCGTGATCGTGACGATACGTAAAACCCGCGGTGATGATATTGAAGCGGCATGCGGCCAATTGGCTGGCGACGTGATGGATAGGACGCGTCGCTCCGAAAAATTTAGACAAACCCAGGCCAAAAAAATACAATGAGGTCTATGCCTAAAAATACCTATTCATTTTCAGCACTTATCCGCGCTTTTTTAAGCGTATTCCTAATTGTATTTTTGACTGCGTGTGTGAGCTCCGGCGGTGGCTCAAAACAAATTACCAAGGCTAAGAAGTCGCGCGCTGACCGTGCCATGGTGCACACTAAATTGGCCCAAGGGTATTTAAAGCAAGAGCAGTACGCCACAGCCAAACAGCAACTTGAACGGGCATTGAGCATCGACCCGGACCATTCCGATTCAAACTATGTTATGGCTTTACTAATGCTCAAGCTAGAGCAAAACCGCCAGGCCGAACGTTATTTTGCACGAGCAGTTAAAACTGACCCAGAGAACTCCGCAGCGGCCCATGATTTTGGGGTGTTTTTGTGTCAAATTGGTAAAGAGCGTGAGTCGGTAGAGTATTTCGAGATAGCCGTGTCCAATCCCTTGTTCGATAAGGCGCAGCTAAGCTACATGCGCGCAGGCGAATGCTTGCTCAAGGTCAAGGAGGTGGCGGCAGAACAATATCTGAAAAAAGCCTTATCCTTAAATCCTCGTCTACGACCTGCTTTGTATCAGCTGGCTAAACTGAAATTTGAAGAGCAGTCGTACATGTCCGCGCGCGCGTACATCGAGCGCTACTTTGCCATTACTAATCCGCAACCTGGGTCGCTTTTACTCGCGTATAAAATAGAATCCGCACTTGACGCTCGTGATGTTGCTGAGAGTTATCGCAGCAAGTTATTGACTGAATTCCCTGGCTCAAAAGAAGCCTCGACGGTACGTCAGAGCAGAGACTAAGAAAATTTCCTAAAATTAGGTTTGATACTGAGAATATGCTCTCAGCGTCGAGTCGTTCTGGGTTTGGGTTGGTTTGAGGTTGTAATGGAAGAGAAAAATAAACTTACTGATGATGTGCGCACTATGCCGCAAGAAGGCAGCGGCAGTTTGTTGGCTGCGGCGCGTAAACAACAAAACCGCACGATTGAAGAAATCGCTGACGAATTGAATTTGTCGGTGACACAGATACGGACCATCGAGCTTGATCAGAGCGAAGGTTTGCCGGAACCGACGTATGTACGCGGTTATATTCGTTCCTATGCGAGTCTACTGGGCCTCGATCCAGAGCAAGTTCTGGAGCACTACCTGAACCCAAATTGGCAGAAGGGCGCGCGTTTAGATGACCTGCCGCGTGGTATCGGCTCGGCATCCGACTCAGAACGTAGCAGCGTGTTTAGCTTTGGTAAATTGGTCATGGTAGCCATTGTCGCCGGCGTGTTTGCCTTATGGTACACGGGAAAATTTGATGGATTGCTTGGCGATCAAACCGCGCCAGTTGCGCAAAGCGTGACCGCGGGTCCGACAGCAACTCAGCCGGCTGAATCAAATACGTCCACTGAGATACCTGACACGACCGTGGTTGAAACGTCCAGCGAACTGAGTGAACAAGCGCAAACCACATCGCCATTGAATCAGACTGCTGACGAAGTCATAGCGGCCAACGAATCCTTAGAAGACGAGTCCTTGCAACAACGTGTTGGCCAGGTGTTGGTCCTGGATTTCAATGATACCTGCTGGGTCGATATTCGAGATAGCGATGGAAAACGCCTGGCCTACAAGAGTTACGCCGGTGGTGAACAGCTGGAAGTGCAGTCTGAGTTGCCCATCACGGTCTTTCTGGGCAAAGCCGCAGCGGTGACGGCTAAAGTGAACGGCGACGATTTTGACTTAACACCTCATCGTGAAGGTGTGTTCGCTCGATTCTCGATCGGCGAATGACCGGTTCAGATACGCAACGCCAGTTCTGAAAAAAACATTATTCCCCGACCCGCTTCATCATGAATAAGCAATCTCAAATTAAAGCCATTCGTGGCATGAACGATATTTTGCCGCTGGATTCCGCGCTGTGGCAGCATGTTGAGACGGTATGTGCCGACGTGTTTCGGCAGTTTGGCTATCAGCAAATTCGCACACCACTGGTGGAGAGCACCCAGTTATTTGCGCGCTCGATTGGGGCTGAGACAGACATTGTTTCCAAAGAGATGTACACCTTTGAAGATCGCAATGGTGATTCACTGACTCTGCGCCCAGAGGGGACGGCGAGCACCGTTCGAGCTGGGATCGAGAACGGTTTGTTTTACAATCAGCAACAGCGCCTATGGTATCAGGGGCCCATGTTTCGTCATGAACGACCTCAGAAAGGGCGTTATCGTCAGTTTCATCAGGTCGGGCTGGAGTGTTACGGCTGGAATACGCCTGATATTGAAGCGGAAGTATTGTCACTGGTTGCACAATTATTCGATCGCTTGGGATTGAAAGATACAGAATTGCAGATTAACAGTCTTGGTGACGACACCGCCCGAGCTAATTATCGCGATGCTTTGGTTGCGTATCTTTCCCAGCACCGAGATGCCTTGGATGAAGACAGTGTTCGAAGACTGACCACAAATCCGTTGCGAATTTTGGACAGTAAGAATGCTGAGGTGCAAGCGTTGTTGGGTGATGCGCCCAATATCTTGACGTTCTTGAGTGATTCGTCGGCACAGCACTTTGAAACCTTGCAGACGTATCTGACTGACCTCGGCATCGCGTTCCGTATTAATTCGCGATTGGTGCGTGGTCTTGATTACTATAATGACACCGTGTTCGAATGGGTGAATAAAGATTTTGGCGCGCAATCGACCGTGTGCGGCGGCGGTCGCTATGACGGCTTAGTAGCGCAGCTTGGTGGGCAGTCAACACCGGCTTTCGGTTTTGGTATGGGGCTCGAGCGTCTGATTCAGATTTTGCAGGAGCAAGGTGCTGAGTCGGCCAATCAAACTGGGTTCACAGATGTGTTCATCGTATCGGTTGGAGAGGCTGCTCGCCGCCAGGCGTTGATCTTGCAGCGCGATCTGATTCAGGCTGGCCTGGCGGTAAACTGTCATCAAGGCGCTGGTAGTATGAAAAACCAATTTAAACGTGCAGATAAAAGTGGTGCGACGCTTGCTTTGGTGATTGGTGAGCAGGAAGCGCAGGACGTCACCGCAAGCGTCAAGCCGTTGCGACGACCTAAGTCCACGTCACAGGCACCGTTGGAACAACAAACAATTGCACAAAACGATGTCGTGAACGTCGTGACTAATCTATTAGAATCGCTATAATGCACAGTCCCCTTGTGGGGACCTGGGTGGCGCCAATGGGTAAGTGCGCGCAACCCCAGATTAACTTTTGACAGAACACAACGAGATAAAGTCACATGGCAGACGATATTTTTCTGACCCCGGAAGAACAAGATGAGCGAGCACGGCAGTGGCTCAAGGATAACGGTCCCGCATTGATCGTTGGCGTGGTATTGGGGCTCGGCGCTATTTTTGGCTGGGACTACTACAAAACATCACAGCTTGAAAAAGCCCAAGCCGCCTCGACAATCTATGCCGCGACGGTTGCGCAAGTAACGAGTTCTGAGCTGGCGGATGTCAGCACTAAGGTTGATCAGCTGAAATCAGATTATGCAGCAACGCCATACGCTGCTAAGGCAGTGCTTATCAAGGCACGCCAGTTGGCGCAGAGTGATTTGGATGCGGCGTTTACAGAACTACAATGGGTGATCGACAACGCGAAGGAATCTGGGCTGGTCCACACCGCGCGTGTAAGACAGGCTAAAATTCGATTGGAGCAAGGTGATTTGGATGCGGCCAAACAGCTTGCATCACATCAGCCATCCGAGGCATTTACGTCGCATTATTCAGAAGTACTGGGTGATATTGCGGTTGAGCAAGGTGAGTACACAGCCGCACGAGCTTATTATCAAGCCGCGGTCGATGGTTTGGTCGAGGGCCAGTCTGCGTACGCTCAAGTATTGAGCCTGAAACTAGAGCGTTTGCCTGAAGCGGAATCAGTGAGCGCCGACGACCAGTCTGCCTCAGAGTAAGTTAGTTGGCATTTCCGCCTGTATAAGTACACGAATTAAGTTGGGTAACTATGAATAAATTTCGAACAATCGCAGTGTGTTTATTGCTTGTATTTGTTGCAGCTTGTGGCGGAAAATCTAAAAAGACGGACTTTTTTGGTCCGGATGAGAAGCCCAAAAAACCCAAGGTCGAAACCTCGACCTCGTTGCAGCGAAATTGGTCGCGCACCGTTGGTCATCGCATCAAGCCTGGCGATGCAGTTTTATCGCCAGCATCGCTGGGTGCCTATGTTTATGCCGCAGCTACTAACGGTCGAGTCGAAAAAATCGATATCGAGTCTGGCAAAGTAGCCTGGGCATATTATGACAAGAAAGAAACCATCACGGCAGGTGTTGGAGTTGGTGGTGGATTGGTGTTATTCGGTACCAGTGAGGGCTTTGTTTACGCATTGAATCAAAGCGACGGCGCACTGGCTTGGAAAACGCAGTTAGACAGCGAAGTACTCTCCAGTCCGGTGATCGACGGCAGTTTGGTGGTCGCTCGTACCGGTGATGGCAAAGTCTATGGTTTGTCGGCATTTGACGGGTCGCGTAAATGGACCATCAGTCGCCAGTTACCCAAGCTGACTTTGCGCGGTGATTCCCGCCCAGTGGTTACACAAGGGGTTGTATTTGCTGGGTTCTCTGATGGGCTGCTGGCCGCGTTACAAGCGGAAACAGGACGTGCGCTTTGGGATTTTCCAATCTCATTTCCTCGTGGCACCAACGATATCGAGCGTTTGTCAGACATTGACACCAATCCATTGCACGTTGGCAATTTTATTTATGTGTCGTCCTATCAAGAGGTCACACATGCATTGAACATTCAGGAAAAGCGTATTGAATGGAGTGCGGACGTTTCGTCATACCATTCGATGGCCTACGATGCGGCTTATTTGTATATCGTTGATAAGAGCGGTGTCGTGCATCAAATTGATCGTACATCTGGCAATAAAGTCTGGTCACAGTCGGCTTTGCGTCTTTTTCCTGTCACTGCGCCAGTTTCAGTTGGCCCGTACGTGGTCGTGAGCGAAGGCGATGGTGGCCTGTATATTCTAAGCAAACAGGATGGTCGCCTGCTTGGCAAACACGCGTTGGGTGCCAAGACGATTATCGGTGAGCCAGTGGTCGATTCAGACACCTTTTTTGTGCTCGACAGCGATGGCAAGTTGCAGTCGCTCAGCATTCTGAATCGTAAATAAGATAGTTAATCACGCGCGGAAGAGGGTCGTGATACGAAGCTAGTTTCTTCCCGCACAAGCACTCAGGTACCCAATCGTGGACGAGCAATATTACACTGAACAACCCCCCACGATTGAGGCTGCGAAACCGATTATCTCCATCGTCGGTCGGCCGAATGTCGGTAAATCCACACTTTACAATCGCTTAACGCGTAGCCGTGATGCCATTGTTGACGATCGCCCTGGCGTGACGCGCGACCGCATGGTTGGTGTCGGCCGTGTTGGCGCGAACCCCTACTGGATTGTGGATACTGGTGGGATCGAATCGGACAATGAAGAGATCCACAGTCTGATGCGTGATCAGGTAGAGTTCGCATTACAGGATAGCGATGCGGTGATTTTCATCGTTGATGGACGCGATGGCGCAACAGCGGTGGATATTGAAATCGCGAAGCAGCTACGGCAAAAGCCTCAAATCACCGTCTACCTTGCGGTCAATAAAGCCGAAGGGTTGGACCGTGCATTAGTGGCGTCTGATTTCTACCAGCTTGGACTTGATCAACCCAGCATTATCTCAGGTAAAAATGGTGATGGTGTTGTTCGTTTACTTAACCGCGTTCTGTCTGAAACCGAAGGGCGTCGGCAAGCAGAAAACGACGGCTACGCGATTCCGGAAGGCGTGGCCAAACTAGCCATTGTGGGGCGACCTAACGTTGGAAAATCGACGTTATTGAACACCTTAGTTGGCGAAGAGCGTGTGGTAGTTTATGACATGCCCGGGACCACGCGGGACAGCATTCATGTCCCATTTAAATTTGGCGAAAAAGAGTATGTCTTAATTGACACCGCGGGAATGCGTAAGAAATCACGCATTGATGATCGCGTTGAACGATTCTCGGTAATGAAAACCCTCCGTGCGGTGGAACTTGCGCAAGTGGTGGCCATCGTCCTTGACGCACGAGATGGAATTGTCGACCAGGATAATCGACTCATAAACCTAGTGTTTGAAAGTGGCCGTTCTTTGATGATTTTGGTCAATAAATGGGATGGTATGTCCGGCTATGAGCGTGACCAGGTTCGCACCCAGATTGACCGTAAGTTCGGGCATATGGGCAATATTCCGATCGAGTTTATTTCGGCCAAACTGGCAAAAGGTGTTGATGTGATCATGCCGTTGGTTGACCGCCTCTATGAGAGCGCGATGACCAACATGGGCACCGGACGAATCAACCGCATTCTGAAACACGCGGAAGAAAAGCGAAATCCACCAATGGTGGGGAATTTTCGAATCAAGATGAAGTTTGGACATCAGGGCGGCATGAACCCGCCGCATGTGGTGATACATGGTAACCAGCTCGATAAGTTACCACAGACCTACCAGCGCTATCTGTCTAACACCTTCGAACGAGAATTTGATCTCATCGGAACCAAGGTTCGACTGTCGTTCAAGACCTCAGAAAACCCGTACAAACCAGCGGCAAAGGTCTCTCGTAAAAGCAAAGACCATGTTAAATATCGCGGTGGTCGACGCAGTAATAGTAGTAAAAAGTAAGGCGTGGTTCTAATTTGGTGAGAGCTGCATGAGAATCGCAGGGTCGACTAAGGTATGATTCATTCTGGTTTGCCAGTATAAGGTCACGGGTTCCGAGCGATCGCTGGGTGACCCAGTGTTGCCGAGCATGGCGCCGGCGATGACACCGTTACCCGGCTCGACCGTCACATCAAATACGCCATCAATCAAACTGAATAGTCCGCGTCCGTGATCTAGGTAAATCTGTGAGCGCCCCGTTTCAGTGTCGGTGGATACGCGAGACACGATCGCGTTTTGCGGGGCAATCACGTTAGTCAACTCAGTGGTGGTCATCGATACTGAATTGATCGTCAGGATCTTGCCGCTGTTCTCGTCAGCGACTTTGTCACCGAAACGCATGAGCCAGTCACCTTCTGCGGGGCGTCTCAGTGGTAAACTTGGTTGTTGCGTATTGGTAAACTCAATCTCGCTCCATTTCGACGGTTCGCGTACTAAGTTACGCGCGTAATCTGTGCTTAGCGGGTCCGTCGTTTGATTAGTGATGGGTTGATGGATGATCTCGATACTGCGGAAGTTATCCAACGTTTGCTGATGGTCGTCGATGTATACGACGTATTCACCCGGTAATGTATCGAGGTCGATGCCGATCAATACACGCCAGGCTTCGGGCTTCTCAAGCACGACCGCTTCATACAAGCCATAGCGCACTTCCGGCACATGGTCTGATTTTTTCTCGATCTCTAACTCAACCACACCACCAGGGTAATTAGTTTGTCCGTATACAGGTGTGGCGCTGAGTAGTTGGCTTGCCAGTAACCATGCTGCCAAGATGCGTACTTTAATCATTCGGGGTAATCTCATCCACGGTGCATCCTAACTGTGCGTCCGACACACGCACCCGAATAGTGGCACCGACCGAGGTTTGAGCGCCGTGCTTAAGAACGGCGTTGTTTTCGGTATGGGCGATCGCAAAGCCGCGATCGAGTGTCGCCAGTGGGCTGACAAGATGCAATTGATTGCCCATGGCACGCAATCGCTCCTGAGCGTGGTTCAAGAGTCGTTGTTCGGCACCTCGCAGTCGTTTTGTCACGTCATTTTGCTGCGCCTGGTGTTGTCGAATTTGTTTGATCGGGTTATTGCGAGTGAGGCGTTGACCTTGCGCGTTGAGACGGTCTCGCCGGTATTGACGTTGTCGCTGCTGACCGCTGACCAAGGCTGCACTGAGTTTCCCGAGTCGCTCAAATTTATTGCTTAACTGTTGCCGAGGATGCACGAGCTGTCGGCCAGTCATGTCCACATTTTGTGCTCGTCGTTGGAACTGACGCTTTATGCTCAGTGGTAAGCGCTGCCCAAGTGCGTTCAGCTGAGTCTGCAATTGAGTGGTATCTGGGCTTAGCAGTTCGGCAGCCGCGGTCGGTGTTGGCGCGCGCAAATCCGCGACCAAGTCCGCGATGGTGACATCGACTTCATGACCGACACCGCTCACCACCGGAATGGGGCAGTTGTAGATAGCACGTGCAACTTGCTCATCATTAAAGCTCCACAAGTCTTCGAGTGAACCACCGCCGCGACTCACAATGAGAACATCACAATGCTGATGCGCAACTGCCGCGTTGATGGCAGCCACGATGGATGCGGCTGCCGTATCGCCCTGGACCAAGCTCGGATAAATGATAACCGGAATGCCTGGGCAGCGGCGTTGCAGCGTGGTCAAAATATCGCGCACGGCGGCCCCCGAACTCGAGGTAACCAAACCAATGCACTGGGCAAACTTCGGCACCGCTTGTTTATGTGCTTGACTGAACAAGCCTTCAGCATTCAATTTTTGTTTAAGCTCTTCATAGCGCCGTTGCAGTATTCCTTCGCCGGCTTCTTCGATGTATTGCACAATGCATTGCAGGTCACCACGCGCAGTATAGACCGAAATTTTTGCCCGCACTCGCACCAGGTCGCCCACTTTGGGGCGGTAACGGTTTACGCTGGCCCGCCCCTTAAACATGGCGCAGCGCAACTGTGAGCGCTCATCTTTCAAGCTAAAGTAAAGGTGCCCAGACGCGGGAGAGCTCAACGACGACAATTCGCCTTCGATCCAGATTTCGGGGTAACTCGCTTCCATTAAGCGACGCATTTCATCAGCCAGTTCGCTGACCTTAAAAATGGTGGGGTTCTGGTTCATGCTGCGCGGGAAACTATTGGGTTTACGGATTTGGCCATTGATGTGCATTCTAGACTAAATGCATGGTCGTGAAAAAAAAATTGGATTTTTATCGATAAGTTGGACGCGCCGGTAGGCGAGACCGAAATGGTTCGTTATAATCCGCTGGCGGTGGTGGTTAGTCTCCACAGTGGCGATAGATGGTGAACCCGGTCAGGCCCGGAAGGGAGCAGCCGTAGCGATCGATTCGGGTGCTGTGATCAGGTTAGCCGCCGCCGTCTTTAATATAATTTTGCCTCACTGAACTGCACAAAGCAGGTTGCCACTGAATGTGCGCCGGTGTGTGGCAAAACGCGAAAATTTGCAGCCTTGTCATCCATCGTGTTGCTCGAATACAATGCGATAATTCGTTCTCGGTTACAGAGAACGCCTAACTGACAACCCCAAACACCTCCTCAGAATTGGCAGTTTATGGCATACCTTGCACTGGCCAGAAAATGGCGCCCTAAATCCTTCGCCGAAGTTGTCGGTCAAGGGCATGTTGTGCAGGCTCTGTCGAATGCCCTGGATTCGGGGCGCGTGCATCATGCTTTTCTTTTTACCGGTACGCGTGGCGTCGGTAAGACGACCCTGGCGCGTATCTTTGCCAAATCACTGAATTGTGAATCGGGTACGAGTGCCGAGCCGTGTCAGCAGTGCAATACCTGCGTCGCGATTGATGAAGGGCGATACGTTGACTTGATTGAGGTCGATGCGGCGTCGCGAACCAAGGTCGACGACACGCGTGAACTGCTCGAAAACGTGCAATACGCACCAACTTCAGGCAAGTTCAAAGTGTACCTGATCGACGAGGTGCACATGCTCTCTGGGCACAGTTTTAACGCGTTGCTGAAAACGCTCGAAGAGCCGCCAGAACACGTCAAATTTCTGTTTGCAACCACCGACCCGCAAAAATTACCAGTCACGGTACTGTCACGTTGTCTTCAGTTCAATCTGCGTGCGATGCGTCCTGAGCAGGTGGAAAATCAGCTGGTCAAAATTCTTGGCAATGAAGGCATTGGCTTCGATCAGTCGGCGCTGCAAGCGTTGGCAAAGGCGGCTGACGGCAGTATGCGCGATGGCTTAAGTCTGCTGGATCAAGCGATCGCTCAAGGTGATGGTGAGGTTCGTTTGGCCGAGGTCGAGAGTATGCTTGGCACCATCAAAGCCGAACACATCGCAGGCCTGTTGCGTGCACTTGCCTCACAAGATATTGACGCCGCTTTGGATTTGGTGCGTGATATGGCGGATCACGCAGTGGATTTCTCGGCCGCACTCGATGATGTGATGATGCACCTTTATTACGTCAGCCTGGCGCAAGTTGCACCAGCCAGCGCCAATGTTGCAGACTGCGATCAGGCTCTGATTCAGGAGTTATCCGCCAGCCTGCCGGCTGAACAAGTTCAATTGTATTACCAGATCGGACTCTTAAGTAAGCGTGATCTCGCATTGGCACCGAGTTTGAGGGTTGGGTTTGAGATGGCCGTTATGCGAATGTTGGCATTTGAGCCGGCACCGTCGTCTGGCAATCAAGTTCATCAATCGGCATCCAGTGGTACGACTGCGATAGCTCCGACCGAGTCCACACCCGTGGCTCAGGCCGAGTCCACACCCGTGGCTCAGGCCGCGTCGACACCAAGTCCGACACCAAGTCCGACACCAAGTCCGACACCAAGTCCGACACCAAGTCCGACACCAAGTCCGACACCAAGTCCGACACCAAGTCCGACACCAAGTCCGACACCAAGTCCGACACCAAGTCCGGCGCCAAGTCCGGCGCCAAGTCCGGCGCCAAGTCCGGCGCCAAGTCCGGCGCCAAGTCCGGCGCCAAGTCCGGCGCCAAGTCCGGCGCCACAAGCCGCGCCACAAGCCGCGCCACAAGCGCCACAGCCGACGTCTGCTGCAGTCGTGCTGGCGGGACATAACGAGTGGGGCGAACTGGTGGAACAAAGTAATTTAATCGGTCTGCCCAAAGAATTGGCCATGAATTGCGCGTGCGAGCGTTTAGCTGAGGACCGCATTCAACTGTCTTTGACGCCGAGTCTTGGACACTTATTAAAACCCGAACGTCTGGAAAAGATTCGCGCGGCGATGCGTGATGTGGTGAACGCGTCGGTGCAGCTGGACATCGACGTGGAAGACTCCGACAAAGAAACACCGGCGGAATGCCTAGCCCGATTGGGGCATGAGGAGTTGGAACGCACTAAGCAAAGTTTTCAAGAAGACCCAGGGGTACAGGCGCTGATGAGTGAATTTGGCGCCACCCTGAACGAAGATTCGATAAAGCCGCATTCACGCTAACTTGAATCGCGGTCAACGTAACCCAATAAGAGGATTAACCTAAATGAAAGGTGGATTAGGTAATTTAATGAAGCAAGCTCAGGCGATGCAGGAAAACATGCAAAAAGCCCAAGCTGAGCTCGCCAATATTGAAGTAACTGGAGAGTCTGGTGGTGGCATGGTAAAGCTAACCATGACCTGTCGCCATGATGTCAAGAGTGTCACCATTGACCCCGAACTGTTGAGTGACCCTGATGACAAAGAAGTGCTCGAAGACCTGATCGCCGCCGCCATGAACGACGCCGTGCGCAAGGTCGAAAAAACGTCGCAGGATAAAATGTCAGGCCTGACCAGCGGTTTGAATATTCCCGGCATGAAAATGCCGTTCTAATCGCACGATACACGCTCCCCAATGGTTCTATCATCGGCAATTGAAGCACTGAAAGAGGCGCTCAAAGCGCTTCCAGGTGTGGGCCCGAAGAATGCGCAACGAATGGCGTTTCACTTATTGGAACGTGATCGAGAGGGCGCGAAAAAAATCGCGGACGCATTAAATAATGCCTTGGAGAAAATCACCTCCTGTGAACGCTGCAATACATTTTGCGAAAGCACGCTTTGCGATATCTGCGCTTCTGAGAAGCGTGATAAATCGTTGTTGTGTGTGGTGGAAACACCGGCCGATTTGCAGGCGATAGAACAAGTTGGCGCGTACCAAGGGCTTTATTTCGTACTCATGGGCAAGCTTTCACCATTGGAGGGTATCGGCCCGGACCAGCTTGGTTTCAAGCGTTTGAATCAAATTGTTGCCGAGAATGAGATTCACGAGGTCATCATTGCCACTAATATCACTGCCGAAGGTGAAACCACCGCCGACTATACACAGCAAATGCTGATGCCATACGACGTAAAGATCACACGTTTGGCACGCGGAGTACCGGTTGGTGGCGAACTCGAATATATGGACCAACGTACTCTGGCTGCGGCGTTTAAGGATAGGCGCGCTACCAGTCAATAAAAGAAGAACCACTGCGTGCCGAATCACGCAACTAACCCATTATAAGAATATCTTATTGAGCCGAATTCAATCGGCCATCTCATTTTAACTATTAAGCTACATTATGAAGTCTATTGAATCTCGAATTGCGGATGAGCTCCGTGTTGCGCAGGGCCAGGTAATCGCGGCCATCGGTTTATTGGATGAAGGTGCTACTGTGCCGTTTATTTCTCGCTACCGAAAAGAAGTCACTGGCGGACTGGACGATTCTCAATTACGCGAGTTGGAAGATCGACTTAAATATTTGCGCGAATTGGAAGATCGTCGAGCGACCATTTTATCGAGTATCGAAGAACAAGGTAAACTCAATGATGATCTTAAAAAATCGATTCTGACAGCGGAAACGAAAAATTCGCTGGAAGATTTGTACCTGCCGTATAAGCCAAAACGCCGCACCAAAGGTCAAATTGCGCGCGAAGCGGGTCTGGAGCCTTTGGCTGACGCGCTGTTGGGCGATCCCATGCTGGATCCAGAGACTGAGGCGGCGGGATACCTAAATGACAGTGACGAAACACCGGTCCCTGATACCAAAGCCGCGCTCGATGGTGCGCGCGCCATTCTGATGGAGCGCTTCGCCGAAGACGCAGCACTATTAGCACGCCTACGCGATTACTTGCAGGCTAATGCGGTGGTAACGGTTAACGTGGCGAAGGATAAAGAACAAGAGGGGAGCAAGTTTCGCGACTACTTTGATTATCAAGAACCGTTCAATGCGATTCCGCCGCATCGGGCACTCGCTATCTTTCGTGGACGTAATGAAGGCATTTTAAATTCCACGCTGGATATCGCGGCACCGGAAGGTGGTTGGGAGTCTGAGTTGGCACACCCTTGTGCGCAAATGGTAGCGGAACATTGGGGAATTCAAAGCCAAGAGCGGCCTGCGGATAAATGGCTGACACAAGTGGTAAGTTGGACCTGGAAAATCAAGGTCTTATTGCATCTCTCAGGTGACTTGATGTTCGATCTGCGAGAGCGAGCCGAAGCCGAAGCGATTCGTGTCTTTTCATTGAATTTGAAAGATTTGCTGTTAGCTGCGCCAGCCGGTGCCAAGGCTACACTGGGGTTGGACCCCGGGTTACGGACCGGTGTTAAGGTTGCGGTAGTAGACAAAACTGGTCAATACCTAGATCAGGCCACGATTTATCCGCATGCACCGAAAAACCAGTGGGATCAGTCCATAGCAGTGATCGCTGCTCTGGCAGCCAAACACGGTGTGGAGTTGATTGCGATAGGCAATGGCACCGCATCTCGTGAGACCGACAAACTGGCCGGAGACCTGATTAAGCGGCACCCTGAACTGCGACTGACCAAAGTGATGGTGAACGAAGCCGGCGCGTCTGTGTATTCGGCATCTGAATTTGCAGCACGCGAATTTCCAGATCTTGATGTAACGATCCGTGGCGCAGTATCGATCGCACGTCGTTTGCAAGACCCGCTGGCGGAACTGGTTAAAATCGAACCCAAATCGATTGGTGTGGGCCAGTATCAACATGATGTGAACCAGTTTCAGCTGGGTCGTTCATTGGATGCGGTGATCGAGGACTGCGTGAACGACGTTGGCGTGGATTTGAATATGGCGTCCATGCCATTGCTACGCCGGGTGTCCGGTTTGAACGAAACCATTGCGAATAATATCGTGATGTACCGCAACCAACACGGTGAATTCAATAGCCGTGAACAGCTTAAAGAAGTGCCACGCCTGGGTGATAAAACATTTGAGCAAGCGGCGGGCTTTTTGCGTATCGTGTCAACTAATGCTAATCCGTTGGATTCGTCGGGTGTGCACCCAGAGGCATACTCGGTAGTGGAAGCGATTGCGCGTAAAAACGGTCGTGAAATCAATTCGATTATTGGTGATACACAGTTCCTAAAGAGCCTGAAACCGGAGGACTACACCACGGAACAATTTGGTGTACCAACCGTCACCGACATTATCAACGAGCTGAATAAGCCGGGTCGAGATCCGCGTCCTGAGTTCAAGACTGCTGCCCTGCGTGATGGGGTTGAAACCATTAAAGATTTAGTCGAAGACATGGTGCTCGAAGGTACGGTTACCAACGTAACGAACTTTGGTGCCTTCGTTGATATTGGTGTGCATCAAGATGGTTTGGTACATATCTCTTGCCTAGCGGATAAATTTGTCGACGATCCGCACAAAGTGGTGAAGGCGGGCCAGATTGTTAAAGTCAAAGTGTTAGAGGTCGACGTGCAGCGTAAACGGATTGCACTGACCATGCGCTTGCAGGAAACCAGCGCTGAACGGCGTGATCGTGGTCAAGGTGCCGGTAAGCCCAAACCACGAAACACCAAACCAGCACGCGCCAACAAACAACGCACTATGCCGGCGAATAACGCGATGGCGGAAAAACTGGCCGCCGCATTTAAGAAATAGGCAGGCCGTCGACGGCGTTGACAGGGTGGTTGACGCCGCGAAAAAAATTGCAGAAAGTTGAATCCGAATCCTGCAGGCGCGCATCTAAGTTTCAACGTGCGCGTCTGTGACTCGAGATAACATGCCGGGAAAACGTCACAGCGTGGTTTAATAACCCCAAAATGATCATTCAAGGAGCCCCCGACCATGCTCAAAATCGACAATGTTTCCAAGACTTATCCAAATGGCGTGGCTGCGCTGAAATCCGTCAACCTGCAAATCGATAAAGGCCTGTTCGGATTACTGGGGCCGAACGGTGCTGGTAAATCCACCTTGATGCGTACGCTGGCAACCTTGCAACCGACAGATCAAGGCCAAATTGACTTTAATGGCATCAACGTACTGACTCAACCCAACGAGTTGCGTCAACGTCTTGGCTATTTGCCGCAGGATTTTGGTGTGTATCCCCGCGTTAGCGCACTCGACCTTCTAACACATCTGGCAATCCTGAAAGGCATTCACAACAAAGCAGAGCGCAAAGAGGTGGTGGACGGCTTGCTCGCGCAAACTAATTTGTATCAACATCGTAAGAAAGCCGTGAGCGGTTACTCGGGCGGCATGCGCCAACGATTCGGCATCGCACAAGCATTGTTGGGAGACCCGGACTTACTGATCGTGGATGAGCCAACCGCGGGGTTAGACCCAGAAGAACGCAACCGGTTTCATAATTTGCTGGTGAGTTTGGGCGCCGAAAAAGTCATTATTCTGTCGACACACATCGTGGAAGACGTGTCTGAATTGTGTGCCAAGATGGCGGTGCTCGGCGACGGACAAATTCTGCTCGAAGGCAATCCGTTAGAGGTTACCAGTCAATTAGATGGCCGTATCTGGCGCAGGACGGTGGCACCGGAGGATGTCGCCGCCATTGAGTCTGATATGACCGTGATCTCGAAACGCCTGCACGCAGGACAATCGGTGTTGCATGTGCTCGCCGATGCGGCGCCCGCAGGGTTTGAGAGCACGCCAGCAAACCTGGAAGACGTGTATTTCTCTACCTTGATTCAAGCGCGCAACGCGGCGTAAGGAGGCATCATGTTCCTAAAAATGCTCGCCTTTGAATGGCGTTATTTCGTACGTCAGCCATCGTTTATCGTGACGTGTCTGGTGTTTTTCTTACTGCCTTTCTTGGCCATGGTCGTGCCTCAGGTACAGATTGGCTCTGGTGGCAACGTCTTATTTAACAGTCCCTACGCCATCGCACAGGTGTTGTTGATTCTAAGTATTTTCAGCATGTTCATGGTGGTGAATTTTGTTGGTGACACCGCCTTGCGCAATGAGACCAGCCAGATGGCTGAGATCATCTATACCAAGCCGATTCGCCCGCTCGGGTATCAGTTAGGTCGATTTGTTGGCGCCTACCTGATCTGTGTGACGGTGTTTGCGATGGTGCCATTGGGTACTTTGGTGGGCACTTGGATGCCCTCGGTGGATTCGGAACGATTGGGACCACTAAATTTGGCCGCGTATCTGCAACCATTTGTCATCTTCTCGATCACGACGCTGTTTATCTTAGCGGCGGTTTTTTACGCGGTCGCTCAACGATCCCGCAGCTTAATGCTGGTTTACATGTTTGCGCTCGGGCTGTTCGTGGCTTATACCCTGGCAGGCCAAGTGTTCGATGAACCGCATCAACGTTTTATGCGCGCTATTACCGACCCATTTGGTTTGAATGCTTACCGTGACTTCACGCGTTACTGGACGCCGTTCGAACGGAACGGAGCGCTAGCTGGGATGACTGGCGTTATTTTGCAGAACCGTTTGTTGTGGCTCGGTATCGGGGTAGCGGCATTGTTGCTCGGCGGTCGTCTGTTTCGACCCTTAACCGTGTTCAATCGAGCAGTTAAACCGGCTAAGCAACAAGCCGACCATGCGCCGGCACCAACGCTGACATTTCACCGTACCAAAGGTAGTGCTGGAAAGTGGTGGCCACAGTTTATAACGCGCACAAAATTTGAGATGCGTCAGGTATTTTTAAGTCCTGCATTTTTGTTGTTGAGCGCTTTTTCTGCAATGCAGCTGATTGCTCAGATGTTACTGGGCGGCGGTTCCTTTGGGACTGAAAACTGGCCGTTAACCAAAAACATGGTCGACATGGTGGTCGGGGGCTTCGCGTTGCTAACCATTATTGTGGTGGCCTATTACACCGCAGAGGTCGTGTGGCGTGAACACACGGTTGGTATGCACGAATTGGTTGATAGCACGCCCGCCTCAAACAGCGTATTTTGGGCGTCCAAGGTGGTGGCGGTGGTGGCCGTGTTGGTGGCCATTCACTTGTTTGCGATGGCGATCACTATCGTCTACCAATTGCTGTCTGGGTACACAAACCTTGATCTTGTTCAGTACGGCGTCAGCGTATTTTATTTTTACCTGCTGCCCATTACGATGCTGGTGATACTCGCCTTTTTTATTCAGACCTTAAGCCCGGGCAAATACATCGGTTTGCTGATTTTCTTTGCCTACGCGATGATGGAGTTGGTGCTGCCACAGCTTGGCATCGAGCACAATATGGCGAACTACGGCGGCTCTCCTGATCTGGTTTACTCCGATATGAACGGCTACGGATTGTTCCTTGCGCCACATAACTGGTACATGCTGTATTGGTCTGGTTTGGCGGTGGTATTCGCCGTACTGAGTTATGGTTTGTGGCGACGCGGCACATTAACGTCGCTGAAATCGCGATGGCGCTTGCTCGGGTATCAGCTGGGTCGCGGCGGCTTCGCGACCATCGCGGTAGCGCTAATGGTGTTCGTTGCTGCTGGAAGCTACATTTTCTATAACACGCGGGTTCTGAATACCTTTGTCGGCGCCGAACAGTTTAAGGACAGGCAGGCTAAGTATGAAAAGAACTATAGCCAGTATCGAGATGACCCGTTGCCGATCACCAAACGCGTGGACGTTGAGGTGGCTATCTATCCGGCGGATCGCCGAGTGGTTGCTACGGCAAACATTGACGTCGTGAACACAGGACAGGAGCCAATCGAGCGCTTCTTAGTGTCCTTGCCACAACACCTCAAAACTGGCACTGTGGCGATCCACGGCGGCAAATTCGAGCTAAGTGACCCTGAATTGCGTGCCGGCTGGTTCGTGTTTAATACGCCAATGCAACCAGGCGAGCGTCGCGCTGGGGTACTCACAGCCGAGATAGATCACCAAGGTTTTAAGGACCGAGGCCATGATTTTACCGTGGTCGAGAACGGCACGTTTATCAATAACGCACAACTGTTGCCGCAATTCGGCTATCAATCACGTTTTCAACTCGTCGATCAACATGACCGTCGAAAACGTGATCTCGAACCTGTTCAGCGCGCGTACCTTCTGGAAGATGAAAGCCGATACACCGAGAGCTTTTTTGATCGTTCTATCGACTTTATTGAATTCAGCGCGACCATTTCGACCGACGCAGACCAAATTGCGATGGCACCCGGGTATCTTGAGAAAGAATGGCAGAAAGACGGTCGACGGTATTTCCGGTATGTGATGGACCAACCCATGGTGAATTTTTTCAGCATCACTTCGGGGCGTTACGCCGTGCTCAACGAGTCTCACGACGGCGTCGCCATCGAAGTGTATTACCACCCTGAGCACAACTGGAATTTGCAAACCATGGTGGATTCCACTAAAGATTCTCTGAACTACTTTCAGGCTGCGTTTGGGCCGTATCAGCACAAGCAATTCCGCATCATCGAGTTTCCGGGCTACCGCAGTTTTGCCCAGAGTTTTGCGAATACCATTCCCTACTCGGAAGAGATCGGTTTTACTGCAGACCTGCGCGACGAAGACAACATCGATTATGTCTACTATGTGACAGCACATGAAATGGCCCACCAATGGTGGGGGCACCAACTGGGTGCCGCTAATGTGCAAGGCTCAGCGATTTTATCGGAAACGCTCTCTCAGTACAGCGCACTGGTGGTCATGCAGCAACGCTACGGCGAAACAGCTTTGCGTAAATTTCTGACCTACGAGTTGGATCGCTACCTCACCGGGCGCACCAGCGAATTGATTGAAGAAATGCCGCTGTTGCGGGCTGAAGACCAGTCGTACATTCATTATCGCAAAGGGTCGGTGGTGATGATGGCATTACGGCACCACCTGGGCGAAACACGTATCAACGCTGCCCTTAAAGCGCTACTCGAAGAGTACCGTTATCAGAGTGACCCGTATCCAACGACACTGGACTTGGTGCGGCACCTGAAAACCGGCACTAGCGACACCGAACAAGACTTGATCGATGCCTTGTTTAATCAGATAACCTTGTACGATCTGCGGGCAGAAGAGGTGGCACAACAAGCGTTGGAAGACGGGCGATACGAGCTCAGCTTCACCGTGCACGCGCAGCAATTCAGCGCCGACGGCACGGGTAAGGAAACCGAGCAGCCATTTTCAGAGTCGGTGGAGATCGTGACCTTCGATGGCGATCCTAATGACTTTGCGGCCGGATCTAAGGTGCTGGATCAGAAACGCGTTACTCTGGTGTCGGGTAGCAATACCGTCAAGCTTGTGGTGGACTCATTACCCAAGTACATCGGTGTCGATCCCTTCGTGCGGTTTATTGATCGCGACACGGGTAACAACATTCTCAAGTTGTAATCGCCCTGTATCTCCTCTGGCGAACCGGTAAAATGGGCGCCAGAGGAAGCTGCATTGATGAAAATCCAACAAATAGCCAACGTGCTGACCGACAAAGGGTCTAAATACGCGGTCAGTGGCGCTCAGGTAGCGTCTCGAGATGACGTTCAGAAAGTTCTGAAAAAGCTCTGTCAGAAGAAGAAATTCGCCAAAGCCACGCACAACACCTGGGCCGTGATTTTCGCCGATGGCGAACAAGTCAAAGACGACGATGGCGAGAGTGGGGCAGGCAATATCATGCTAAAAATACTCGATCAGGCACAACTTCATAATCGCCTCATTATCGTCACACGCTGGTACGGCGGCGTGCACTTAGGCGCGGATCGTTTTCGTCATGTCCGGACGTGTGTGACGGAGTTCATGCAAGAGTTTTGTCGCTAAAGACAGTGACAGCCACGCGCCTGAGTAGGATCAAATAAACCCTAACTTTGGTGCCGTTTGATTTGTCGAAAAACCATCACGAATTTGTGGCGTCAGCTCAGTGATACAGACCTCTGGCCAAGGAAGGGTGCGCATTGGCCACCTGCAATTTTTATTGTAATTCTGCCAGCGCTCCAACTTTTCACGGGCAGTTTCAAAATCATTTGACCAGAAAGCGTTCCCCAGTCGGTAGTTGTTGTAAAAGTCTTCATAGCTGTCAAAGATGGCGTGTGAATAATTGGCAGCCTTGAGAATATCTGACCACGCTTCTTCCTCGCTGATATAACCTGCCATATAGGCTGAACGAGCAATAGCAATGATTCGGTAGAGATCGAAGCCCCACAATAACTTTGCGGGCGCTTCTGAGCTGTGGTCGAGACAGCCCTCAATGTAGGATTCAGGTAGTTGTACCAACCCTGCGAGTCGTTCCACCATCGCGGTCTTTTGGTCGCTCTGTGCGTCCTCAAAAAAGAGTTTGGAATGTAGGCCTTCAAGCAGATTCGTTACCATATCGTGGTACTGCTTTGCATTGACGATACCCCACCACTGTTCCAGCAGCCCGCGTTGCTCGTTATTAGTAGTTAGCGCTAAAAACTTGAAGCGCTTTAACTCCGGCAGGCGAGCCTCACACGGCCAATACTCGAGCGTTTGAGTCCAGGCGCCGTCATTGTACCCGTCAACAATGGTTAGCCTTAATGCGGATTCTTGCTCGCTATTTAGTTCGGGCACACTTCCTTTTACATAGTAGGCACGCTGTTCACGTAGATTGATGCCCTTAACCCGACGCGTGAATGCGAGTGCCAGCGCCAAGGTTAATGGCCATGCGACAAGTGCAAGCATCACCGACGGCGTCGATAACACCTCCACATTGACTAAGTCCGATAATGTTTTTCCATCTAAAACACCAGCGATTATTACTCCGGCAGTGGGTATGACGACGACGCTAAATCCACAAAAAAGTACCCAACACAATGGAATAAAAAGTTTATAGGCGAGATTGGAATACTCAATGGCGAGCCCGTACCGGGCGCGCTTAGGGGGAATGTCAGAATAACCGGGACTGTTTTGTAAGCTGCTCTTCATCGTTGATCACCACTAAGACACTCAGAGAGGCTGAGTATTATTTGCTTATGAATAAAAATACAACTACGCGATCTCGTAGTTTTTCGTAAGCCTTAATTTTTAAAGTTTTGTTTTCTCGTTAAAACCCGCCTTGCAAATCAACTTCAGATTGAAATCAAGGTTGTTTACGCCGTCACATGTTCAGTCTTGTGATCAATCTTAGCGGCGCAGATAAAGTCTTTTAGGGTCACGCCGCGTACGGTGTGTGTGTAGAACGTGACTTTGCAGCGTTTGAAGCTGACTTCCATTTCTGGGTGATGGTCTTCGTGTTCGGCGACGTCGGCAACGATGTTGACGAATTTGATGGTGTCGGCGTAGTTGGCGAAACGAAAAGTCTGGCTGAGTTCATTTTCGGTCGCGCAATACTGCCATTCGGGGGTTTGACGACGGTACTCCTCGATCTGCGAGAGGTTCAGCGGCGGTGGCTGATCAGAATAGTCTCGGCAGTTTAAATTGAGAAGTTTATTGATTGCGTCGTTCATAGTATTCTTGCCAGCTGATTTTTTGAAACTATACCACTAATTTAAACGTAGTAAGGAGATGGCCTGTGCCACAAAACCCTAATGCCTTGGTCTGGATGGACCTCGAAATGACCGGCTTAGACCCAGAGAAAGACCGAATTATTGAGATGGCGACCATCATCACCGACGGCGACCTTCGCACCATTGCGGAAGGGCCGGTGATCGTGATTCACCAACCACAAGAATTGTTAGATGGCATGGATGAATGGAATACTCGTACGCACAATAAAACCGGACTGGTCACCAAGGTGAAGACGTCCCGGGTTACGGAGCGTCAGGCAGAGATTGAAACGCTGGATTTTATTCAACGGCACACAATCAAAAACCGCGCACCACTGTGCGGCAACAGTATTTGTCAGGACCGCCGTTTTCTCTACAAGTACATGCCAGAGTTGAGCGAGTGGCTACATTACCGCAATGTGGATGTCAGCTCATTCAAAGAGGTGGCGCGTCACTGGGCGCCGAGTATTCTGGGTGGTTTTGAAAAACGTGCTAGCCATCAGGCCTTGGATGACATCAAGGAATCCATTGAGGAACTGCGCTACTACCGTAACAATTTGATTCTGCTGGATGCGAATTAAGCCGGATCACACTGCTTAAAACCGAGCGCACGATCCTGGCGCTCGGTTGGCATCACATAATCCGCTGTTAGTCGTGTTTGGCAACGCTGTTGGCCCATAGGTCATGCGCGTCGCTGGCGTGTACCGTTACGCGTACGATGTCGCCTGGCTGGTGCTGCGTTTCATCGTTCAGGTACACCAGACCATCAATCTCCGGCGCATCGGCGGCACTGCGGGCAACGGCACCTTGCTCATCAATCTCGTCGATGAGCACATCCATGGTTTTACCGACTTTTTTCGCCAGCTTGGCGGTGCTGATCTCAGCTTGCAACTCCATAAACTGCGCAAGACGTGCTTCTTTGATTTCTTCCGGCACATGACCGTCCAATGCATTGGCTGGTGCGCCTTCGACCGGTGAGTAAGTGAACGCGCCAACGCGGTCGAGCTGGGCCTGATCGATAAAATCCAGTAGCTGCTTGAAGTCATCTTCGGTCTCACCCGGAAAACCAACAATAAACGTGCTGCGGATGGTGATGTCTGGGCAAACGTCGCGCCATGCCTTAATTCGGTTCAGGGTATTATCAATCGCACCTGGGCGTTTCATGGCCTTCAATACTTTAGGCGACCCGTGCTGAAACGGAATATCCAGATACGGCAGGATTTTGCCTTCCGCCATCAGCGGAATAATGTCGTCCACGTGCGGGTAGGGGTACACATAATGCAGTCGTACCCAAGGTTTGTTGTCGCCGCCAATATCCGCCAATGCATGGCACAGATCCAGCATTTTGGTCTTCACTGGTTTGCCTTGGTGAAAAGTGGTGCGGTAACGCGTATCAACCCCATACGCAGAGGTGTCTTGCGAGATCACCAGCAATTCTTTAACCCCAGAACGCACCAGTCCCTCGGCTTCGGCCACCACCTCGTTCGCTGGTCGGCTAACCAAGTCACCGCGCATTGACGGAATAATGCAGAAGCTGCATCGGTGGTTGCAGCCTTCGGAAATCTTGAGATACGCGTAGTGGCGTGGGGTTAATTTGATGCCTTGTGGCGGAACCAGGTCCAGATGTGGGTTGTACTCGCGTGTGTAGGGCAGGTGTGTTTTGACCGCGCCGACCACTTGTTCATACGCATGCGGGCCAGACACATCCAGCACACTCGGGTGCACATCGGTAATGTCCGACTGGTTGGCGCCCATGCAGCCGGTGACAATCACTTTGCCATTCTCGGCCAGCGCTTCACCGATGGTGTCCAGCGATTCCTTTTTGGCCGCGTCGATAAAGCCACAGGTATTGACCACCACCATGTCGGCATCGTTGTAAGTCGGCACAATGTCGTAGCCGTCCACACGGAGCTGAGTCAGAATTCGTTCAGAATCGACTAACGCTTTGGGGCATCCCAAGCTGATAAAACCAATTTTTGGTGCTGTCATACAAACCTCGCCTTGCTAGGGGGCGGATTATAGCCGAAGCCTGAGAAACGGTGCTACGTTTCACAATGCAGTTTGCTGGCTCACACGCAGCTTTTGCCACTGATTTCGGCCTGATGATATGAATGTGACGCCGAGTGCAGTAAAGTAAAACGCAAATTGAATCAGTTTGCTAACTTTCATGGCTTCTCTCAGTGACCCCATCCGACAGGCTGTCAGACAACATATTGCTCAACACCAGCTGCCACCCGAATTCTTTGCCACCGTCGAAACGTTTTACCTACCGCTCGCTGAAGGGCTTGCCAACAGCACGGTGGATGGCAAATGTTTTTTACTCGGAGTGCAAGGTTCGCAAGGCAGTGGCAAGAGTACCTGCGCAGATTTTCTCAAACTGCTGCTAACTGAGGTGTTTGGCAAGCGTGTGCTGGTCGCCTCGATTGATGATTTTTATCTTACCCGCGCTGAACGCCAGGTGTTGAGTGACACGGTGCATCCGTTGTTTATTACCCGAGGCGTGCCCGGAACCCATGCGGTAACGATGATCCAGCAGATGTTCGACAACGCTGCTGGGGATCAGGCATTTCGGGTGCCTGTGTTCGATAAATCCATTGATGATCGCGCACCGCAAGACCAGTGGCAACAAGTCCAAGGCCCGTTCGATGTGGTCATTCTGGAAGGCTGGTGCGTGGGCATTGGGCCGCAAACGCCCGAGGCTTTGCAAGAACCCATTAATGAACTGGAGCGGCAGGATGACCCCGATGGCGTCTGGCGCGCCTACGTCAACAATGCATCCGCGAGTGATTACGCCGATCTGTATGCGCGTCTGGATGCGCTGGTCGCATTGCAAGCGCCGAGCTTTGATTGCGTGTATGGCTGGCGATTATTACAGGAGCAAAAGATGATTGCGCGTCTGGTGCTTGAAGGGCGCGATGCGTCGCAAGCGCAAACCCCAGCCCAGATCGAACGTTTTATTTCACATTATCAACGGCTTACCGAACACGCGCTCGCCACCATGCCGGCCCAAGCTGATTGGTTGCTGGAATTGAATGCCCAACATGGCTTTAAGTCGCTACGGGGGCCACAATGAGTACGCGCTTGATAGTCTCCACCGATCTGGACGGTACTTTACTCGATCACCACACTTACAGCTTCGACGCCGCGCTCCCTGCGTTAGCACTGTGCGCGCAGCAAGATGTACCGGTACTGTTGAATACCAGCAAAACCTTGGCCGAGGTCATCACACTACAGCAGGCAATCGGTCTGTCGACCCCATTGATCACAGAAAACGGCAGTGCGTTGACGGTGATGGGTGAGGCAAATATCGCCATCGAGGCAGACTCGAACGGACCCAAAGTGGTGACCAAAAATGGCATGACCTCGTATGTTTTCGGTGTCACGCGAGAGCGAATTTTGTCCTTCATCAATGCTGTACGCCGCGATACCGACTGGCAATTCGTCGGCTTCAACGACTGGAGCGTGGCCGAGATCGCTGAGCACACCGGCTTGTCCCTAGAAGCTGCGGAGCAAGCCGCACAAAAACAGTATTCCGAGCCGATTGTGTGGCAGGGGAGTGACGAGGAACTCGTGCAATTTGAAGCACAGGTGCAAGCCGCTGGCTTTTCGTTGTTAAAGGGCGGTCGCTTCTACCATATTCAGGGGCAAACCGACAAAGCCAAACCGCTGTTGTGGTTAAAAACCGTGCCGCAGTTGCTGTGGCCCGATAGCGATGGAAATTCAACGCCGAAGTTGATATGTTTAGGTGATAACCACAACGACGTGGCTATGCTCAACGTTGCTGATTTTCCCGTTTGCGTGCGCTCGCCGGTCGCAGACTTCCCGCCGTTATCCTCCGACCATCCCGTGCTGTATACCCAAGGCCTGGGTCCCATCGGCTGGAACGAAGCAATGCACCAACTACTAACCACTTAATCCCGTTCGAGAATTTCATGGCTGATTTCTATCAAAATGGCATCATCACAACCCTGCACAATCTGCATCAGCGTAGTTTAGACGAGCTTGAAGACGAACTGCGCTCGTTTCAGCGCAAGCGGCCCATGAGCCTGGTGCTGCCATCGCTGTATTCCGAATTGGAAGGCGAAGCCTTGCCGAACATAGTGCAGGAGTTGAGCAAAGTCGATTATCTGGACGAAATCGTGATCGGGCTGGATCGTGCTACCGAAGAGCAATATCGCCACGCGCTGGAGTTCTTTAAACCACTCAATCAAAACTTCAAAGTGTTGTGGAATGACGGGCCACGACTGCAAGCGATCGACGCCAAATTACAAGCCAAGAATCTCGCACCCAAAGAACTGGGTAAGGGCCGCAATGTGTGGTTTTGCTTCGGCTACGTTTTGGCCGCGGATCGTGCACAATCGGTGGCACTGCATGATTGCGACATTGTGACCTACGACCGCAGCTTATTAGCGCGACTGTTGTATCCAGTCGCTAACCCCAACTTTAATTACAAGTTCTGTAAAGGGTTTTACGCCCGCGTGGCCAGCGGCAAAATGCATGGCCGTGTAACCCGTTTGCTGGTGACGCCCTTAGTGCGCGCACTTAAAAAAGTCTACGGTCAAAACGATTATCTGGATTACATCGACAGCTTTCGTTATCCGCTGGCAGGCGAGTTTTCGTTTCGCACCGACGTGATCAACGATCTGCGCATTCCGAGTGACTGGGGACTGGAGATCGGCGTGTTGTCAGAACTAAACCGCAACTACGCCAACAACCGCATTTGTCAGGCCGACATTGCCGACACCTACGACCACAAGCATCAGGACTTATCGCCAGACGACGCCGCTCGTGGCCTGTCAAAAATGTCGATCGACATCTGCAAAGCCCTGTTCCGTAAATTGGCCACCAATGGCGTGGTGTTCAATGCCGAAACCTTCCGCGCGATCAAAGCCACGTACTACCGAATTGCGCTCGACTTTGTGGAAACTTATTACAACGACGCACAGATGAACGGCCTGACCTTGGACATCCACCGTGAAGAAGCCGCCATCGAAATGTTCGCCGAAAACGTGTTAAACGCAGGGCATGACTTTCTCGAAAACCCGATGGAGACGCCGTTTATTCCAAGCTGGAACCGCGCCATCAGTGCGATTCCAGACATTCAGGAGCAGTTGTTAGCGGCGGTGGCCGAAGACATGGCAGAGTATCAATAACGCGAACGGGTAAACGGGGTCAGCAGCGATGAGTTTTTCAGTATCTCGGCCATTATTACCGGTGGTCATCGATCATTTGTGTCGGATTTATCCTGACGAAGACAACAACACGCTGGCCAGCCGCATTCTCGAGGCCATGCACCTGGAGCAGGGCGCCTTCACTGCTGAACTGCATCAAAACAAATGGAGTGAGTCCGACCTCTGGGTGATTACCTATGGCGATTCCATCCTGCATCCTGACGAAGCGCCACTCAAAACACTGAAGCGCTTTAGTGACCAGTACCTCAAACCCGAAGTCTCTGGCCTGCATATTCTGCCGTTCTTTCCGTACAGCTCTGACGACGGCTTTGCGGTGATTAATTACGCACAGGTAAACGAGAGCCTAGGCGACTGGCCCGACATCGAAGCGATTGGCGCGGACTACGACCTGATGGCCGATCTAGTCATCAACCACTGCTCACAACGCAGCCAATGGTTTGAGAATTTCAAACAACGCAAAGACCCCGGCAAAGATTATTTTGTGGAGGCAGACCCAGAAACCGATCTGTCAGAAGTCGTGCGGCCCCGCACCTCGCCGTTATTGTGTGAGACGCAAACTCTGGATGGCATTCGCCATGTGTGGTGCACCTTCAGTCACGACCAAGTGGACCTCGACTTTGCCAATCCCGAACTGCTGATCGAAATGGTGCGCATCATCCGACGCTATCTGGAGCAGGGCGTGCGCATCTTTCGGTTAGACGCCGTGGCCTTTGTGTGGAAAGAAATCGGCACCAACTGCGTACACCTGCCGCAAACGCACGAACTCGTGCGCTTGCTGCGCACCTTGATCGAAGCGCACACCGAAGCGGCCATTGTGATTACCGAAACCAATGTGCCGAACCATGAGAACCTCTCCTACTTTGGTAACGCCAACGAAGCCCACGCAATCTACAATTTCTCCTTACCGCCGTTGTTATTGCACGCCCTGGTCACTGGCACCAGCGCGCATTTGAAACGCTGGCAAATGAGCATGCCACCTGCGCAAACCGGCACCTTCTATTTTAATTTTATCGCCAGTCACGACGGCATCGGTCTGCGCCCGGCAAATGGTTTGTTGAGTCAGGAAGATCTCGACGAGTTGGTTAACACCATGCAAAGCTTCGGTGCGCGCATCTCCTGGCGTGCCGTCTCCGGTGGCACCAATGAGCCATACGAAATCAACGTCGCACTATACGATGCCCTACAAGGCACCAGCAAAGGCCCAGACAAATGGCAGCAACAACGCTTCCTCTGCGCACACGCGGTCATGCTGGCCCTTGAAGGCGTGCCCGGCATCTACATTCACAGCCTGCTGGCAACGCAAAACGACTACGACAAACTCGAACTCACCGGCCACAATCGCAGCATCAACCGCCACCGCTGGGACTACGACGCGCTCACCGCCAAACTGCTCGATCAAGCCAGCCACCATTCGCAGTGCTTCACTGCTATGAAAAACCTGCTCAAGATTCGCAGCCAACAACCCGCATTCCATCCCAACGCCTTTCAGGCCGTACTGCACCTAGGTGACGAGATCTTCGCCTTCTGGCGCCAAAGCCTGAATCGCAACCAAAGCATCTTCTGCCTGCACAATATGACCGACGAAATCGTCGAAGTCCCAATCAACTCCATCAACCTCACCAGCCTCGACGTCTGGCAAGACCTAATCTCCGGTGACACCTACTCATTCGAAGACGAATCACTGCATATCCCGCCATATGGGTTTGTTTGGTTGACGAATCGGGGTTGAGTTGGTCAAACAAACGTAAGATCGCCACGCTGCGCTAGCAATGACGCTCTACGGCAGAGCTTAGGCCTCGTCATACCTCAAGCGCGGGCCTCGTCGTACCTCAAGGCCGAATCTCGTCATTCTGAGCGCAGCGAAGAATCTCAAATCCGAGTTGCTAAAGACCAGCTATTGTCATGCTAGAAACTCCACGGCGACCTCCTGCGCGATAAAGAGGATCAGCACAGATTCGATGCCATTCCGAGCAGACCTGTGGATCAGAAGCTCAGATTCGGTTGAATTTGGCTACTAATTCGGCTCTGACCTCAATAATTATACCGACCCCTATAACTATATGGGTTTGTTTGGTTGACGAATAGATTTTGAGTTGGTCAAATGGTAAAGAGGAGTATTATAGGTTGGTCGATACAGTTCGACCTTCGAAAAATAAGCATACCGGTCTGATGAGATTTAAATGTTGATGATTGACTGTGGATCAGAAATCTGGATTCAATTGGAATTCTGTCAATCGATGTAGGAAACTCATATGATTCAGTTTGAATTAGGCGGAAAATCACATTGATTCTGATGTGAAGTTATACGTTTAAGTCAAAATAATGGGGAACTAAGATGGATGGAGATCGGTTGTACGGAGCCTGGAAGCGTTTTATAAAGCTTATACAGAACGAGTTAGGTCAGCACGATTCAAACAAATTTGAAGTTGGGATCAATATTGCAAAAAAGCTCGAAAATTACCCTCAAGAAAAGTTCGATGAAGTTCTGAGAGATTTCTCAAATGCTCATGAACGAGACTTTGGACAGCTTGATTCACCTGAAGACGTCGTTGTCTCAAGTAATGAAATCTTGGGTGGGTTGGAAGCAGAGCTTGACGGTATATCTGAGGAAGAGGATATACCAGGTGCGGTGGTGATAGCCATTGACAGCATAAAGGATCTTTTAACAAGTCTTCCGCCATGGATATCTAACAGCCTAGTTTTTTTAAAGGAACTATTTCAGTTGTTAGGAATTCGAAAATAACTTTAAAAATTAGTTAGTAAAATGTCTGGAAATGGCAACTTTCAGCTTTTTGTCTAATTGATGAAATGCAAAAGTCGGCTCCATACTAGTAGCGGGCATTCTGTTTAGCTTGATTCTAACTTCTCGCAAAAAGCGAATAAGGTGCTAGTAAATATGGACAGCCACTGCCAAAGAGAAATTTATGCACCGATTCTCGCTAATTTGGGCAGTTTCTGGCGAAGCAATGGCGATCTAAGTGATTTTTAGAGAGGTGAATTGGCCTCTAAGTCAATTAAGGTCAAGCCTTACTCAAAAGATTGGAGTGGGTGCCCGAAATCAACGGATAGAACTTGGCGAAATACAATATTAATTTGGCTCTGATCCCCAAAAACTGCTATTCCGGCCCAAGTCGAGGAACAGTATACGTGCCTATCAGAGACTTTTATGGTATTCGTAAAAGTAAACTAAGACACTGGATTTTTGCTGGGGACATAATATTTGTAAGCACTAGAATTCTACTTTTGCACACGAGTCGGTGTCCTGGAACTATTTTGTTCCTAGCTAGATTAGGATTAAGGCACTATGCCCAGTTGAATGGTTACTGAATACAGGAGATACAGAATTTGATCTTAAATTTGGAGTTACTGAGAACATATGGCGAGGGATGATTTCACACAAAAAATCAAGGATGAATTGGCCAAGCAGGTAGCTCACCGATGCTCTAATCCTGAGCACAGGATAATCACCATCGGACCTTCGGAAGAAGGAAAGTCTAGCAGTATTGGTGAAGCGGCACATATTTGTGCAGCATCTAAGGGTGGGCCAAGGTATGACCGATCCATGACAAGAGAAGAACGTAGGTCAATTGAGAATGGAATCTGGTTGTGCGCGAATTGCGCAAAGGATATAGATAGAGATGTACGGCGTTTTACTGTCGAGGTACTTAAGGAGTGGAAGGGGTTGGCGATTGAAACTGCGCGAGCTGAAAAGGGCAAAAGGTTACCCAGTGACACTGAGACAATTAATACCCTGACGACAGCTTTAAGCGGAAAGGCCACTGATTTACCCGTCAGAGCAGTTACCAATATTCATAACGCAGTTGAGCAAGCTTTACAAAACTTAGACCCTCGATTTAATGTGAATAGCTCTCGGGTAAATGGGGAAACTCATTTCGGAATCACAACTAATGAAAAAGTGCCATTGACGCTCGAAATAGGCGGAATATCCAAAGATGATTTTCTCGATCGCTATCAGTCGGTAATTGATCATGGAGATGAGATCAAAATACGTTCTGATCATGTTAGGGTAACTGGTTCTGGTCTCTTTGAAGCGATCTCTCAAGACGCCGCTGGTGCGATCACCATTTCAGGTAATAAAATCGCGGCCAAGCAAAAGCTCCTATTTGTAAGCCCCAGTAAATCACACCAAGAAGCATTCGACGACATCGATGGAGTTATTGTAGTTGGTACTAAGTCATTCTCGTTTTCGGGGTCGAACTGCGCTGGCCTTTTGTCATTCGCTTATAAAGTTGAACACGGCTTAGAGAGTGACACACAATTTGAGATGAATTTGAAACTTGATCAATGGGATGGGGTTATGATTTTAGATCTGCCCTACTTTGAAAAAGTGTTTAGTTTTTTCAAGCGTCTGTCGGAGGGTTGGAGCTTGTTCGCTACGTTGGAGGTCGACGGCAATGTAGTTTTAAGAAGCGAAGGGAGTCCAATAGCTCAAACGCCAGAAACAAAAAATCTAGCAGATCTACTCTACTATACTAATTGCGCAAGGGTTGTCGCGAGAGCATTGAATATCGATGTCTTGTTTAATAGTAATGTGGCCTTCAATCAGCAGCAATACCGTGACCTTGACGATGCCGCGCAACTCCTTGATATTCCCTTTGTCACTGAAGACAAGAAAGCAAAATTTTCATCTACTATACGGGCGGACAAGAATGCTCAAAATATTCGGCGATTTTTGGAAGCGGACCCGCAACAGAGCGTTTTGAAACTGCCAGAAAACTCAACTGTACATGTATTCGGTGAAGTAATTGAACTTCCAACGAAGATTATTGTGGTTGAGAAGGTTCAAGCATTGGTGAAAACTGATCTAGAAAATATTTGTGAAGGTGACCTTGTAACGATTGACTGGCTACCAGTGGATGGGTTTCGGGTTACGATATGTTTCGAGCGATAGCCAGTAATAGCCTGTACAATATCGAGAGTAAATATGGACAGCCACTGCCCAAAGAGAAATCAGTCGTGGCAAGAGCTAAATATGGACAGCCACTGTCCAAAGAGAAATCTATGCACCAGCTAAATATGGACAGCCACTGTCCAAAGAGAAATCTATGCACCGATTCTCGCTAATTTGGGCTGTTTCTGAGTTAGCCATTGCGATCTAAGTGATTTTTAGAGAGGTGAATTGGCCTAACTAAGTCAATTAAGGTCCAGCCTTAATCAAAAGCGAATTCAAGGCGAGCGACGTACTCACTAACGTGATCGTGTTAGGACTGTGAGTCGCTGGCTTTTATCAGGGCGGACTAGGAGAACGCGGTTGGGTGTTGCTTGTATTAAGCCGACACACACGCCGGTCGATATGCTCACTTCCTACCCAACTTTGAAATCGTTTCTCAAATTCGGTAGTGAGAATCAACCAGGATGCGGCATCGAGGTCGAGACGTTTTAGAATGGGGGGTAGCTTTTCTGATATTCCACCGCGTTTGTCTCGCCGGACACTGCGCCCAGTCCAGTCGACCAGCGCCAGATAGTCTTTGAGCCTGTACGGAATACCGGTGGCGTTCTCTGAAATACCAACGAAGTCCTCCATACCCGTGCTCACCAAAATGCACTCTCTCAATGCATCAATTCGGTACTTTATCGATGTGTGGTCGGATGTTTCGGGCATGGTTGCGTAAACATGGACGGGCGTAAACATGGACAGCCACTGCCCAAAGAGAAATCTATGAAAGGTAAATATGGACAGCCACTGCCCAAAGAGAAATCTATGCACCGATTCTCGCTAATTTGGGCTGTTTCTGACGTAGCAATGGCGATCTAAGTGATTTTTAGAGAGGTGAATTGGCCTAACTAAGTCAATCAAGGTCCAGCCTTAAACAAAAGCGAATTCAAAGCAGTAAATATGGACAGCCACTGTCCAAAGAGAAATCTATGCACCGATTCTCACTAATTTGGGCTGTTTCTGAGTTAGCCATCGCGATCTAAGCGATTTATAGAGAGGAAAATTGGTCTAGCTGGGTCAATTAGTGCGTATACATGGACAGCCACTGCCCAAAGAGAAATCTATGCACCGATTCTCGCTGATTTGGGCTGCTTTTGACGTAGCAATGGCGATCTAAGTGATTTTTAGAGAGGTGAATTGGCCTAACTAAGTCAATCAAGGTCCAGCCTTAAACAAAAGCGAATTCAAGGCGAGCGACGTACTCACTAACGTGATCGTCTTAGGACTGTGAGTCGCTGGCTTTTATCAGGGCGGACTAGGAGAACGCGGTTGGGTGTTGCATGTATTAAGCCGACACACACGCCGGTCGATATGCTCACTTCCTACCCAACTTTGAAATCGTTTCTCAAATTCGGTAGTGAGAATCAACCAGGATGCGGCATCAAGGTCGAGACGTTCTAGAATGGGGGGTAACTTTTCTGAAATTGCACCGCGTTTGTCTCGCCGGACACTGCGCCCAGTCCAGTCGACCAGCGCCAAATAGTCTTTGAGCCTGTACGGAATGCCGATGGCGTTCTCTGAAATACCAACGAAGTCCTCCATTCCCGTGCTCACCGAAATGCACTCTCTCAATGCATCAATTCGGTACTTTATCGATGTGTGGTCGGATGTTTCGGGCATGGTCGCCACGTTGGCACGAATCGGGTTTAAGTCAACATAGGCCATGCACGACAATAAGGCACGTTCGTCCAATAGTGCCTGACTCTTAAAACGACCCTCCCAAAATCGTCCAGTACAACGATCCTCTTTGTTGGCTTGCCGCGCAATGGACTCATTCACAATTCGCATAAACCACGAGATATCCATCAACCGTTTTCGCCAGCGCTTGATATCGCGTCGCAGCACCACCCATTGTTGTTCACTCAAACCCTCGCCGGCCAAAAACCGTTGAGAGAACAGCGTGCCACAGAACAACTGACTCCATCGCTCAACGACTTCACGCTCAGACCAAGCGTCAGCGATATCCGGTCGAACATGCAGCACCACATGGTAATGATTACTCATCACTGCGTAGGAACAGAGTTTGATAGCAAACAATTCAGCGGTTCTCTGAAGTTTTAGTTCGAGCCAACCACGACGGTGTTCATAACTTTTTGCAGTAACTCGATCATAGCCACACAAGTACGCTCGTCGAACACAACGAGAAACACAGTGATAGAAAGGGGTGTCGCTGAGTGACACTAATTGTTTTCGAGGGAGCGCCATCCTGTCTCCGAAATCAGTCCTTTGAAATATTAAGGTCTCATAGAGTCGTGTAGAATTCAAGAGTGGAGTGGGTGTCCATCCAAACCATCCAAAATCAATTCCATCCGCTGTGCTCCCGAATTGCCGCAGAGCTCGGCGTTAGACATAAACAAGTTTCGAGCATGATTGAGGAAATTAAAAAAATATTAGCGGACTTTACGGAAGAGCACTACTGCATGGATGTTGCGGAAGGGGTCCCTATCGACATGAGAAACGGCGATGTAAATGAAGAAGGCTGGGTTGAGTGGAAATTGGTTCCTAGCACAGTTATAGAGTCTGATTTAATGGAGTTGGAGACTAGATATTCTTTCAGGATGCCGCCAACTCTAAAATGCTATCTCATGTCGTATTGCCATCTTTTAGATCAAGTGCATAGCAACAAACACGATGGTCAGCTCATTTTTATGTGTGCATGCCCATCCTCTAATCCGCTAAAAGAGCTGACCGAATTAATAGATGCTTGGTATCCAATTACAAAAGCTGGTTATATGCCTTTCGCTCAGTGGGGCGACGGTTGGGGCCCAATGTGCCTTGATTTGCAGTCAAAATCGAGTGAGCCTAGAGATTATAATATCGTATGGTTTGATCATGAGGAACTTATTCCATTGGGTCAAGAAACCTGTACAAGTCGTCAAAGCATTGTAAGTTTAGCTAAGCCACTGTATCAGTCATTCAGTGAGTTCTTTTATGACGTCTACGCAAAAAATGCCTAATAAACACAACAAGAAATGGGGTCAGAGCCGATTTAATTCCAGCTATTTTTCAATATTAAACCAACTGGGTGTATCAAATTGGGGCTTGGCATTGATGTTCATTTCTGAATATTCGCCTTTAAATACCACTTCTTTTTTATCCATTAAACGAAACTTATGCGGCCACTGAATGCCGTTTTCCAAAGGGCGATAATCCGATTCAAGAATATAACGCCCATCATCAAAAAGCACTTTGCGAATGTGACCAGTGTCGCGATCTAAACCAATTGCAGGCGATAACAGGTCACCTGTATTCATGATCCACCAGCTTTGATCTCTGTGTTCTGGTATATCCAATGGACCTAACAACCTGAGCTCATCACTGCGCAAAAAACTTAAGAAGTTTAAATCCATATTATTCAAAAGTTGGTTTTGCTTGTTCTTTTTTAATGCTGAAATCTCTCCCTTCTTATGTTGCTCTGAACGTTCAGGAGTTCTTAAATACAATTCTTCTAATTCTGGAAGAGATTGGGCAACATGCTTCTTAGAAAAATCAAAATATGAGCGAGAAACTTTAACTTTCTGTTGGCTATTTATCGTGGTGAGTGTGGTTGAGAATCTATCGATACTGGTGAGTAGTTCTTTCCCACCAAAGGCATTTCTCAACATCTCAAGCATATGTTTTTCTGTCGGTTCTTGTTCTGCGAGATGTTGATGGCGAATAAGAGGTTTACCTGCAAGGATGGTTGTTGCTTTGCCTTTCTCTAAAGCTATTTGGCCGTTGATCAATACATACTCTAATCCCTCTGAATATTGCTGAGAGTTTTCATAAGTGGCTTTATCTTTGAGCTTCGCTAAGTTGAAAATATTAATATCTGCGTAGTGGCCGACAGTTAACCTGCCTCTATCGGCTATGCCGAGAAATTGCGACGGCAGCGATGTCATACCTCGTATTGCAAATGGCAGGCTTATTAATTTTTCATCGACCACAAATTTACGTATTTTTTTAGTAAAGGCCGCAAAATCGCGCGGATGTCCCTGTCTATCCCCGGCTGGCTCAGAGCCGCCATCGGTACTTGTCATCATCCATTCTTGTGTAGCCAACAAACGAATATTGTTCATATCGTATAGGCCAATGTTCATCACACTCGCATCGTTTTGGGCGCGTACAATTTTGATAACCGTCTCGAACACAGAAAGGTTGTAGGTCTCTGCGACTTCTTTTAAAGTTTTGCCATTGAGTTCAGGGTTGGCGTCGGCAAACATTAGCTTTTCGGCGCCGCCTCTAATATTTAACATACGTTTGCTGTCTTCTCGTATGCGTGCGTTTGTTTTAGGCTCTGTTAACCTGTTGAATAATTGTTCAATGCCACCGGCTAAGGCCCAGTCGGGAAGAGTGTAAGCAAGCAGCGAGCTTCGCGTGGCGATATATGGGTGCTGAGCGGCGACAACGTCAACACCTCGAAGGCGCGCATTATTGATTAGTTTTACACCGATATCTGCGCGACCGTAGTTGTGCCTTCCCTGCGGAGTAAAATGGCTAAAGATAACTCTATTGCCACTTTTCTCTCCGATATCGATGGCCTCAGCAACGGATGCATCATAGCCAATGCCGTCGAGAACAGACCCCATATCTCTATCGTGTGTGTCGTAAACCCCATTGTATTTACGTGCAATAGACGCAACCGAGATAACCTCTTCGGTAGAGGCGTAGGTAGCGGGTCTATAGAATAGACCTGATGATATTCCAAACGCACCTTCTTGCATCCCGCGTTCAATAAACTGTTGCATTGCTTTCAATTGCGCCGGCGTTGGGGCGTCAGCACTCATTCCCAGTACTTTCTGGCGCGCTGCATTAAAACCCACGTAAGAGGCCACATTGGCGCCAATGCCGTGTGCTATGTACTCAGCATATTGTTGTGCAACGACATTGTTACCTTGGCCATCAACACCCAAGACAACAGTTGTTACTCCCTGGTATAACTGCGGCAGCATTTTTCTCGCCTCAGGATGCCCTGGCTCAGCGTGACTGTGCATATCAATAAATCCCGGTGTCACATAAAGTCCGTTGGCTTTGATAACCCGCTTTGCGTTAACTTGGTGGCTATCCGCATCGCCAATAAAAGTAATTCTTTCACCGGAGATGCCAATGTCCTGATATGCCCATGGATTGCCACTGCCATCTAAAACTTTACCACCGACTATCAAGGTATCAACGGTTGTTAAAGGGGCAGCATTGGGCTTGGATGCTGAGATCTCATTAGTGTTAGCCGACAGAGTTTGGGGCACGAAAAGACAGACTACCAATGACGACTGTAAAAACTTTAGCCATATATTCATTGTTGTTTCCTTCTTCTTTGCATAAAAACGAATTCATCCCGGCACGTCGTCGGTATTGTAACCCAGTAAACATAGACAGCCACTGCCCAAAGAGAAATCTATGCACCGATTCTCGCTAATTTGGGCTGTTTCTGATGTAGCAATGGCGATCAAAGTGATTTTTAGAGAGGTGAATTGGCCTAACTAAGTCAATTAAGGCCAAGCCTTAATCAAAAGTGAACTCAAGGCGAACGACGTACTCACTAACGTGATCATGTTAGGACTGTGAGTGCGCTGGCTTTTATTTGGGCGGACTAGGAGAACGCGGTTGGCTGTTGCTTGTATTAAGCCGACACACACGCCGGTCGATATGCCCGCTCCCAACCCAACTTTGAAATCGTTTCTCAAATTAGGTAGTGAGAATCAACCAAGATGCGGCATCGAGGTCGAGACGTTCTAGAATGGGGGTGAAAAATGCGGTCAGAGCCGATTTAATGTTTAGTGTCAACTGCTTGGGTGATTCTATCTAAAGCTCACCATGGTTGATGAAGGAAGCTTGAGCTAAAAACAAGATTGTCTCGGCTGCGCTCGCAATTACGCGCTACGGCTGACCCAGACCTTTATACCCAAAGGGCGCGCTACGCGCTTTTGAACGCAGCTAAGAATCTAGAGTTTCAAACTTTCGTTGACCAATGTTTAGTCAACGAAAGCCTGTGACAAGCAACTGCTAAGCCTCTTCTTTCTTCCATCCGATCGCCAGCAAAATAATCAAGATGGCTGTGGCGATTTCGAACAAGCTAAAAAACTTGTAGTAAAGCGTGCCGCCCATAATTACGGTGGCGGTTTGTACTCCGCCGGAGAGGGTTGCTGCGACGATGTTAGTAATGCGGTTTATTTTGTGTGTTAGGTAGCGAGAGAGCACGATCATAAGCATCGGGATTTGCATGATCACGGCAAAGTAGAGCAGGAAGTTCTCAGTGATCTGCATGCCGCCAACGTTGCCGCTTAGGAATGCTTGCAGCATTTTGGCGTCGTGCAGGCTGAATACATCACAGTAGATGTAGTTAACGGTTAGGAATATCCACAGAGTAGAGAGCAGTTGCTTTCTGTCGCCGTTCCAGTTGAATAAAGCCATGTTTACCTCGGTTTGTTGTGTTGTTTGAGGTACTCAGAATCGGCTAAGTTGGGCGCGGTGTCGTCGGAATGGGCCTAGTCGAACCTTTTAATGGCTATTTTTTAGGTTGTTTGCAGCTGGGCTTGTTTGCGAAATCCGGAAGGTGTCATGCCAGACGCTTTTTTGAAGGCGGTATTGAAGGTTGATTTGGAATTAAAGCCGACATCGTAAGAAATAACTGACACCGAGTCGGTACTGTTTTGTAAGCGTGTTTTGGTCGCTTCAATGCGAAAACCATTCACAAAATGATAAAAGTTCGTATTCAGGTGTTGTGACAGGGTTTCAGAAATATGGTTCTCGCTCACAGAGACCGCTTGCGACAACTTATTTAACGAGAGGTTCTCGTCCATGAATAATTCGTCCTTGGTCATCACCGTGTTTAGCTTTTCTGCGATGAACGCCATGCGTTCGTGGCTCAGTGCAGCGACGCGCGGTGTTGCAGCTTGCGGCACACCGCGGTCGGAATCTGTTAACACTGATTGATTTAGTGCGAGGTAGGCGAAGGCCAGTAATACCACGGCTTCAAACAGCGGTAAGACCACGCCCGAGCCGAACCAGCGCAGTTCGAGAAACACCGTGATGTATTCGAGCGCAAACAAAAACCAGGTACAGCCCCACAGCAACAAGACAACGCGAAACCAGTCGAGTGACTGAGCCTCGATGGCGGCAAAGCGGTCCATTAACTGTGCGCGGTGTTGTTGGTGCAGCTTGAGGGCGGCAATGAGATACCCAAAGGTGAATAACACGAAGATCACCATAGCGCTGGTGCACGCCAAGACGGCGAGTTTGAAGTGCTCGGGATTGCGCGTTAACGGGTCGGCCAGCGCGAGTTTTTCGGCTGAACTTAAACCAACTATAAATGGTGCCATGGCAATCAGCACCAGTACCGGCCCAAGTGCAGCAATGAGGTACGCGCGTGTTGGTAGGCGGCGGTCGACCGACATAGTCGCATGCGCGTAAAAATACAATGCGGGCCCGAGGAGGACTCTGAGCGGCAACTGCATTCCCGCCAACGCGGGCAGGTAGCGATACGCGCCGGTGTAAATCAATAGCTCACCAAGAATGTGGATTAACAGCAACACCAGCAAGCCAATCAAAAACACGGTTTGCTGGTGTTTGGGTTTGCACACAGCGTCGACCAGCGCAAAGATGGTGACGCCCAGCATACTGGCGTAAATGACGGTCGGGACCACCACCACGACAGGCGCTATCTCCAAAGTCCCGCTCCTTGCAGCGCGTTTTTCATGCTGGACTTTTTAAACCTCAACTAGAAGTTGAACTTAGTGTCGTAGTCACGCAAGGAGTACAGCGCATAGCACGCGGCTAACATTGGCCAGGCGGTGAAGAACAGAATGTTTGCGCCGTCGTAGGGGGCCAGGTAGTTGGCGTAGGGCGTTGGCGAGCTTGTTGGTCATGATTCCTCCCGGAATAGCGGTGTTTAGGGGCTCGGATACAGTGACCGGAGTAGCTCGGCCAGTACTGCAAAACCGCGCCGCATTTGCGCTTCGGGCTGTCCGTAGTTGATACGCAGGCATTCCTGCGTGTGTTTCCAGCTGGGGTCAATGTCGATAAAAAAGTCTTCGCCAGGGATCACGTACACATGGCGCTGTTTGAGTTGGCTGTACAGCGCGCGCGCGGTGATCGGTAAGTCCTGACACCAGAACCATAAAAAGAACGCGCCCTCTGGCTTGTGCATAAACACCGGCAGGTCGCTGAAATACTCTTTGAACAGCGCTTGCGCGACATCCAGTTTGTGGCGGTAAAACGGTTTGATAATCTCAGTGGTCAGGTGATCCATTTCGCCGTCTTGAATCAGACGCGTCATCAAGGCCGCACCAACGCTGTTCGGTGCCAGGGTGATAATGCCGCTCAGCGCACTTAGTGTGTTGGTAATCTCGGGGTTGGCGATCACAATGCCAGTGCGCGCGCCGGGTAGACCGAGTTTGGACAGCGACATACACATAATGGTGTTGTGGTCCCAATTTAAGTTGGTGTCGGCGTAGATCACATTGGGGAACGGCTGCCCGTAGGCGTTGTCGATAATCAGTGGAATGCCGCGTTGTTTGGCGATGTCAGATAAACGCGCCAGTTCGTTATCGCTGACCACGTTGCCGGTCGGGTTGGTAGGCCTCGACAGGCAAATGGCAGCAATGTCTGGCCCAACTTCAAGAGCGTCAAAATCCACTCGGTATTTGAATTGTTGGTCGTCCAGCATTTCGATTTTAGGCGGCACCGAAACGAACATATCGTCACTCAGGCCAGCATCCGCGTAGCCGACGTATTCGGGGGACAGGGGGAACAGGATTTTGCGAAACTCCCCATTGGGCATTTCACCAGCCAGCGCGTTAAACAAATAGAAAAAGCTGTTTTGACTGCCGTTGGTGAGCGAAATATGTTCCGCTCCGATCTGCCAGCCGAATTTCTCTCGCAGATAACCGGCCAGAACCTGTCGAAAACTTACCTCACCTTGAGGCCCGTCGTAGATGCCAATCATGCGCTCGAACAGTTTGTTCTCGATCAGCTTTTGCATCTCGTGCCCGAATAATGCTTGTGCTTCGGGAATAAAGGCCGGGTTGCCGCCACCGAGCATGCACAGGTCAGGATGGTTGCTGTTATACGCTTCTCCGAGGTCGGTCATTAACTGATGAATGCCAGATTGACGGGTGAACTTGGTGCCGAATTTGGATAACTGCATGGTGTTTGGGTCGAAGTAAAGGTTAGTTCTTGATTGGGTGTGACACGAGATTCTGCGGACTGCCACGCAAATAGGCATCCACATTATCGGACACGATGTTGGCCAGTGTTTGCATGGCCTCATCGCTGGCCCAAGCGATGTGCGGCGTGATGATTACATTGCTTCGATCCGCGATCTCGAGCAGTGGCGAGTGCTGTGGCGGCTCCTGCACGAGCACGTCAAACGCCAAGCCGCCTAGGGTGGCACTTTTAATTGCGCTGGCCGCCGCCGCTTCATTGACGATGCCGCCGCGTGCGGTGTTAATTAGAATGGCGTGGTCTGGCATCTGGGCCAGCTCGGGTGCATCGAGTAAATTGTGTGTGTCGTCATTCAATGCGCAATGCACGCTGACCACATCGCTGCGCTGTAATAAGTCGTTCAGGGTCACGTGTTGCGCAAAGTCGACGTCGTAGTTTTGCCGCGAGGTGTACTCCACGTTCATGCCCATGGCGGCAGCCATTTGCGCGGTGGCGCGACCGATTTCACCAAAGCCGATGACGCCGAGCGTGGCACCGGCCAGCATATTAATTGGTTTGTCGAAGACACAGAATGTGTCGCTTTGCTGCCATGCGCCGTCAATCACGCGCTGGCGATACTGAATGATTTGGCGTCGCAAACTGAGCGTGCAGGCCAGAACGTGTTCGGCGACTGTGGTTGCTGCGTAGCTCGGTATATTGCTGACCGACACGCCGTGCTTTGCGCAGGCATCGAGGTCAATGATGTTATAGCCAGTGGCAGTGACCGCAATGTGACCAATGCTGGGGCAGGCGTCGAGCACCGTTGCATCAATCGGCACTTTATTGGTAACCACCACCGTGGCGTTTTGACAATGCGCAATGATCTGGTCGGCTACCGTGCGTGCAAAGTCGTGCCATGCATGCGGTGCGCTGGGTTTCGGGATGTTGATTCGTGCCGGCAGGCTCTCACGATCCAGGTAAACGACCTTCGGTGTTTGGCTCGGCGAACGATGGCTGGTCATTGTCGACGTTTTCGGTTTAGTTGGTTTAGGTCGCAAAACCGGATAAAATCTCGATCTTCGCGAAACCCCATTGTGATATTGCAATAGTACCGAATTTTTACAGCCGGAGGCGCTAAATGAACGGTGAATATCAGTACCGCGAACGAGAGGTCATTGCCAAGCCAAACAAGGAATTTGATATTGGCTCAGGTAGAACCAGCGGTTACATCTCGTTTTTTCTCGGATTCTTAAGTTTGCTCGGCGTGCTGGCCTTCTTGTATCCCTCGTATTTGACCACCACCGAGTTACGGGCGGCTTACGACGCGTATTTCTTGCAGGACGTGTTGAAGTACGGCATGTGGTTTTCTTTGTTTTTTGGACTGATAACGTTCTTTATTGGAAAACGACGGCGTATGGGAGCGACTGGTATATTGCTGACCTGCATTGGCTTTGCCTTGGGTGGTTATACGATTCCCATTGGGCCTGTGGAACCCAAGCCGTTGGCACTCGGTGTTGATTGGTTGATTCTGGCGTTTTTGGGGTCCACGGTGGTGTTCACTACGTTGGAGAAGCTGTTCCCGAAATACCGCGATCAGGTGATATTGCGGGATGAGTGGCAACTGGATTTTTTGTATTTCTGTATTAACCACCTGTTGATTTCGATCATCATCCTGTTCAGCAATTATTGGGTCAGCGTGTTTGATTTTGCCGCCAATGCGACAGTGCAAGCCTGGGTTCAGAGTCTGCCGATTGTGGTGCAGTTTGTGCTGATTTTGATTATTGCGGATTTTATTCTGTACTGGGAACATCGCATGTTCCATGAGCGACGCAAAATGTGGAAGTTTCATGCCGTGCATCATTCGGTGGAGACCATGGACTGGCTGGCGGGTTCACGTTCGCATATCGTGGCAACGTTTATTGAACGCACTTTGGTGGTGGTGCCGCTGTATTTGATTGGTCCCGATAAAGCCGCGCTCGATATCTACGTGGTATTCGCCGCGTTGCAGGCGATTGTGATTCACAGCAACGTGCGATTCTCATTTGGTCCGTTGAAGTACATTTTTGTGACGCCGCAGTTCCATCACTGGCACCACAGCTCTGAGAAACCCGCGATTGATACCAACTATGCGGCGCATCTGGTATTGTTTGACCGTCTGTTCGGAACCTATCATTTTCCCAAACAGCACTGGCCAGCTGACTATGGAACGACCGTTCGATTACCGCGCAGCTATATCAGCCAGCTCAAATACCCATTTACTGATTAAAATAATAATTCTCAACGGAGGCGTGGCGTGAGCGACAAAATGATTATTGCACTGGACCAAGGAACCACCAGCTCGCGGGCAATCTTGTTTAATCATGCCGCTGAGATCGTCGGTGTTGCACAACAGGAGTTCACGCAGCATTACCCCGGCGATGCTTGGGTCGAGCACGATGCGCAGGAAATCTGGGACACGCAATCGAGTGTATTGGCTTCGTTAATCGCGGAGCATAAATTAACCCCAGACCAGATCGCAGCAATCGGTATCACCAACCAGCGCGAAACCACGGTGGTGTGGGACAAAGCAACTGGCGAGCCAGTGTACAACGCCATCGTATGGCAAGACCGTCGCACGGCAGCGCGCTGTGATGAATTGGTTAAGTCGGGTTGGGATACGAAGATTCGCGAGAAAACCGGCTTGATTGTGGATTCGTATTTCTCGGCCACCAAGCTGGAATGGATCTTAAATAATGTCGATGGTGCCAGAGCGCGTGCTGAGCGCGGCGAGTTGTTGTTCGGCACCATTGATACCTGGGTGATCTGGAATTTGACTGGCGGCAAAGTACATGCCACGGATGCCAGTAACGCAGCGCGTACTATGTTGCTCAATATTGACGATGGCGATTGGGACCAGGAATTGCTCGAGTTGTTCGGTATTCCGGCGCAAATGTTGCCCGAAGTGTGCAGTAGTTCCGATGATTTTGGCAGCTATTCGCTGGAAGGTGCCGAGATCCCAATCACCGGTGTGGCTGGTGATCAGCAAGCAGCACTGTTCGGTCAAACTTGTTTTGAGCAGGGCATGGCTAAAAACACCTACGGTACTGGCTGCTTTATGCTGATGAATACCGGTGCAGAGCGAGTAGACAGTCAGCACGGTTTGTTGACGACCATCGCTTGGTCGTTGGATGGCAAAATTACCTACGCGCTGGAAGGCAGTGTGTTTATCGCCGGGGCGGCGGTGCAGTGGTTGCGTGACGAACTGCAATTCATTGAATCTGCCGAAGATTCCGAAGCCTTGGCCGAACAAGCGAACCCAGAAAGCCAGGTAGTGGTCGTTCCGGCGTTTGCTGGTTTGGGGGCACCGCATTGGGACATGTACGCCCGGGGCGCAATTTTTGGTCTGACGCGTGATTCTGGTCGAGCTGAAATTGCCAAAGCCACATTGCAATCGCTGGCGTATCAGATCTACGACGTGCTGAATGCCATGCAGCAAGACAGCGGTATTGAGCTCAGTCAGTTGAATGTCGATGGCGGCGCGATTGCCAATGATTTTTTGGCGCAATTTCAGGCCGACGTCCTGCAAAAACCGGTCATCCGGCCGAAGGTGTTGGAGTCGACAGCGCTCGGGGCTGCGTATCTCGCGGGTTTAAAGGTGGGTTACTGGACTTTCGATGATCTAAGTAAAGTCCGTGATATCGAGCGGACCTTTGACCCAAAATTAAGTAACGAAACAATTACGCGATTACTGAAACGCTGGAACAAAGCGGTTGAGCGCGCCAAACACTGGGTTGATATCGATGAGTGATCAAGCTGTTCAGGACCTACAGGTTAAGGTCGCCTTTCTCGAAGACGCACTCACTAAATTGAGTGATGAGTTTTATGCTCAGCAAAAAGAGCTGGCGGATCTAAAGTTGAAATACGCCAAAATGCTATCACGCTTGAGAGACCAGCCCGCCGAGGACGAAGGCATTGGATCAATGCCGCACGAGCGACCGCCTCACTACTAGTTTCTACTGACCGCACGGTGTAAAAAACGACCACAATATGCAGTGATTGTTCATGTAAAACACACTGTTTTTTGCCTCAGATCAACTACAATTGCACCCTTAAAAGCGAGCGGATTGACGTGGCTCAAGAACTACTGGTTGACATCCAGCAATATACTGTATAAATTAACAGCACATTAGCGATGTGCTCGATACACTACCATTTTTGGAGAAAATAATGGACGACAATAAACAAAAGGCGCTGGCGGCAGCGCTGACGCAAATTGAACGGCAATATGGAAAAGGTTCCGTCATGCGTATGGGAGATTCTGGTATCGGTAAAGGGATTGAAGCAATCCCAACTGGTTCCCTAGGGTTGGATATCGCCTTAGGAATCGGTGGATTGCCCAAAGGCCGAATCGTCGAAATTTACGGCCCTGAGTCTTCGGGTAAGACGACGCTAACTTTACAAGTGATTGCAGAAGCTCAGAAAAAAGGTGGCACCGCGGCATTTGTGGATGCAGAACATGCGTTAGACCCGCAGTACGCCGAAAAGCTTGGCGTCAATATCGAAGAATTACTGGTTTCGCAACCAGACACCGGTGAGCAAGCGCTGGAAATTACGGATATGTTGGTGCGTTCAGCTGCGGTGGATGTCATTGTTATTGACTCGGTAGCGGCACTAACGCCAAAAGCTGAGATTGAAGGTGACATGGGTGACTCGCATATGGGATTACAGGCCCGATTGATGTCACAGGCGTTACGTAAGTTGACGGCCAATATCCAAAAAGCCAATACGTTGGTTATTTTTATTCGGTAATGCATTGAAATTCTACTCCTCAGTGCGTCTCGATATCCGCCGTATCGGTGCCATTAAGAAAGGTGACGAAGTCTATGGTAACCAGACGCGAGTCAAGGTGGTTAAAAACAAAGTGGCACCACCATTTAAACAGACTGAGTTCGATATTTTGTATAACGAAGGCATTTCCAGAGAGAGTGAGCTAATCACATTGGGCGTTGAACACAATATCGTTGATAAGTCCGGTGCGTGGTATAGCTACGACGGTACGCGTATTGGTCAAGGTAAGGACAATGTGCGTGATTATCTCAAAGAGCACAAAGACACCGCCAATGAGATAGAGGGTAAGATTCGTCTAGCCCTTGGTGTTGGCGGTAAGCCAAATGAACCCGTGAAAATCGCTGATGAAACAGAGTCGGAAGACGCAGATGCATAATCAGTGTGTTATTTTTGGTCGGTGTTGATCGATCAATCTGAAGCGGTGACTTGATGCTCCGCTTCACGGTAGTGAATTAGTTTGGCGTTGAGGTATTCGTGCGGTAATGGTTTTTGTACTAGTTGGTAGTTAGTTCTTCTGATCATAACGGTGCGCGTGGAGTAAGAATGCGAATTTTAAAGCCTTCAAAACGACCAGGGAAAGGTCGCCTCAATAGCCAAACTGACTCTATAGAGCATGGTTTAGATGACGCAGGAAGCAATGCATCAGATCTATTCTCCGAAGAGATTCTAGGGACGGACGAATCCAACAATCTGTTTGGTAGTGACGAACAGCGTTCTAATTCGCGTCGGCCAAGCAAAGGCAATTATTATTCTCGTAAATCTAAAAGAAGGTCAGGCAGATCGTCTGGTGAATCAGATTCAAGCAACGCCGAATTAGGCGCGCGGGGTCAGCGTGGTTTGGCAGCATCGGCAGATGGCGAGCAGGTAGGTGCCGAGAAATCACTGTCAGACTCGCTCGATGAGCGCAAAAAGCTTTATCTTTCAATACAAACCTCAGCGGTTCGGTCGCTCGCCATGCGCGAACACAGTGTGCAGGAACTACGTGAGAAATTAGTTCGCAAGTTTGAATTAAATCTGGATGTGGTCGATGCGGTGCTGGATCAGCTAGTGGAAGACGGCTACGTCAGTGACGAGCGGTTTGCCGAATCGTATGTCCGTGCACGCCGTAACAAAGGCGTGGGTCCGGTTAAAATAAAGTCTGAATTATATCGCAAAGGCGTTTCGGATCACCTAATCGCTGATTATCTAGAGCCTAATTCGGCAGTGTGGCTGGAGGCTGCAGAACACGAACACCGAAAAAAATTTGGTGGTGCTGCGGTAGCTGATTATCGCGAGTGGACTAAGCGGGCACGCTTTTTGCAGGGACGGGGATTTACCATGGAGCATATCCACGTTACCGTGCCGCAAGTCGAGGCAGATTAGATTCGGCTGTTGTCAGCAGTGTCATCCGAAGGTAGAGTCTAGTAAGATTGATCAGTGGGGACATAGCCTTGTCTGCGAATGATACGGTGTTATTTGCCAATCTATGGGGCTACGGAGTTCACGTTCTGATTGAGTTTGGTGTTGTTAAATCGACATCGAGGGGAACGGAGCCCGTGCGTCTGGTTTGAGTTAGTGTTGTGCGCGGGTGGATAAACTGGTTTCATTCACTCGTATTCGAACATATTCGAATGGTTTCAGGCTGGCGTTCGTGTCACGTTGTTGATAGAAACTTAGCGACAACGGTTTTCTTTTTCGGCAGAACGGATAAACTCCCGCTAATCTCAAATTTATTTGCTCATACTGCCCGAATCTCCAGGCAGAAGAGCCGTTTTTTATATACCTATGAAGACAGCAGAAATTCGCCAGCGGTTTTTGGACTTTTTCGCAACGCATGAGCACGCGAAGGTGCCCAGCAGTTCACTCGTACCAGGCAACGACCCAACCCTCCTGTTCACCAATGCAGGTATGGTCCAGTTCAAAGATTTGTTTCTGGGCAATGAGCAGGCGGAGTACGTTCGTGCGACGTCCTCTCAGCGCTGTGTGCGTGCCGGTGGCAAACACAATGACCTCGAAAATGTGGGCTATACCGCACGGCATCACACATTTTTTGAGATGCTGGGTAATTTCAGCTTTGGTGATTATTTCAAACGTGAGGCTATTCAGTTTGCATGGCAATTTTTAACAGAAGAGTTGAATCTGCCGAAGGAAAAGCTATGGGTCACCGTCTATGAAGAAGATGACGAGGCTGCCGATATCTGGCTAAACGAAATCGGTGTATCACCAGACCAGTTTGCTCGCATCGGTGCCAAAGACAACTTCTGGGCTATGGGTGATGTTGGGCCATGTGGACCTTGCAGTGAGATTTTTTACGATCATGGTGAGCAGTACTGGGGCGGCCCTCCTGGAACACCTGAAGAGGACGGTGATCGGTATATCGAAATCTGGAATTTGGTTTTTATGCAGTATGACCGGGCTGCCGATGGCACCCTAACACCGCTACCCAAACCCTCCGTGGATACCGGTATGGGCTTAGAACGCATCGCAGCGGTCATGCAACATGTGAATAATAATTACGAGATCGATTTATTCGATAATTTGATTGGTCAGATCTGTAAAGTGGTGGGTGAAAAAGATCGCAAACACCATTCTGTGCGCGTCATCGCAGATCATATCCGGTCCTGTGCATTCTTGATCACAGACGGTGTGTTGCCGTCGAATGAAGGTCGTGGCTATGTGTTGCGTCGGATTATCCGTCGTGCAGTACGGCACGGTTATCAGCTTGGTGGTGAATCGCCGTTCTTTTACCAACTGGTCCAGGCTTTGGCCGACGAAATGGGAGACGCTTACCCAGAGTTACGCCACAAACAAGCCGAAATTGAGAATGTTCTGAAAAAAGAAGAACTGCGTTTTGCTGAAACTTTGGACCAAGGTTTAAAGATTTTTGAGCAGAAGACAGCCGGTCTGAGTGGCGATGTGGTGCCGGGTGATGTGGTGTTTATGCTTTACGACACGTACGGTTTTCCTGCAGATTTAACCGCGGATGTGGCTCGCGAGCGTGACCTCACGATTGATCAAGAAGGGTTTGAGGCTCTGATGGAGCAGCAGCGTGAACGCGCGCGAAAGAGTAGCCAATTTGGTAGTCAGGCAGACGTGAAAATCGAGGTCGAATCACCGACTGAGTTTGTTGGTTACGACGAACTACAGGGCGGTGCCAAGGTGCTGGCTGTACAGGTAGACGGGCAGGAAGTGGACGCCGCAACCGGTGACGTTGATCTGGTGCTGGTATTGGACGCTACGCCATTTTATGCCGAAGGCGGTGGTCAGGTTGGTGACGCTGGCACTATTCGCAATGGCGACGCAAAAATCGTGGTGAACGACTGTCGCAAAGCACCTAACGGTGCGTATTTGCATTTTGGTAAGCTGGTCTCCGGCAAAATTGAACGTGGCGCCAATGTCGAAGTGGTGGTCGATTCAGAGTCTCGCTTTGCGACTCAGGCGAACCACTCCGCCACGCACCTATTGCACGCCGCACTGAAAATGGTGCTCGGCGCACACGTGCAGCAAAAGGGGTCATTAGTAGACCCAGAGCGGCTGCGTTTTGACTTCTCGCACGATGCGCCGGTAACACCAGAGCAATTGGCTGAGATAGAGAGCCTAGTGAATACGGAAGTCTTCAATCAGCAAGATGTGTGCTCAGCAATCATGCCTATTGACGAAGCAAAAGCTGCCGGTGCCGAAGCACTATTTGGCGAAAAATACGGTGCCGAGGTTCGTACTATTTCGATGGGGAAATTCTCCTTGGAATTATGTGGTGGAACGCACGTTAGCAATACCTCTGAGATTGGCTTATTTAAGATAACCAGCGAATCGGGTGTTGCCGCTGGTGTGCGGCGTATCGAGGCGGTGACGCGTAAAGGCGCGGTTGATTGGTCAAACGCACAGCTTGCTACGCTCAAACAAGCCGCCGGTCTTCTGAAAACCGATACCAGCAGCATTGTGAAGCGCATTGAGCAGTTACAAGGCACGGTCAAATCTTTGGAAGCAGAGAAGAAGAAGCTACAATCCTTGATTGCCAGTGGCTCGGGTGGTGAAGATCTCGCTAGTAAAATAAAACAAGTTGGTGACGTCAGTTTGTTGACAGCTGTGTTGGACGGTGCGGATAAAGATTTACTCCGTCAAACCATTGATCAATTCAAAGATAAGCATGCTAATGGCGTGATCGTGTTGGGGGCTGAGGTTGATGGTAAAGTGAAATTATCGGCCGGGGTAGCAAAGGGGATTTCTAAGCAATACCCAGCCGGAAAGATCATTCAACACATCACTGCGATCGCAGGCGGCCGTGGTGGTGGCAGACCGGATATGGCCGAGGGCGGTATTCCTGACGCAAAGCAAATACAAGCCTGCCTGGATGCCGTTGAGCCTTGGTTGACTGAGCAGCAAGGCTAACTTAACCGCATTGAAGAATCGTTTTGGCCTGCTGTTGCGATGCACAGAATCAATTCGGTCGCATAAATTCATTGCTAAGCACGTGGATTACGTGTGCCTTGGGTGAGCTTCAAGTGAATAAGGCCGCTAATTTACTACGCGGGATTTACACTGTTGGCCAAACAATGTTTAATCGCGCTTCGCATAATTTATTGTTGGCGCTGCGTGGGCAAATTGTCACTGCAGTCTGTATAGCTTCATGACATTGATTGTTGAAAAATTCGGCGGCACTTCGGTAGGAAGTGTCGAACGCATTAATGCTGTTGCCGATCATCTGATTAAGAAACACTCCGAAGGCGAAAAGTTGGTCGTCGTGGTGTCTGCCATGAGTGGCGAGACTAATCGACTGATCGGGCTGGCTCGTCAGTTGACAGAGCAACCTTCACCGCGTGAAATGGATGTGCTGGTATCAACTGGTGAGCAGGTAACCATCGCGTTACTGTCCATGGCTTTGCACGCACGTGGTATCGACGCAAGATCTTATACGGGTGGCCAGGTGACGATTCGTACTGATAACGTCTATTCTCGCGCACGTATTACCGATATCGACAGCGCTAAGATTCGCCATGACCTCGATAAAGGTCGTATCGTGGTGGTTGCTGGCTTTCAAGGTGTGGACTCAGATGGCAATATCACCACGTTGGGTCGTGGCGGTTCAGACACCACAGCGGTCGCAATTGCAGCGGCGATTCGTGCAGATGAGTGTCGCATTTATACCGATGTTGACGGCATTTACACCACCGACCCGCGCGTGGTTCCGCAAGCGCGCCGCTTGGACAGTATCACTGCCGAAGAAATGTTGGAACTCGCCAGCCTCGGCGCTAAGGTTTTACAAACTCGTTCCGTTGAGTTTGCTGGAAAATATAAAATCCCACTCCGTGTATTGTCTTCATTCGTTGAAGGGCCAGGCACACTTATTACTTACGAAGAAGAGGGTACCTCATTGGAAGCACCACTTATTTCAGGCATCGCTTTTCAGCGTGACGAAGCAAAATTGACGATTCGCGGCATTCCCGATCATCCCGGTATTGCACACGCCGTGTTGGGGCCGATTTCAGACGCTCACATCAACGTGGATGTCATAATCCAGAATGCGAGTGAGAAAGGGTTAACCGATTTGACATTTACCGTGCCCCGGGGTGATTATGCGCAATGCATGGAGATTTTGAGCGAACTGGTCGAAGAACTCGGTGCACAAGATGTCAAGGGTGACGACAAAATAGCAAAAGTCTCCATCGTCGGCGTAGGGATGCGGTCTCACAGCGGCGTGGCAAATACAATGTTCAAAACCCTGTCTGATCAAAACATTAATATTCAGATGATTTCCACATCCGAAATCAAAGTGTCGGTCATCATCCATGAAGATAAACTGGATTTGGCAGTACAATCGCTACACGAAGCATTCAATTTGGCGAGAAAAGACTGATTTGCTGTTACTTGACTTTGCTGTGCTCCCGTATCCACACTTTGCTCCGTCAACCTATGTTACCGTTACATTTCATAGGTCAGGAATTGTGTAATAAATAAGCACGAATAAGGCTAGAAATCATTTTTTATTTCCCTATAATACGCGCACCTGCCTACGAGTAGATCCATGTGAAGCCGGGTTTTACGGGAGACATGCTTCTATTGGGCTAGTTCGGATTTGTTACATTTTGTAGCGGGTCTAGGCAGAAATTGATTGGAGATCGTAATGTTAATTTTAACTCGACGTATTAATGAAACGCTTAATATCGGCGATGATGTCCAAGTAACCGTACTTGGAATCAAAGGCAATCAGGTTCGCATTGGTATCAATGCGCCGCGTGATGTGCCTGTTCACCGAGAAGAGATTTACCAGCGAATCAAACGCGAAGAACGTATGGGTGGGGATGACCAGCCCGAAGCCGCAGAAGAATTCAGCAGCGACCATGATTTACGTGGTGCTGCCTACTTCAGCGACGAAGATTCATTTGGTAACAAGTAAAGTAGTAGAAATTTTTTCATGGTGTGGTATAAAGACCACCGCAATAATTCGGAGAAGTGGCCGAGTGGCTGAAGGCGCTCCCCTGCTAAGGGAGTATAGGGTTTATAGCTCTATCGAGGGTTCGAATCCCTCCTTCTCCGCCATTTTTTAAAAGTGGTAAAACAAGAAACTATTTTTAAAAAAATGCGTTGATTAATCAGAAAGTTTCGATTAATCTTCGCAACCTTGAAAAGACACGCGCATGTAGCTCAGCTGGATAGAGTACCTGGCTACGAACCAGGCGGTCGGAGGTTCGAATCCTTCCATGCGCGCCAAATTCAAAAGCCTCGAAGCGAAAGCTTCGGGGCTTTTTTATTGGGTCTGTATGAAAGTATGATGAGAACTCCAAGTTCGACAACATCGCCAGGAGCGATGTTGCACAGCCGCAGGCTGCTCATGGGACGAAGCGCATGGATGAGCTGAGTAATCCTTCCATGCTCGCCAAAAAATAAAGCCTCGAAGCCAATTCTGTAACCGCACAAGCGTATAGTGCGAAAAAAGGGCTTTTACGCGGCATTTTTACACCTTTAAATATACTGTATTAATAAACAGTTTATCTAGGCGGTTTCCTCAAAACAAGTCACTTTACACGCAAACTCGCGCTCACTTTGCCACTTTTGATATTAAACAATGATAGCAAAATCAGTGACTTACACTTACCGTTGAGAATGTTATTGCGCACTGCTAGGATTGATATTGCGCACGCACACTTACACACCAAGGAAAAACGAAGGAATGAGGAAAAGTAAAGGTAAAACAGAGGGTTACGAGAGATTCTCGAAATATCAATTTGGGCGAAAACGAGCGTGCTCAATATTAAGCTGTTAAGCCACTAATGATATGAACATTGAAGAAATAGAAAAAGGAATTGAGAAAACTGGGTTTAGGCTAGAGTTTGATATATCGAATATTTTAGAAGGCAACGGATGGAACGTTATAAATAACAAGTACTACGTGGATGACCAACAAGAAACTGTTCGAGAGATTGATATAGTTGCTTATAAAGCATCTCGAATTCTGGGTGTCTATATTTACACTGCCCTAATTATAAGCTGCAAAAAAAACGATAAAAATGCATGGGCTCTTTTGTCAAAAAAATCAAATCATGATGATCCAAATATGGAGTGGGTTCCGGTCCATGCATGGTCTAATGATCGAATTTTATCATTTATGCTTGAGCAACAAGAATGGAAAGACACTTATCTATCGACACTAAAGGATAATAAGTCAGGGATTGTCTCTGACAAACCCGACAGGCATATTTTCGGCTTTCAAGAAATGAATAAAGAAAGTGGCACCCCCCAAAATGACAAAAGTATATTTAACTCAATAACATCAGTTATGAAAGCGCAAGCTTATGAAATGAATGCATTGCCAGTAAGGAAGAAAGATCCTTGTGCATTTCAATTCAATTTGCTCTCTATTGCTCAGGCCGAACTTGTAAGATTAGATTTTGAGGAAAGTACCACAAAAGGAACACCTATTAGCGATGAAGTCTACGTGGCAGATTATATCGTAGATAAACAACAAACCTTTGCTAAGGTGCATTTCATTCAGGCAGAAGAATTTAAAAAAATTATCGAGCAGTATAATCAACTGCATAAATCTAATATCAAAGCTTTTAAGGCTATTTATGACAGGTTCTGTGATGAATTGACCTCAGATCATAAGAAAATGAATCTATTCAAAGATGATGTTGCAAGTGATCTATGGTGGCCTGTCCACAAAGAATTCAAACACCTAACTGGTTTAAGCAAGCTGTTTAAAGATGGTTGGTTCAATTGGGATAAAAAAGAAGAGATATTAGAATTTCAAGTAGATTTAGATTCAATCGAAATAGATAAAATAAATTCAGTTAAAGCTCTTAGAAAAGAACTTTCAAAATCACTTAAGAAGCACTACAGATATGAGGGCGAATCTCGGTTCGCAGTAAATGATATACCGTTTTAAAAACGGCTTAACAAGTCAAAGCACTCGGACGCAGCAACGCTGCGCCGGTGTTTGAGGCGTTAACTGTATGAAGTATCCGTTTACTCCGAAATCGACGTCTTACCTAGAACCTGGTCATTTCTGGTCCATTCCGCTTAGCAATGGACGGTTTGCGTGCGGTGTCGTAGTTTCTAAGCTTGTGGATATGCATGAAAACAAATTGAGTACTAAATCCTTCTTGGCTGCCCTAATAGATTGGTCAGGTAACCAACCTCCAACACAGGAACTCATCAAAGGGTGCGATGCAATAAAAGTTGGTGAAGCCCACATTAAAGCTATAACTACAACTGGCAGCTGTATTGTCGGCCGGTCCGCATTTGGTTTCTTGGGTGAAAACCCTCGCCAAAAATCAGATGACATTGTCACAATGGGGTACAACGTTCTGAGAGTAATTGCAGAGAATCGCTATGCAAAAAACAGTTAACAAAGCAATCATTTCGCCCGCTAAAAGCGCGGGCTGGGAGGACCTACACTCCGCTGCGCTTCGTTCCAGCCGCCCCATATTGCGGCGTTAGGCAAAAGAGAGATCGTATGGAAATCATAATATTTCATAGACTTTATAATACCTATGGTGGACATCGTTCATTTACACTCGCTGGGGAATATTTAGAGTATGGCATGCCTGAATTCGGAGATGCGGTCGACGAATTGGAGATAACACTGCATTTTTTTCAAGATGGCCCTGCGAAAAAGACACTTGAGCAATCACACGAAGATTTTCATAACAATTTAGAATGTCTGCCAAAATGTACCTTTTATAGAAAAAAACGGCGTTTAGCTCTCGATTTTGAAGCGAAGTTCACAACGGGTTATGAAATTCAAAAGTATAAAAAGCCACCAATAGAAATTATTCCTGATTGGGTGAGATCAACACTTGATGAATTAATTGGGCAACTTCCTCTTATTAAATCAAAGATCAAAAAGAACGATAACTTTGATTTTGTTAGTTTTGAGAAATATGTATCGCAGAAGCGTAATGAACTGCCAATGGATGTTGCAGAGCTAGAAAAGTTTGAAGAGCTTTTCGAGGAATATAGAAAACAAGAAGCCGAAAAGCTTGATGACTGGGAAAGACTTCGCATTGATTGGGAGGATTATCATCCAAAAGCGAAAGAAATCATTCCGATACCAAGTCTGTGGAGCTGTACTGATGAATTTTCACCGAACGGAAACGACACAGGTGCAGATACGTTAGAAATTTTCAGGAAATGGAACAAAAGAAATAGTAATAATGATGCTCTATTTTTTCTTACGCAATTACTTAAAGACTGGGAAATTGACATAGATGCACCATATGAAAGTGAGTATTCGTCATATACATATTTCCAGTGTGTAACCGGTTTAGCTTTTGCTTCAGCAAAATTAAGAGGAAATTGTGAACAAGATTTGAAAGACAAGGCTGTTTCAGCAATCAACGAATATCTTGCCTCTATCGAAAATGCAGATGGTTGGGAATATAAGGATGAGTGCAAAGAAAAACTCAATTTATCTAAGGAAGCTATCGAAAAAATGCCTAACAAGTAGCTGCAACGGACTTGTAAAACTGTCACTCGTTTTGCCAAAAACCAGCAAAACAAGCGCCAGTTTTACAAGCCGCTGAGCTAGGCGTTAGGCGAAAGAAAAGCATGAATATAGAAAAAATAGTTAATGAAAACCCATGGATGAATGAATCAAGAGAGTATGAAGATGGGAGTCTCGTGCTTTTAAGGTTCATTGATAAATTAGACCCGAATATGGAATTTGATTCTCATCAAAAATCACTATGTATTTTCTGGGATTTCGAGGCAAATGATAAAGGAATGCCTCAACGAGACGTTCAAGATCAAATGGGAGAATTTGAAAAACTTATTAGTAATGCAGTTGAGAAAGATCTTACTGCATTCCTCGCTGGAGTTCTGACAATGGATGGTTATCGTCAGTGGATATATTGCTGTGAAGATCTTGATCTGTTTATTGAGCGATTAAACAATATCACTCCTGAGGGTAAACCTTTCCCAATACACCTTGAGAGTTCAGAGGAAACTAGCTGGAGTTATTTCTTTAGAATTTTCGGTAATAAAAATGCCTAACAAGAGACTATGATCCCAGGTCAAGTATTCAGGCCATTTTTTCGTTCCAATAAGTCCTCGTTTT